>JBEGQI010000189.1:0-16847 GCA_041181065.1 Verrucomicrobiota bacterium | reverse complement strand
TTAACCACTTCGCGCCGACGGCAGTCCAGAACAATGCCTCCACAAGACAGATTCAAAAAGCACTGAAGCGCCCCGCCACATGAAACACCCCACTCCCATTCACTCAAACTTGGCCACTGATTTCAGGCCCGTAGTGTCAGCCACCGTTCCACATCCGGACCGGTTTCAGACCCGGCCCCTCGCGCCACTTGCCGTGTGCGCACTCGCCATCCTGGCTTTGGCTGCGCCCACCCTCACCGTTCAAGCCGCCGCCCGCTACTGGGACGGCGGCTCGGTTGACATCGCCGCCAATGGTAATGGCGGCAGTGCCGGTGGCGCGGGCACTTGGAACACCACCATTAAAAACTGGGACCAAGGAAGCGTGGCTCACACTAACTGGGTTAACGCCGCTGGCGATGCACCCAGCTTTGGCGGCACGGCGGCTACAGTTACGCTCGGAGCCAACGTCACGGTTGGCGGAACTATCAATATCAATTCCGGCACTGCGGCGAGTCCCTACACGATTGCCGGCGGCGCCGGCCCTTACACTCTCACGATACCCGCTGCGGCGAGCATCGGCGGCTCGGGCTATGGCATTATCAGCGCCGCCATCTCCGGCGGCGGCACCAGCCTCACGAAACTCGGCCCCAGCACGTATGTGCTTTCCGGCACCACCGCTTTTGGCACGGGCACGACCACCATTTCCGAAGGCGTGCTGCGGATCAACCCCGCCTCACTAGGCTCAGGTAACCTCAACCTCAACGGCGGGGTGCTCGGACTCACTGCAAATATGGACCTCTCGAGCAACACCCGCACGGCCGGCACCGGGGCCTCGCAGGTGCAGTGGACTGGCAGTGGTGGCTTCGCCGCTTATGGCGCGACGCGGTCGGTGAAATTCAGTGCCAGCTCCATCAATTGGAGCACTAGCTTTATTAATGGCACGCTCATCCTCAGCGCGGCCGACGCCGACGCCACGCTCGACTGGCAGCAAGCGATTTCCTTTGCGGGGGGCGCACGGACCATCCAGGTTGACGACGGCAGCGCCACTGTGGACGCCATCATGAGCGGCGCCCTTGCCGGTGGTTCTTCAGGAACGGCAAACTCCCTGAACAAAACCGGTGCCGGCACGCTCGCTCTTACCGCCGCCAACAGCTACTGGGGTCCCACCACCGTCAGCAATGGCACCTTGGTAGTGGGCAACGGTGGCACAAGCGGCCGGTTGTCGGCAAATTCCACCAGCACCTTCGTCGCCACCAACGCGACCTTGGCGGTGAACCGGTCTGATGCGGTCACGCAGGCAACGACGACAGGCGGACTAGGTAACAACGCGGTGATTTCCGGTGACGGCGGTTTCGCCCAAATCGGCAGCGGCACCACGACCTTAAGCCTGATCAACACCTATACCGGGCCAACCACCATCAGCGCCGGCAGGCTGCAAGGCGTGGTGGGCGGCAGTTGCGCGAGTTCAACGGTGACCCTGAGTGCAGGCGCAGCCACCTACGGCGTGTCCATCACGGACAACACCAAGGGGTGGACGAATGCCGCCTTCACGGCCAGCGCCGCCGGGGTGTTGGAGTTCAGTTTCGGGGCCGTGACACCGAGCACCACGATTTCCCCGCTCAAAGTCACGGGCGCGGCCACCTTCACCGCCACGCCCACGGTGAGCGTCCTCGTCAACTCCGGCCTCGCCGCGGGCACCTATCCGTTGATGACATGGGGATCCAAGACCGGGACGGCACCTACGACGGCCGGCCTGACCGTTTCAACCGTGACTCCCGGAACAACGGCCAGCCTGAGCGTTTCGGGCAACACGCTTAATCTGGTGATTTCAACGACCCCAGCCGAAAGGGTCAAGGCGGACAATTCCAGCAACCTGAATCTGGGTAGTAGCTGGGTGGGCGGCACGGCGCCGGGCTCGAGTGATACGGCCAAATGGGATAGCACGGTGGCTTCGGCCAACACCACGGTATTGGGCGCGGACACTACTTGGAAGGGGTTGCGAATCGTGAATCCCGGCGGGTTGGTGACCATCAATGCGGGCAACACGCTGACTTTGGGCGGGGTCGCCATCACGAATGTCGATATGAGCGCGGCCATGACGAACCTGATCTTGAACTGCCCGCTCGCGCTCGGCGCTGACAATCTTTGGGAAGTGGCCTCGGGGCGGACCTTGACCGTGGGCGGCGTGGTTTCCGGTTCTGGCACACTCACCAAGCAGGGCGCGGGCACGGTGACCCTCTCTGGCGCGAACACCTACACGGGCAAAACCACCGTCAGCGATGGCACCTTAAATCTGACCGGCAACCGCACCGTGATCCCGACGGTCACCCCAAGTTTTGATGTGGGCGGCACTGGCATTCCGCTCGCCACCGTTAATATTGGCGGCGATCTGGCTTTGGGCACAACGCAATGGCGCGTTGGCATCAATGGTCCGGGCACGGTCAACCAAACCAACGGGCGGGTTTTGTTTACCGGCGGAACTCAGCTTACGGTGGGCACTGGCGGCATGTTGGGTATTTACAACCTGAGCGGGGGAGAACTGGTCACCGGGGCTCAGGCCAATCGTGGGATACTTCTCGGGGTGAACACTTCCAGTAGCGGCACTTTTAACCTAAGCAGCACCGGCATACTGACGATGGCCAGCGGGTCGGTATTACAGATCGGCCGCTCCGAAAACACCCCGGCCACCGGCACGACCGGGACCTTCGTTCAGACGGGCGGCAGCGCCACCGTCGGCGAACTCCGGATGGGTGGAAATACTGCCGCGAACAATGCCAACACCACGGCTGCGCTGAATCTGTCCGCCGGCACCTTCTCGGCCGCCAGTTTCACCGCGCTTTCCGGCGGCGACACCAGCAGCTCCAGCATCGCCATCAGTGGCACGGCGGACGTGACCCTGCCCGCGTTCCCCACCGCTCGCGGCAGCGGTTCAACAGCGACCATCACCTTCGATGGCGGCACGTTGCGCCCACTGGTGGCGAGCACGACCTACATGGGGGGATTGACCAGCGCCAAGATCAAGAATGGCGGAGCCCGGTTTAACACCGCCAACGGTGGCATCACCATCACTCAAAATCTTTTGGAAGATTCCGGCTCTACCGGAGGCGGTTTGACCAAGGACGGCGGCAATACGCTTACTCTCTCCGGCGCGAACACCTACACCGGCGACACCACCGTCAGCGGGGGCACCTTGCAGGTTAACAGTTCCATCGCCGCCGCCAGCGCGGTCAAAGTGAACGGTGGCACCCTCGCGGGCACCGGCACAATCGGCGGCTCGGTCACCATCAACAGCGGCGGCACTCTGACCGTGGGCGGCAGCACCGGCACCCCCGGCACGCTGACCATCAACGGGGCGTTGAGCTTGGGCGGCACCAACACCCTTCGCCTGAACAAGGGCGGAACGGGTGATCTGATCGAGGCCACCTCCGGCACTCCGGCATTCACCTCTGGCGGCACGCTCAATCTCTACAACGTCGGCGCTGCCCTGGCCGGTGGCGACACCTTCACCCTCTTCGGCGGCTACACCTTCGGTGGCACCGCCCCGACTCCGGGCGTCATGCCGGCCCTCAGTGCCGGTGAGAACTGGTATTTGGGGAACATCCCGGTGGATGGCACGGTCACCATCAACCGCGCTCCCGTCGCCCAGAACCTCGCCACCAGCGTCATGCAGGGTGACTCGGTTACCTTGACAGTCATCGGCGGCAAGAACGCCCCCACGGATCTGGATAACGATGCTCTGGAAGTCACCGCCGTTTCGACACCCGGTCAGGGCTCGGCCAGTTCCACCCCCAATACCGTCACCTACACCGCCAGCGGCAGTGCTGGAAGCACTTCGTTCACCTACACCGTAAGCGACGGCAAAGGCGGGACCGATACACGCACCGTCTCGGTGATTGTGCAGTCCGCCGCCACGGGCGGGGCCAACATCACCGGCCTCAGCGTTGTGGGCTCCACGGCGACCATCACGGCGCAAGGCATCCCCACCCTGAACTACAAGCTCCAGCACACGGACAGCCTCTCGCCCGTCAACTGGCAGGACACGGGCGACACCGACACCGCGTCCGCGACGGGCGTGATCACCCTGATTGACAGCGCGGCGCCGATGAGCGGCCGCTATTACCGCACCCAGCATGTCCCGTGATTACTGCTTTCATCCATCATGAAATCCTAAGGGCAACCTTCATTATGAAAGCCACACTCATCCTCGCAATGGTCTTGGGTGCTGCCTTGGGCGCGCACGCCGTCATCTACAGCACCAACTGGACAGTCAACGCCAGCATCCCGGACAACAACCCCAGCGGCTGGGTCAACAGCCAGACCGTGAACACCATGCCAGCGGGCACCCTCAACGGCGTGGCGGTGAACCTCCAGTTGAGCAGTGGCTGGACCGGCGACCTTTACGCCTACCTGGTGCATAGCAGCGGATTCAGCGTGTTGCTGGATCGCGTGGGCACGCCGGGACTCACCTTCGGGTATGGCGCGGGGAGCCTGAACATCACACTGGCGGACGATGGATTCAACGGCGCGAGCTACAACGGCATCCACACCTACGGCGGCGGCAGCACGACTGGGACGAGCTGGAATCCCGACGGCAGCGGAACGACCAGTCTGCCCGGAAGTCTGGGATCGTTCTTGGGGACAAGCCAAAACGGGACTTGGTCCCTTTTCGTTGCGGACTTGAGCGGTGGTGGGGTCACCACTGTTCAAAGCTGGGGCTTGCAGATGGACATCGTGGCGGTGCCGGAAGTGGAAACATGGATTGCTGCCGCTCTGGCGGGCGCCTTTGGCGCGTTCTGGGTCAACCGGCAGATTTGGAAGGGCGTGCGGAAGGGGCAATCAACTCATGCCTGAATCGTGCCTCCCATGCTCGACTGAAACATTCCGCGCTTGTGAAATTTCTTCGCGAACCGGCAGGCGGTTCTCCGTCATCGGCGGCGGGATGCGAGCATCGCTGCCGGCGGGGCGGTGCTTCATCCGGGCACGGTTCTGGCAACGAGCAGCGTTTGAACTCCTGAAGGTGGCCCAATTTTTTGCATCCCGCGTTTCCGTGGCCAGAATGCTGCTGGCGGGGTATATGTTGACCGCCGGCGTGGCGTCTCCCGCCCTTGGTCAGCAGCCGCTGAAGCCGGCATTCCCGGACGGCATCCATCTGGTGGGGGAAGTGCGGGGCGAGGCGGCGATCGCCGCGCTTGGCCAGCGTCTGCCGGAAGTAGCGGCCTATTACCGCAAGACCCCGGACGAGCTTCGCGCGTTGTTCCGGGCGGATCATTCCCTCAGGGCCAATCCGCAAGGCTGGCTCTTTTACGTGTGCGACGCTCCACCCGAGGCGAACGCTGCGGAGCAGAGTGCCATCATCGAGGAGATTTTGCCGATTGATAATCCCCCGTTCGCCACCAACGAGACGTTTCTGTTGCACAGCCGTCCCGGCGCGAATCGCGTCATTTATCTGGATTTCGACGGGCACGTGGATAACACGCCAGGCAGGTGGAAGGATGGCGCCGCCGAGCCGGCGTTCGATCTCGACGGCGATACAAACTCGTTCAGCACCACTGAACGCAATCGCATCGTGTATATCTGGCAGCGCGTGGCCGAGGACTTCGCCATGTATGAGATTGATGTGACGACGGAGGAACCGGGGATCGAGGCGTTGCGCAAGACGAGCACTAGCGATCAGAGCTACGGTGTGCGCGTGGTCATCGGCGGCAGCAGTTGCGATTGGTATGGCTGCGGCGCCGGAGGCGTGGCGTTCGTGGGTTCGTTTGATGACAGTGAGGACACACCGTGCTGGGTGTTTCCCAAATCGCTCGGCAACAGCGAAAAGAACATTGCCGAGGCGGCCAGTCACGAAGCCGGCCATACGCTCGGCCTCGGTCACGACGGCACCACGACCGGCAGTGCTTATTATTCGGGCCAGGGCAACTGGGCACCCATCATGGGCGTGGGGTATTCCAAGCCGATTGTGCAATGGAGCAAAGGCGAATACGCCAATGCCAATCAACTCCAGGACGATCTCGCCGTCATGCTCAACAACGGCGCGGTGTATCGCACAGATGATCACGGCAACAACACCGCCGCCGCCACCCTGCTTTCCACCGTGGGCAGCTCCGCTTCCACCAACGGGGTCATCGAGCGGAACACCGATCAGGATTTCTTCCGCTTCACCGCCGGGGGTGGCTTGGTGACGATCACCGTGGCTCGCCCCCCGCGCGATTCCAATCTGCGGCTGCAGGTCATCCTGTATGACAGTGGTGGCACACCGATTTTGACCAACACGCCGGCGGACAGCAGCACGAGCGGGACGCAATCCTCCGTCAGCTCCCTGTCCCTCGCTGCCGGGAATTATTTCGTGTCTGTTGACGGCGTCGGCAACGGTAATCCGCTCACCACCGGCTATTCAGATTACGCCAGCCTTGGCCAATACACCGTCACCGTCAGCGGCACCGCCCCGCCGGGTCCGCTCTGGCAGCCCACGGTGGCGGGAACGTATTCATGGACCAACGTCCCCAACTGGTTGCCGTCGCCACCCAACGCCGCCGGCATCATCGCGCTCATCAATAATAACATCACGGGCGATCAAACCATCCAACTGCCCTCCGCCGTCACGCTCGGGACTTTGAATCTGGGTGACGCAAATGACACACATGCCTTCAACCTTCAGCCGGTCGGGGGCGCGTTAACTTTCAACAACAGCGGTTCGCCCGCCGCGTTGAACAAGGTGAGCGGGCTGGACGATGTGATCGCGGCACCGCTGACGTTGGCGAGTTCTTTGAACATCAACCATTCATCCATCGGCAGGCTCACGCTTTCCGGACCCATTGGTGGCGCGGGTGCTTTGACCAAGTCAGGCACGGGCACGACCACGCTGGCCGGCACGAACAGCTACACGGGCGTCACCACCGTCAGCGATGGCGTGTTGCGGCTCGACCGCACCAATGCACTGGGCAATGGCAACCTCGTGATTGACGGTGGCGTGATTGGTCTGTCAGGTGTGGATCTCACGAACCGCACCATTGGCACGGGCAATTTGCAGGTGCGCTGGACGGGCGATGGCGGATTCGCCGCCTACGGCGCGCCCCAAAAAGTGAAATTTCAGGCGGCCTCCATCAACTGGGTCGAGGCCAATTTCATCAGCAGCGCTAACAACCTGATCCTCGGCGCCGAAGATTCCGACGCCACGTTGATATGGGAACAGCCCTTCAGCCTTGCTGGCGGGGCCCGCACCATCCAGGTGAATGACGGTTCTGCGGCCATTGATGCGAAGATGACCGGGGCCGTTGCCGGGGGCAACGTCGGCACGTATGTGAATCATTTCATCAAGACTGGTGGCGGCACGCTGGCGTTTGCGGTGCAGCCCTCTTACCGCGGGAACACGACCGTCAGTGGCGGGACGTTGATGCTGGGTGACGGCACCAGCAACACCGGTGGCGTGTCGCTGAATACCACGAACATCCTCGTCTCGGGTGGGGCCACCCTGGCGGTGAACCTCACGGGCACACTGACGCAGGGTGGGGCCGCGCTTCCGGCCGTGATTCTCGGCGACGGTGAATTCGCCCAGGTCGGCCCCGGCACCACGGTGCTCACCCTGTCCAACGAATACACCGGCCCCACCACCATCAGCAGCGGCACGCTGCAACTGGGCGCCAGCGAAGTCATCCCCGATGGCCCGACGAATGGCAACGTGGCCTTGGACGGCACGCTCGATCTCAACGCGTTCTCCGAAACCATCAACGGCTTGAGCGGAACAGGCGTCGTGGACTCCCTCGCAGGTGGAGCGCCAACCTTTACAGTTGGTGCCGGTGACCAGGCCGGCAACTTCAGTGGCGCAATCAAGAACAGCGCCGGGTCGCTCGCCCTCACCAAGGCGGGAACCAACAGCCTGACTCTCTCCGGCACGAACACCTACAGCGGCGGCACGACGCTTGCCGGCGGCATTATCAGCGCCAGCAGTAGTTCTGCATTGGGCCAGGGGGCACTCACCTTTGCGGGTGGCGCGCGTCTCGTCATCGGCACCGACCTCACGATCACAAATCCCATCGTCGTCAATTCCAACAGCGGGGTTGTGGGCCGTGGCTTGATTGAACCGGTGTCGGGCACCGCCACCGTAAGCGGGCCCATCACGTTGAATAGTGGTGCCTCAGCCGGCGGACATTTCGGTTACACCAGTGGAACGCTCGCATTATCCGGGCCTATCACGGCATCGGTAACTGCCGTTCAACGCAATGGCACCGTGGTTTACTCGGGCGGCGGAACCGGCTATGGCAACCTTACGGTGGCGCAGGGAACGGCGAAGGTTGGTGCCAGCAATGGGATTGCCACCAGCGCCACAATTTCTATTGCCAATTCAGGCGCCGCCAGTCTGGATCTCAACGGCTATGATCAAAGTGTCGTCGGCGTGGTGAAAAGCGCTAACGCCGCCACCATCGGCAACAGTTCCACGACCTCGGACTCCACGCTCACCACCACCGGGACCAACACGTATGCCGGACTGATTCAGGACGCGTTGGGATCGGGAACCCGCAAAGTGAAGCTGACGGTAGCTGGCGGACAACTGACCCTGACGGGCACCAATGCTTACAGCGGTGGCACCACGATCAACGCCGGAACCCTGCTGGTCAGCAACACCAACTTGAACGGCAGCGGCACAGGCACGGGCAATGTCACCGTGAACAACGGCGGCACTTTGGGCGGCACGGGCAGAATAGCGGGTATTGTCACCAACAATGCGGGCGGCAACCTGGCCCCGGGCGCTTCCATCGGCACGCTGATCCTCGGCAGCGGTCTGGTGCTCAACGCCGGCTCCACGAACACCTTTGAAGTGAATGGCAGCACCCCGGCCAATGACGTGGTTCTCGTGGGCGGCAGCGTGAATTATGGCGGCGTCCTGAACATTGTGACGAACGGGACCTTCACCACCAATCAGAGCTTTGTCCTGTTCAGCGGCGCGGGCGCGACCACTGCGGGCAACTTCAGCAGCATTGCGGGCAGCCCCGGCGTTGGTCAGGCATTCGCCTTCACCAACGGCGTTTTGAGTGTGGTCGCGGCTGTGTCTACTCCCCCGGCAACGACACTGACCAACAGTTACAGCGGCGGTGTGCTGGGCCTGTCATGGCCAGCCGGACAGGGCTGGCGGTTGCAAGAGCAGACCAATGCCTTGAGCAAGGGGCTCAGCACGAATTGGGTGGATGTCACCCCGGGCAGTGCCAGTCTGACAAATATCACGGTAAATCCCACGAAGGCGGCGACGTTCTACCGGTTGGTTTATCCGTAAGTGATTGGGCTGGGTTGGTTGGTTCAGCGTCGGCGCGGCATCCGAACGCAGCCCAGGCGAGCCGGCGCTGTTCGTTCATGATCGTAATTTGCCCCCGTTTTCAAGATTGGAGGCTATTCATAAACGGAGCGCCGACATGTCGCCGGCTTTGGGCGTCTCGGAAGGTCAAAGGCTGGCCACAGATCGGCGCTCCTTCCGCAGTTCAGCGGCGCAAAGCCCCAAATTCCATTTGGGCGGACACTGGTATGGGATCCCTCCCCATCCGACGGGAGAGGGCGGACAGGAGCGCAAGTCTGTTCCTCGCGCTCCCGCTTCGCATGTGTCACGTCAACACGTGACATGCGTGGGCAGGACAGAGGATGTAAACAGCTCGCAGGCAGTTCATCTGGCATGTTGACGCTGGAATTCACAGAATATTCCTATGAAGCGATTGTTCCTTCTGCTCGCACTTTTGGCCGCGCTGGGTCTGCAGCCGGTCCTGGGCGCAGACAAGCCACTCAACATTCTTGTCCTGCTGGCGGATGACTGGCGCTTTGATTCCCTGGGCTGCGCCGGCAACCCGGTCGTTCAGACGCCCAGCGTGGACCGCCTGGCGCAGGAAGGGCTGCGCTTCACGCATGCCTGTGTCACCACCCCCATTTGCGGGGTGAGCCGGGCATCGCTGTTCACCGGGCAGTGGATGTCGCGGCACGGGGACAAGGCGTTCGACATGTTCCAGACCCCGTGGGCCGAGACCTATCCAGGGCTGCTTCGCACTCATGGCTATTACGTCGGCCACGTCGGCAAGTGGCACAACGGAAAATTCCCCGCCGCGAATTTTGACTTCGGGCGCGCCTATTCCGGAACGCATTGGATCGAAGAGCGTGACGGGACGAAGATCCACGTGACGCAGAAGAATGAAAACGACGCGCTGGAATTTCTCGGCACCCGGCCGAAGGACAAGCCGTTCTGTCTGACGCTCGCCTTCTTTGCGCCGCACGCGGAGGATAATAACCCGCTGCAATACCTCCCGCAGCCCGCGAGCATGAAGCTGTATGAGGACGGTGCCATCCCCGTGCCGGTCAACGCCACCGACGAGTCCTTCCGCCGTCTTCCCGAATTCATCGCCAACGAGAAGAACGAGGGCCGGGTCCGCTGGCGTTGGCGTTTCGACACGCCCGAGAAGTTCCAGACGATGATGAAGAATTACTACCGGCTCATCACCGAAGTAGACGCGACGTGCGGGCGCGTGCTGGAGGAATTGAAGCGCCAGGGCGTGCTGGACAACACGCTGGTCATCTTCACCGGTGACAACGGCTACTTTCACGCCGAGCACGGTCTGGCGGACAAATGGTATCCGCACCAGGAGAGCATCCGCGTGCCGCTCATTGTGCGCGACCCACGCCTGCGCACATCGAAGCACGGGACAACCAATGACGAGTTCGTGCTGAACGTGGACATCGCCCCAACCCTGCTCTCGGCAGCCGGGATTGCCGCGCCAGCCCAGATGCAAGGCCGGGATTTTGCCCCTCTTTATCTGGCGGCAACACCGCCAGCATGGCGGACGGAATACTTCGAGGAACACGCCACCATCCGAAACACCAATTTCATCCCGTCCTCGGAGGCGCTCGTGCGCAAAGACTGGAAGTATTTTTACTGGCCGGAGTTCAAGCGCGAACAGCTTTTCAATTTGCTCGCTGATCCGCGTGAGGAGCACGACCTGGTGAATCACCCGGCCCAACAGGAACGGCTGGCCGGCATGCGCCAGCGCTTCAACGAGTTGAAGGCCGCAGCCCGGTGAACCAGCCATGAGCACATCCCGAGCCTGCCACCGGACCGCGCACAGTCCTCGTGCTCAGCGGGTGAAATGCGAATGGAGCGCATCAATTTTTCAACGCGCCTCGGCTTGCCGGCGTGCTGCGGTCGCGTGTCCGTCTCGTTTCTGCCGTTTTTTTGGAGGCGGCATCGGGATGTGCCGACCCGCCATGTCAGGGAAGGCCGTGATATGTGCGCGGAGGTTGTCTGTGGAAGAATGAGTTCTGCCAGCAAAAACCTATATGTGCACAATGAAGCCAAGCGTTTTTTTCGCCCTTGTCTGTCTGCTGAACCTCCTGCTGACGGGTTGTCGCACTGCCGGCACTTGCTCTGCATCAGCGAATGGTGGCCTCTTACAAGTCGGGCACCTGCGTTGCGAGTATCGCCAAAACCCTCTTGGCCTCGATGAGGGGTGGCCTCGCTTGACCTGGCAGCTGGCTTCCGATGGTCGCACTCGATCGCAAAAGGCCTATCGCATTCAGGTCGCCAGCAGCGCCGAACTGCTTGGCAAGGACGCGGCGGATTTGTGGGACACCGGAAAAGTGATCAGCGACGAAACGGTGAATATTGCTTACGAAGGCAAGTCCCTGAAGTCGCGTCAGCAATGCTATTGGCGGGTTTGCGTCTGGGATCAGGATAACCAGCCGCGTTGGAGCGATGCCGGCTTCTGGACCATGGGATTGGTCAACCCGAACGACTGGCAGGCCGAATACATTTCAATGCGGGAGCGCGCGCCGCTTCCGACCAATGGTGAATCGCTTCACCTCCCTGCTGCGCAACAGTTGCGCAAAGAGTTTGCCGCTTCGAAGCCAATCCAGCGGGCGACGTTGTATGCGACCGCGCTCGGTATCTACGAGGTGCATTTGAATGGCCAGCGCGTGGGGGACGCTTTCTTCGCCCCCGGGTGGACGGATTATCACCAGCGGGCCTATTACCAGACCTACGACGTGACGCCTCTTGTGCGCGGTGGCAAAAACGCCATCGGCGCGTGGGTTGCCGATGGCTGGTATGCCGGCTATGTGGGATTTGGATTGCTAAAAGGGATCGGGCCGGAACGATTGGGGAGATACTTCTATGGCAGGACACCGGCCTTCATGGCTCAATTGGAGATCCAGTATTCCGATGGCACGAGTTCAATGATTGTCACGGATGATTCGTGGAAGGCCACGAACGATGGCCCGGTGCACGAGGCGGATTTTCTCATGGGCGAGAGTTACGATGCGCGCAAGGAGACCACGGATTGGAGCAAAGCCGGCTTTGACGATTCCCGGTGGCAACCGGCAATTCGCGCCTCGGTAAACGGCAGCGTGTCGGCCACGTTTTATGAGAATTCAAATCTCTCGCCCTCAAAGCTGGTGGGGCGCGCCGTGGATCTCGGGTTCAAGCGACCGGCGAAACTTGAGGCGTTCCCCGGCGACCCGGTGCGCGTGACGCAGGAACTCAAGCCCATCGCCATCACTTCACCGACCAACGGCGTTTATATCTTCAACTTTGGCCAGAATTTCGCCGGCGTCGTGAGATTGAAGGTCAAAGGGCCGGCCGGAACGAAGATTCAACTGCGCTACGGCGAGATGCTGCATCCCGACGGCAGGCTCATGACGGAAAATCTCCGCAAAGCCCGCGCCACCGACACCTACATTCTTCGCGGTGACCCCACCGGTGAGACTTGGACGCCGCGCTTCACCTTCCATGGATTTCAATACGTTGAAGTCACGGGCTGGCCCGGGAAGCCAGACCTGGATGCTTTGACCGGCTTGGTGCTGCACAGTGACACGCCGCTTACGAGTAATTTCGAGTGCAGCGATCCCGTGGCAAACCGGCTGTTCAAGAATGTTGTGTGGACGCAGCGCGCCAACTTTATTGATCTGCCTACCGATTGTCCGCAGCGCGATGAACGCCTGGGCTGGACTGGCGATGCGCAAATATATGTTCAGACCGCAACGTTGAACGCCGATGTCTCGGCTTTTTTCACGAAGTGGCTGCGCGAGTTGATGGAATCGCAACGGCCCAGCGGAACGTTTCCGGGCTACGCCCCCTTTCCTTATCAGATGGGGCCGGATTATGGCACGGCGTGGTGCGATGCTGGGGTGATTTGCCCTTGGACGATCTGGAAGGCCTATGACGACAAGCGGATCGTCGAGCGGTGCTGGCCATACATGGTCAAATTTATGGAATGGCGTCACAGCCGAGCCAAAAATTTTCTAGGCGTCACCGGAGGGCACAACTGGGGCGACTGGCTATCCCTCGGAAATAAAACACCCATCGAATTCATCGACACTGTTTACTTCGCGAGTTCGGCCCGCATGATGGCTGAGATGGCGGAAGCAATTGGGAAAACTTCTGAAGCTGCAGCGTATCAGGAATTGTTTTTAAAAATCCAAACTGCATTCTGCGAAAAATATCTTCGCCCGAACGGCTCGCTGACCGTGGATAATCAAACGGCTTATGCGCTGGGTTTGTGGGCGGATTTGATCCCTGACGATTTGCGCGTCAAATCTGGCAAAATTCTGGCCAACAAACTGCGCGATGGGGAAACCGCCGACAACTCGGGCATGACCACGGGTTTTCTCGGCACGCGGCCGTTGTTGCCGGTGTTGTCCGCCGTGGGTGAGAATGATCTGGCGGTCAAACATTTCCAGAGCCGCAAGTTTCCTTCATGGGGCTATGAGGTCGAACAGGGCGCGACGACAATCTGGGAGCGATGGAACGGCTACACGAAGGAGCACGGGTTCAACGGGCCGGATGGCAAACAAAATGCCTCGATGAACTCCTTTGCCCACTATTCCTTCGGCGCAGTTTGCGAATGGATGTTGCAGGACTTGGCGGGCATTCAGTCCGTCGCGCCCGGATACAAGTCCATCGTCATCCGTCCGCGTCCGCCGAGCCCCGACAGTAATCCGGATCGCGAGCCGATCCACTGGGTGAAGGCGCACTACGATTCCATCCGCGGCCGCATCTCGAGCCACTGGCGGCAGACGGGCGATGCCTTTGAACTGCGCGTGGAAATTCCAGCCAACACGACTGCGATGGTCTATCTCCCGGCCAGAGTTGGTTCCAAACTGCTTGAAGGGGGGAAAGCCATTACTGAAGCGAGCGGTGTTCAATTCCTCCGTTGGGAAGGGCAATACGCCGTTTTACATGTGGCTTCCGGTCGCTACCACTTCGTCGCCACTAGCCCATGATGGAGGCGTATTACAATCTTGGTGCCAATACCGACTCCTTCCGGCGCGGTCTGGAGAGCAGCCTGCGGCAGTTGGCAGGGCTGGAATTCTTTGCGCACCGGTTCACAATGTTAAACCAATTAATCTATGAAACGATTTGGATTCACCACAATGCTGATTGTGCAGATGGTGACGTTGGCCGCCACGGCCGCGACCCGGCCTAACATTGTCTATCTGCTCGCCGACCAGTGGCGCGCGGCGGCGACCGGTTATGCGGGCGATCCGAACGTCCAGACGCCCAACCTTGATCGGTTGGCGAAGGAATCCCAGAATTTCCGTAACGCGGTTTCCGTGTTGCCCGTGTGCACGCCGCATCGCGCGGCATTGATGACCGGACGTTATCCCACTTCAACGGGCATGTTTCTCAATGACGCGCACCTGCCGGACGGGGAATTGTGTCTGGCAGAGATTTTCGGCGCAGCCGGTTACGCCACAGCTTACATCGGCAAATGGCATCTGGATGGCCACGGGCGCGAGGCTTACATTCCGCCGGAGCGCCGGCAGGGCTGGCAATATTGGAAAGCCGCCGAGTGCGATCACAATTACAACCACTCGCACTACTACACCGGCAATTCCGACGTGAAGCAATATTGGGAAGGCTATGATGCCTTTGCACAGACCAAGGATGCACAGCAATATCTTCGGGATCGCTCCCGCAGCGCACAGCCATTTGTTTTGATGGTGGCCTACGGCGTGCCGCACTTCCCGCACAAGACCGCCCCGGAGGAGTTCAAGGCGATGTATCCGCCGGAGAAGATTAAGTTGCCACCGAACGTGCCACCCGAGATGGAGTCACGGGCACGGCAGGAGGCTCAGGGCTACTACGCGCATTGCACCGCGCTGGACAAATGTGTCGGTGACCTGCTGGACACGCTGGCAGAAACCGGGCTCGCGTCGAACACCATCGTGGTGTTCAGTTCGGACCACGGCGAGTCGCTCGGTTCGCACGGCGTCGCGCCAACCCAGAAGCAGGTCGCGTGGAGCGAGTCGGCGCACGTGCCATTGCTGATGCGCGTGCCGGGAATTGCCCCGCGCACCGTCATCACGCCGCTCACGACCCCGGACATCCTGCCCACCTTGCTCGCGTTGTCGGGCGTGAGCATCCCGAAATCAGTTGAAGGCGAGGACCTGTCTCCGTTGCTCCGCTCCGGGCGCGACGTGGATCGTGCGGCGCTTTACATGTCTGTATCCCCTTTTGCGAAGATCCCGCGCGAGAAACTCCGTGAATACCGCGCCATCCGCACCAGCCGCTATACTTACGTGCGCGGCCTGACCGGTCCGTGGGTGCTTTACGACGATCTGAAAGACTGCTACCAGACGAACAACCTGATTGAAAACAAATCGCTGGTCAGCGAGCTCGATGCCCGTTTGCAGGCGCAACTCAAGCGCAATGGAGACGATTTCCGTCCGGGGAAAGATCACATTGCCGAGTGGGGCTACGAGATTGCGGAGCATGGCAGCTTGCCCTACGCTGCAACGCCAACCAAAGTCCAAACACCGCAACGTAATCCCGTCTCACCTGCGCCCAAGCCGGCAGACAGGAATGCCGCTACGAACTGAAATGGATCGCACTCCCAAATGAAAATCACTGTGAAATTCGTCCTCGCCTTGACCGCTATCCTGCTGGCGTCAGGCTCAACGCTCGATGCAGCGGAGAAAAAACCCAACATCATCTTCATCCTCAGTGACGACGTTGCACAGGGCGATCTGGGCTGCTACGGCCAAAAGCTCATCCAGACACCGAACCTCGATCGCATGGCGCGCGAGGGCCTGCGCACTACGCAGGCTTATTGCGGCACGACCGTCTGTGCACCGTCACGCACGTCGCTCATGACCGGATTGCACATGGGCCACTCGCCGATCCGGGCGAATCGCGAAATCAAGTCCGAAGGTCAGATGCCGCTGCCAGTGGGCACGTTTACCGTGGCGCAATTATTGAAGAGCGCGAGCTACAGCACGGCGTGCATCGGGAAATGGGGCATGGGTATGTTTGACACAACCGGCAGTCCGCTGAAAGTCGGCTTTGATCATTTCTACGGTTACAACTGCCAGCGCAAAGCGCACTCCTATTTTCCAGCCTATCTTTACAACCAAGATCAGCGTTTCGATTTGCCCGGCAATGACGGCAACACAAAGGTCACGGGCAAAGGCGCAATCTACGCGCAGGACCTCATTTCGAATGAGGCATTGAAGTTTGTTCGCGAAAACAAGGATCGTCCGTTCTTCCTTTACTACGCGGCAACGCTGCCACACGGCGCATTTCAGATCAATGATCAGGGCATCTACAAGGACAGACCGTGGACTGAGGAGCAGAAAAACTACGCTGCCATGGTGACGCGTCTCGACACCGACGTGGGTCGTTTACTGGCGTTGTTGCAGGAGCTTGGGATTGACGAGAAAACGCTCGTGATCTTTGCAGGGGACAACGGCTCATCCTTCGACCCCCGTTCTCCGCTGGGGAATCTGTTTCAGCAGGCGGCGAACGGGTTGCGCGGCTACAAGCGCGAACTTTACGAAGGCGGGCTGCGTAATGCGGGACTCATCCGCTGGCCTGGGGTTGTGCCTGCGGGTCGCGTGAGTGATGA
>JBEGQI010000188.1:0-14653 GCA_041181065.1 Verrucomicrobiota bacterium | reverse complement strand
TACCGCTCTCAATCCGCGACCGGCCGATGCCGATTCGGTTGCACCAATCATCCGTGACTTGGAGGCTGAACTGACTCCCGTGCGTTCCACGCCTCCGCCCCCGCCAGTGCCCCAAACGGTTGTCGCCAAACCACCGGCGACAAACCATACAATCAAGCCGTCAGTTGTTTCCGCGCCGAAGGCCGAGACGATTCCTCCAGCAACGGTCTCGGCTCCCGCACCTGTTCCAGTTCCCATTCCAGTGCCATCACGACCCGCACCCACCGTTGTCGCACTCAAGCCTGAGCCAATCATCCGGTCCGAGCCTGCGCCGAAGGAGTCGGTCACGAGCGCACCACCTGCCGCACCGGAGAAGACTGAAGCTAAAGCGACTCCGTTGGTCAGCACGCGCCCAGTGGAGCCCGAGAAGAAATCGTTCCTGCAAAACATCAACCCTGTGAATCTTTTCCGGCATTCCAAGCCCGCCGTGACTCCGCTGCCGGTGGAACAGCCGGATGCCCGTCCACCAGTTGCGACAATGCCAACAAAGGGTCCGACTCAGACAAAAGAAACATCGCCTTCAAAAGGACCAGCTTCCTCTGTGGTGGTGACTTCGCCTCCGGCACCTTCGTTGGCCGCGGAAATGGCCGGAAATTTCCCACGCTACAAATACCTTGGCGGTGGCAAGACCACGAGTGGTGACCGGACGGCAGCACAACGTTTCGCGGAAAAGGGAACCCAGGCACTGGCTTCACAACGCTATCTCGAGGCCACGACATTGTTCCGTTCGGCGGTCGAGGCGGATCCGAGTTGGTTCCAGGCGCAGATGAATCTCGCAGCGGCTTCCTTGCAAGCTGACCGCCTTACCGAATCGCTTTACGCAAGCGAGACGGCGTTGGCCATTGATCCCAGTTCTGTGCCCGCACGTTATAATTTCGCACTCGCCCTCAAGCGCGGGAATTATTTTTTTGACGCTGCGATGGAACTCGAAAAGATTTTGGCCCAAAATCCGAACGAGGCCGACTCACACATCCTGCTGGGAAACCTCTGCGCAGAGCAATTACGGCAGCCAGCCAAGGCGCGCGCCCATTATCTGAAAGTGCTGGAATTGAATCCGAAGCACCCGCGTGCCACGGCCATCCGCTTTTGGCTCAAGGCGCACCCGTAATAGGCGCGCAAGTTTGGTTGCTGGCACAAGAATGGCTTGATTTTGTCTGGTGCGGTGAGATTACCGCTGGTTCGTCCAAATAACAGACAAACATAATACAGCCAATGGGCAGTTTACCTTTCAACTGGTTCGATATCGTGCTCTTTCTCGTGCTGTTGGTCGGCGCGTTGCGTGGGCGTAAACGCGGCATGTCCCAAGAGTTGATCCCGTTATTGAAGTGGATCTGCCTTTTGCTGGTGTGCGGCCTCCTCTATGCGCCGGTTGCTGGCGTGCTCGCACAGGAAACCATGCTGGGCGGCCTCGGGTCTGCCTATACGGCATATCTCGGACTCGCGTTTGTTGTCGCGATCATCTTCACCGTGATCAGTCGGCAACTTGGCGGGAAGATTGCGGGCAGCGATGCCTTCGGCAAGGGCGAATATTACCTCGGCATCCTCTCCGGCATGGTGCGGTTCGCCTGCGTTTTAATCTTTGCCTTGGCACTTTTGAACGCTCGCCAATATACGTCGAAAGAGGTCGCTGACCACAATGCCTTTGTTCAACAGAATTTTGATCACGATTTCTTCCCCCCGGTCTTTGACATTCAGAACCAAGTGTTCCGTGATTCACTGTCCGGTCCGGTGGTTAAAGGGAATCTCAACGTCCTTCTCATCCGGCCCACGGTTGCCGACTCCAAGCCGATCAAGCGCAAGGAACTCGACTTGCCGATGTAAGGATTGCAGGCTGACATCACCGCCGCGCACCGTTAACGTGTCCGCGTGGCTGGCTTAATCTCCGAGAGCACCCGGGAACAGATCCGCGCCGCGAGTGACATCGTGGACGTGATCGGCTCCTACATTCCGCTCAAGAAAGCCGGCGCGAACTTCACCGCGCTCTGCCCGTTCCACAAAGAGAAGTCGCCAAGCTTCAACGTCAATCCTTCACGCCAGATCTTCCATTGTTTCGGCTGCCACAAAGGCGGCGACGTGTTCACGTTCGTGAAGGAATACGAGAACATCTCGTTCGTCGAAGCATTGAAACGCCTGGCCGATCGCGCCAAGATTCCGCTCGAAACAGAAAAGGACGGCGTGGGCGCACAGACGCGGCATCTCAAGGACACGCTGCTCCAGATGCACGAGCAGATCACGCAACGCTGGCAGGCGGCGCTTGCGAATGATGCCAACGGCCAGATCGCACGCGATTACCTCGCCAAGCGCGGCGTTTCTGCCGAGGCGGTGAAGCTGTTCCGCATCGGCTACGCGCCCGAAGTGTGGGACGACACGGTGAATTGGGCCAAGAGCAAGGGCTTCGAACTTCCCGACGTCGAGAAGGCCGGCCTCGTCATCCGCAAGGAGGAGACGGACCGCTATTACGACCGGTTCCGCGGTCGCTTGATGTTTCCGATTTGTGACGAACAAGGTCGCGTCATCGGCTTCAGCGGGCGCGTGCTGAGCGGCGACGAGAAGACGGCCAAGTATGTCAACTCGCCGGAGACTCCCATCTTCACCAAGAGCAAAGTGTTTTTCGGCCTCGATAAATCCAAGCGCGCCATCCTCGATGCCGGGCACGCCATCGTTTGTGAAGGTCAACTCGACTTGATCGCGTGCTTCATGGCCGGCGTGAAGAACATCGTCGCGCCGCAAGGCACGGCGTTCACGTCGGACCACGCGCGGATCATCAAGCGTTACGTGAACGAGGTCGTGCTGTGCTTTGACTCTGACAACGCCGGGCAAAACGCGGCGGTGCGTTCGCTCGATTCATTGCTCGCCTCCGGCCTCGCGGTGCGCGTCGCTGTGGTGCCTGCGCCGCATGACCCGGACAGCTTCATCAAAGAACAGGGCGGTGAGGCGTTTGCAAATCTCATCCGCGGAGCGAAAGGATTCTTCGACTACTATCTCGACCGGCTGTGCGCGCAGAACGACACGACCTCGGATCGCGGTCGGATTGTGGTCTTGCGTGGCATGGGCGAAGCGCTGCTGAAGACGGGCAACGCCGTGACGCTGGATGCTTTCGCGCAAAAGACGGCGCTGCGATTGGGCGTGACACCCGAGTCAGTGCGGGCGGAATTCAAAAAGCTCGGCAAGCCGGTGGCGCAACGTCCTGTTACTGAAGAACCCTTCGAGCCGATGGACGAGGAAGAGCCCATTGTTCCGGAGCCCAAGCCCACGTTGCTCGAATCGTCTTTGCTGAAGCTGCTCCTTGCCCATGACGAACTGGTGCCCTGGGTCATCGAGCATCTTGCGCCGGAGTGGATCGAGCATGCGACCACGCGGGCCATCGTCGAACGTCGTTTCCAAGCGGCGACCGAAGCCACATGGCGCGGGCTTGGTGCCTTGCTGGATGCCTTTGAATCGGAGGGCGCGAAGCAACTCATCACCGAGTGCGCTGCGAATGAGAAGCCGATTCCGAATCCGCACATCCAGATTGCCGACGTCGCGACGCGTCTGCGCAACCTGCATATCGATCAGCACCGCGCCACGCTCCGTCAGCAGATGCAGCAGCCGGGAGTGACGCCCGATGCGCTCACCGCCTTGTTGCGCGAGGATCACGATTTGCGGGTTCTGAAACAGACGCCTATTCCCCCGCCGCCAGCATTTTGAATACTGCGGCATTTCAGTCGTCCATGTTGCGGGAAAAGCGGGCTTTGATTTTTCGAGTCGCGCTGGCAATAATCCAACTACAATTAAAACCGATGAAAGCAATCAGTTCAGTCCTCTTGACCGCGGCCGTCATGGCGCTTCCGTTTGCGAACAGCGTGCGTGCGGATGACAAAGTTCCGTTGGCCATCAAGCTCCCTGCGCCTGCGTTCAAGGGCACGCCAAAGGAGTTGCCCGAAGGCATGACCGTCGATCCGATGATCGACGAGAAGGTCGGCCCGGCGCCGTTGTTGGTGGCGCCCGGTTGCGTGAATCTTGTTGCTGGGCTCAAGCCGACTTCCAGCGACACCAATGCGACGCCGGAGAAGCTCGCGAAGATCACCGACGGCGACAAGGAAGCCTACGAGACCAGCATCGTGCTGCTGCGCAAGGGCGTTCAGAATGTCACGTTCGACCTCGGCAAACCGGCGGAGCTTTACGCGATCGTCATCTGGCACGCGCATGACTCAGCGAAGGTTTATCGCAACGTCGTGGTGCAGGTCGCGGACGATGCGGGCTTCACGAAGAACGTGCGCACGCTCTTCAACAATGATGCCGAGAACAAGGCCGGGCAGGGTGCGGGCACCGACAAACAATATTTTGAGCAGCACTACGGCAAGCGCATCGTCGTGAACGGCGAGAAGGCGCAATTCGTCCGGCTCTGGAGCCGCGGCAGCACCGAGAGCGCCCTCAACGAATACACTGAAGTCGAAGTCTGGGGTAAACCTGTGAAATGAATTCCCCGATTGGAGTCCCGGCCTCTGCCGGTTCGATCCGCATGAACGCGGAACTCCAAGCGCGTCGATTCGGAGGCCATCCATGAAAGCGTGGATGGCCTTCTTCTTTGTCGCGGTGCTGGCAGCGCTGGCGTTGCGCCTGCCGGAACTTGAACGCCGCCCCATGCACAACGACGAGGGCGTCAACGCCGTCAAGTTCGGCCAGCTCTGGGATCACGGCGAATACCGCTACGACCCGAACGAGCACCACGGCCCGACGCTTCACTATCTGACCGCCGCCTTCTGCAAGCTGACCGGGGCGCCGGATTACAAGAATCTCACCGAGTCGCGGCTGCGCCTCGTGACGGCGCTGGTGGGCCTGGCGCTTTTGTTGCCGTTGCTCTGGCTGCGAAACCAGCTTGGTCGGGGCGCATTGGTCGCGGCGGCGTTCTTCACTGCGCTATCGCCGGCGCTGGTGTTTTACGGTCGCTATTGGATCCACGAGGAACTGCTAGTGCTGTTCACGTTCGCCTTGCTCGTGGCGGGATGGCGATTCGTGAAAGGGCCTTCGTGGCAATGGGCGATCTTGGCCGGCGCGTCACTCGGGCTGATTCAAGCGACGAAGGAAACCTTCGTCTTCGTCATCGCCGCTGCGATTGGTGCGCTGGTGCTGGATGTGTTGTTCACGGCGTGGCTCCGTCGCCTGTCAGGTGAAAATGGCCTCGCTGTATTTGCCGCGCCGGAGCGTCGCAGTGCGTTGCTCAAACATCTGGGCCTTGCTGTGATCGCATGGTTCGTGGTGTGGGCGGCGCTCTTCAGTTCGTTCGGCAGTAATTGGCCCGGCTTGCTGGATTCCTTCCGCACGTTCGCGACGTGGTCGGACAATGCGGGCCATCACTCACCGCACGCGCAGGCGTGGGACTTCTATCTCGAACGACTCTTCTGGTTCAAATCCTTCCGCGGCATCCATTCGACCGAGGTGCTTGTGTTGGTGCTGGCGATCTTCGCGATCCAAGAAAGCTTCCGGCGCAAACCGCGAATGGCCGCTGACCCGGCGCTGGTCCGGTTCATTGCGTTCTACACCGTGTTGCTCACGGGAATTTACGCCGCCATTCCCTACAAGACACCTTGGTGCGCGCTCGGCTTCTTGCACGGATTCATTTTGCTCGCTGGCGTCGGAGCGACGGTGCTTTGGCGACTGTGGAATCAACCGGTGTTGCGATACGGCTCAGTGGCGTTGGTCGTCCTTGCCGCGGCACAACTCGGATGGCAGGCGTGGAGGCTGAGTTTTCCGTTGGGTAACGACCGCGGCAATCCGTGGGTTTATGCGCACACGTCCGATGATTTGGTGAACCTCGTGGAGAAGGTCAATGAGCTTGGCGTGGCGGCGCAGGGCAACGCGACCATGATTCAAGTGGTCACGACCTGCGGCGATTGCTGGCCGTTGCCGTGGTATCTGCGGAAGTTTGAGCGAACGGGCTGGTGGTCGCAGCCGCCGGAAGATTTGTCGGCGCCCATCGTCATCGCATCCGCTGACTTGAAGCTGCCGCTCGACGAACGGGGCACGCACTTCATGGCCGGTTACTTCGAGCTGCGGCCCAAAGTTTTCCTCCAGCTCTTCGTCGAGCGCGGACTTTGGGAGAAAAGTTTGAAGCGCTGAAGCGCTTCACTTCGCGCCCTGATCAATCCACGCGCGCACCAACGCCACTTCGTCCTGCGTCAGCGGCTTGCCCTTGTCCAGCGGCGGCATCCAATCATCTTCCACGCCGACGCGCGCGATGTTTGACACGATCAAACTTGTGGCGCCCTTGCCGATTTCCAGCACCGGACCGTTGTCGCCGCCGTGGACGGTGGCTTCGCGGCTATCGAGCCGGAGTTCAGCCTTTTGCTTCTTCGCACCGTGGCACTCGATGCATGTGCGGTCGAAGATGGGTTTGATGTCGGCGGCGAAAGTGACGTCCGCCTTTGCGGCGGCGGGTGGAATGGAGCCGGGTTCCAACTTGGCTTTGGGTTCCTTGGAGCAACCGGACAGCAGCACGGCAACGACCGGCATCAGCACGACGAGTGAACGCATAGAATTTACGGCGCGAAATCTGGCCGTAGTCTTGCGCTCGGGCAAGTGAACTTTGCGTTTTGGCTTGGGCGCAAACTCGCGTCCGCTATCTTTCCGGCGTGCTTTTCGACAAGGTTTCCATCGTCGGCGTCGGTTTGCTGGGCGGCTCGCTGGGGCGGGCGCTGCGTGAGCGTAAGCTCGCGGCGCGCGTCATCGGCTGCGTGCGCCGGCGCGAGAGCATCGGCGAATGTCGCCGTGCCCGTGCGGTGGATGTCGCGACGCTGGACTTCGCGGATGGCGTGGCGGGCGCGGACCTGATCGTGTTGTGCACGCCGATCGCCCGGATGGCGCCGTTGCTCAAACAACTTCTGCCCCATCTCAAGCGCGGCGCGATTGTCACCGATGTTGGCAGCGTGAAAGGCTCCGTAGTCCGCGAATTGGAAACGCTGGCAGCGAAAGCGGGTGTGCACTTCGTCGGCAGTCATCCGATGGCTGGTTCGGAAAAAATGGGCGTGCTCGCCTCGCGTTCCGATCTCTATGAAGGAGCGGTCTGTGTCGTGACGCCCGCGAAGAAATCGAACCGCGCTGCGGCTTTGAAGGTGGAACGGCTTTGGAAAGCGGTGGGCGCCCGTGTGGTAAAGCTTTCGCCGGAAGTTCACGATCAGTTGGTGGCGCGCGCGAGTCACCTGCCGCATCTGTTGGCAGCGCAGCTCGTCAATCACGTCCTTGACGGCAAGTCTTCGCCTGAGCAAGCCATGCTGTGCGCGACGGGGTTCCGTGACACCACGCGCATTGCTTCCGGATCGCCCGAGATGTGGCGGGACATCGCGTTGGCCAATCGCGTCAACCTCGCGAAAGGCTTGGAGCAATTCATCGGCGAGTTGCGCACGTTGCAGAAGCACGTCCGCTCCGGCAATGAAGCGGCTTTGGCGAAGTTCTTCGAGCAGGCCAAGGCGCGGCGCGATGCGTGGTGTGACAAGAATGGTTTTCGTTCGCCGGAATAACCGCCGCTATGCCGCTGCCCGACCTCATTGAAATCGTTCCGCTCGCCAAGCCAGTGCAGGCTGAGATCACCGTGCCTGGATCGAAGAGCATCACGAATCGCGCGCTCATCCTTGCGGCGCTGGCCGAGGGGGAGACGACGCTGCGCGGCGCGCTGTGGAGCGAGGATACGGAAGTGATGACCGCGGCGCTGCGCGACCTGGGCTTCCAGATTGAAGTCGAGGCGGACCCGGCGGAGGCGTGCAACCGGACAATCAGAGTGGTGGGGCAGGGCGGACGGATTCCGCGTGCGGGCACGGCGGCGAAACCGCTGGAGTTGTTCGTGGGCAATGCCGGGACCGCGGCGCGCTTTCTCGCAGCGATGGTTTGTCTCGGCGACGGCGTGTATCGGCTGCGCGGGGTGCCGCGCATGCACGAGCGCCCGCAAGCGGCGTTGTTCGTCGCGTTGCGTGAGCTGGGGTATTGCGTGGATTCACCGAATGACAAACTGCCGGCGACGATCTTCGGGGAAAAGCGGAAGGCGGAAAGCGGCAAGCGGAAATGCAACGTCAGCGTCGCGGAGAGTTCCCAGTTTGCGTCGGCCCTGTTGCTCGCGGCGGAGTTGGGCGGCTGGGAAATCGAAGTGGTCGGCGCCAATGCAGACGAGTTGCCGTATGTCGAGATGACGCGGGAATTGGTGAAAGCCTTTCCGCGCAAGGGCGGTGAGTTTCGAATCGAGCCTGATGCTTCAAGCGGCAGCTATTTCTGGGGCGCAAGCTGGCTGTTGGGTAAAGAAAGTCGAGTGGTGGTCTTTGATTGGCCACAAACTCAATCGCAGTGGCAGCAAGACGCGAAGTTCTCAATTTTTGTTGGCCCAGGCTACAACTCAAAGCTTGAGCAAACCATTTTCCACATGCAGCCGACCATATCGCGGGCGCGGGATTTGGCCGACAGCATCATGACAGCGATCACTTTGGCGCCGTTGAATCGAGGTGTGCATCCGAAAGTGATGTTCACCGACCTCGGGCGCCTTCGCCTTCAAGAATGCGAGCGCGTCGTTGCCTTGCGAACAGAGCTGACCAAGTGCGGCGCAAAGGTGGTTGAAGAAGGCGACACGCTGACGGTTTATCCGTCCAAGTTGGAGGATTTGCATGGCGCGGAGATCGAGACCTACAACGATCATCGCATGGCGATGTGCTTTGCGGTGCTGGGCTTGAAGGTTCCCGGCATCCGGCTGCGCAATCCGGCTTGTGTGAAGAAGACGTTTCCCAACTTTTTCCAGAAACTTGCCGCCGATCCGCCCCATGGCTTGGGCGTGACCATTCTCGATGCCCGGACGCGCGAGCCGTTCGGCCACGACGATTTGTTCGCGCATTGAATTGGTTCGCTGTAAGAATTGAAATCCGTTCCGGCGGTTGTTAGTCTCCGGCTGCGGCTGGCGTTCGTCCGCCGCGTTTTTCTAATGGCAGCCAAACAACAGCCCATCGTCATCGCAATCGACGGCACCAGCGCCAGCGGCAAGAGCACCAACGCCAAACTCATCGCCAAGGCGCTCGACTTCGTTTACGTCGATACCGGCGCGATGTATCGCACGCTGGCTTGGTATTGCCTGAAACAGAACGTGGACTTCCATGAGCCCAAGGCGGTCGGCGCGCTGTGCCGCAAGTGGAAGACGCAACTGATCTGCAACGACGGCGACATCAAATCCGCGCGCCTGCTCGTGGACAGCCATTATCCGGAGAAGGAAATCCGGCTGAAGGAAACGGCCGTGGCGGTGTCGCACGTGGCGGCGGTCCCGAAGGTCCGCGAGTGGATGAAGAACAAGCAACGCGAGTGCATCCAGTTCGGTAATCTCGTCATGGAAGGCCGCGACATCGGCACGAACGTTTTCCCGGAGACAGATTTCAAGTTCTACCTCGACGCATCGTTGTCTGAGCGCAGCAAGCGTCGTGAGGCGGACGGCCTGAAGGAAGATCTGGCGGCGCGCGATCAACGCGACAGCCAGCGCGCGGCGGCGCCGTTGATGATTGCGCTCGGTGCGAAGGTCATCAACAACTCCGGCGAAACGCCGCAGCAGACGAGCGGACGCATCCTGGCGATGATCCGCGAGCAGATGACGGCGCAGGGGATCACGCCGCAAAAGTTCTGACGCGTTATGCCTCCGGGCATGAACCCATCCTACTTCGTTGGCTGGACATTGTTCCGGCTGATGTATGCCACTTACTTCCGCTGGCGGGTCTTCCATCCGGAGCGCGTGCCGCTCGAAGGGCCGGTCATCCTCGCGTCGAATCACCTGAGCTTTCTCGATCCGCCGCTCGTCGGTTCGGGCGTGAATCGCGGCATCAACTACATGGCGCGCAAGACGCTCTTCCGTTATCCGGGCATCGGTGCGTTGCTGCGATCATGGAACGCAGTTCCCGTGGATCGCGATGGCGGCAGTGCGGCGGGCTTGAAGGAAATCCTCGACCGACTCAAGCGCGGCGGCGCCATCATCATGTTCCCGGAAGGAACGCGTTCGTTGACGGGCGAACTGTTGCCCGCGCGTTCCGGCATCGGGCTGGCCATCATCAAGTCTACGGCGCCGGTGGTGCCCGTGCGAGTGTTCGGGACCTTCGAGGCTTACGGCAAGAATGTGAAAATTCCGCGTCCGCACCGCGTTCAGGTGAAATACGGCGAGCCGATGAATTTTGCCGCGTTACGCGCTGAGGCAAAGGGGTGTTCGAAGGATCGGCTCAAGGAAATCTATCAAGAGGTCGCTGACGAACTCATGGCCGCGATCGCGAAGCTGCAGCCGTGCTGGGACAAAGCGCGGTTTCCGTGAGTTTCAGGTCTTAATCGTAATCTTACTCTTCCTCTTAATCCCTTTGCTGAACCAACAGATTAAGAGCGGATCAAATCCCCAAGTTCGATAGCGTCTGGCTGATCGAGTTCACCACTTGAACAAGTTTTGGGTGCGATTGCTCGAAGCCTTCTACGGACGATTGCAATCCTTCCAGCGACAGCTCCTTCAACTTCGGATTCTGCTCCGTGCGCGTGGCTTCGTGGGCGGAGACTTCGGTGAACTTGGCGATGCTCCGCGCACCTTCGGCGTTGGTTTTCGAGAGCGTGGCCACCTCGGTCTTTAACGTGGCCAGCAGCTTGAGGAGTTCGGACTTCTGTTCGGCGGGAATGGAGCCAGCCGTTCGCACCTGCGCTTCAATCTTGGAGACTGTGTCATCAATCATACGCGCAACCCTTTCTACCGTGAACCTACTCCCTGCGCGCCGCTCCGACAAGTGCGCTATCGCTTGGCCAACAGATGTTGGATCGTGCTCCAGATCTCCTTGCGGATTTCTTCCACGGAGCCGCTGGCGTCGATTTGGCGGACGCGATTCGGTTCCGACTCGGCCACGGCTTTGAACCCCAGCGCCACGCGCTCGAAGAAGGCGTGGTCTGCTTCCTCAAAACGGTCGCGCTTGATCTCCAGCGGCAAGTTGGGTTGGCGCGCGAGACGGCGGGCGTTGCTGACTTCCGGCGAAACGTGCAGCAAGAGCGTGATGTCGGGACGGGTGTTGCCGACAGCGAGGTCGATGACTTGTCGCACCGTGGCGAGATTCAATTCACGTCCGTAACCCTGATACGCGATGGTCGAATCGTAAAACCGATCGCTGATGACGATCTCGCCGGCGGCGAGGGCAGGGCGGATGACTTCGCGAACAAGCTGCGCGCGGCTGGCGTTCATCAGCAGCAACTCCGCTTCGGACGTCATCGCGTGATTTGCGTGACTGTGCTTGAGCGTGTGGCGGATTTCCTCGCCAATGGGTGTGCCGCCCGGTTCGCGCAACGTGCGCACGAGCAGCCCCATGCCGCGCAGCCGTTCGGCCAACAGGCTGACCTGCGTCGATTTGCCGCAACCTTCCGTGCCCTCGAATGTGATGAACAGACCTTTCATCGCGCCCTAAGTCTTCTTCAACTTCGGTCCCTTGGCTGTGTCTTCGATGACCCAGCCTTTCGCCTTCAACTCATCGCGGATCGCATCAGCGCGCTTGAAATCCTTCGCCTTTTTTGCGGCGGTGCGGGCCTCGGCCAGCGCCTGCACATCGACGGGCACTTCGGCTTCAGCCTTCGAACCAATGCCGAGGACGGAATCCACTTTTTCCCACGCGGCGAGCGCGGCGGCGGCGTCCTGGGCGCTGAGTGAATTCTCCGCCATGCGCTTGTTCGTCTCGCGGACCCAATCAAACACCACGGCCCACGCGGCGGAGATGTTGAGATCGTCGGCGAGCGCGGCGCCTAAGTTGGTGACGAATTGGCCCGCGGGAGCTGCGGCGGTGGTTCCGGCGAGTTCGCGGAGTTTGCTCACGCACTCATCGATGCGTGCCAGTGCAGTTTTCGCGCCGGTGAGACCGTCGAGCGTGAAGTTAAACGTCTCCCGGTAATGCGCCGTGAGCAGGAGATACCGCACTTCGCGACCGGAGAAACCCTTCGCCAGCAGGTCGCGCAGCGTGAAGAAATTTCCGAGCGACTTGCTCATCTTCTTGCCTTCGACCATCAGGTGCGCGCCGTGCAGCCAATACTTCACGAACGGCTTGCCGGTGGCGCCTTCGCTCTGGGCGATCTCGTCCTCGTGATGCGGAAACGCTAGGTCTTCGCCGCCGAGGTGTAGGTCGAACGTCGTGCCAAGCGCCTTCATGCTCATGGCGCTGCACTCGATGTGCCAGCCCGGACGACCTTCGCCCCACGGACTCGGCCAGAACACGTCGCCATCGTCGGGCACGCGCGCTTTCCAGAGCGCAAAGTCCGCGACGCTTTCCTTCTCGTATTCGTCGCTCGCCACGCGTTCACCGACGCGCATCTCGTCGAGGTTTAACTTCACGAGTTGGCCGTATTTGCAGCCGCAGCCGCGATACTTTTCGATGCTGAAATAAACGGAACCATCCGCCGCTTTGTAAGCGATGCCGCGTTCGACGAGCTTGCCGATGATACCGAGCATCTCGGGAATGTGCTCGGTCGCACGAGGCGTCAGATGCGGCGTGCGGCAGCCGAGCGCCTTGAGGTCGTCGAGGAAGGCGGTTTCGTATTTGCCGGTGAACTCGCGTAACGTGGTTTTGTTCTCGCGGACGCGCTTGATGATCTTGTCCTCAACGTCCGTGATGTTCATCACGTGGCGGACATCGTAGCCGCTGAACTCCAGCGTGCGGCGAACGAGATCGGCGAAGACGAATGTGCGCCAGTTGCCGATGTGCGCAAAGTCATAGACCGTCGGCCCGCAGCAGTAGAGCCCGACCTTCTTGCCCGCCGGGTCTAGCGGCGTGAACTCCTGCGTGGAGCGTGTCAGCGTGTTGTGAAATCGCAAAGCCATGCGTTGAGCGCGCAAGTTAGGAGGAAACCCAAACGCTGAAAAGCGGGAAAGCAGTTTGCGCCATGAGAATTCAGTTGAAGTGTGCCAATCGGTGGAGGAGAAATGGAGTGTGTCCTGCCAGCGGGAAGGTATGAATCACGAACATTCAACCAGGCCGGTCTTCGGGCGGTCGGCGAAGCGGGGAAGATGGCTGTTCTTTCCCCGACCGGTCGCTTGGGTCGTGCTGGCGATTTCGTTGGTGGCGAGCACGTTTGGCTTCTTCATCGCGTGGCGCCACGCCGAATTGGAGGCGCGCAAACGCTTTGATGAAGGTGTTGGGCAGATCTCGGCCGCGTTGTCGGAGCGCCTGCGGGTTTATCAGGATGTTCTTCATGGTGCGGTGGGGCTCTATGCGGCGAGCGTGTCTGTCGAGCGCGCCGAAATGCGGGCCTATCTCGAGAGTGTTTCCATCAACCAGCGGTTCCCGGGCATCGATGCGGTCGGTTATGTGGCGTGTGTGAGACCGGGAGAGCTCAATTCTTTTTTGCGAGCTACCCGGGCCGATATGGCGCCGGACTTCCAACTGCGCGAGGTGCCGGGCACAAATGATCTTTTCATCGTGAAATACATGGAGCCCGAGCAACGCCATCATGCGCGGCTGGGTTACGATTGGGCGCTCGACCCGGAACGACGCGCCGTGTCCGAACGAGCGGCCAGGTCAGACGCCGCCTCGGTCAGTGCCGTGCTGGAACTCACCGACGACGCGAGCAACATGCATCCCGGATTTTTGATGGTCTTGCCCGTGTATCGGCACGGGATGCCGACGAGCACTGAACTGCAGCGACAGGAAGCCGTTGAGGGCTGGGTGTTCGCCCGTTTCGTGATGGATCAGTTGATGCGGCAAGTGCTCGAAGGCAAGGATCAGGGTTTGTATTTCCGTGTCTTCGACGCCACTGGCACCGGAAGCGAAAAATTAATCTTCGATGAAGACGCGGGGGTGGTCACGAAACGTCCGGATGAAGCGGCTTGGTTCTCCACCACGGCCCTGACGCGCTTTTGCGGGCGCACTTGGTTGCTGCGGGTGGCCAGCCGGCCGTCGTTCGAATCATCAATGCGGCATGGATCGAGCCTCTGGTTCGGCGCCGGCGGTGCGCTCATCAGCTTGCTGCTGTTTGGCATCGTCTGGTCGTTGAGCCATACACGGGAACGAGCGCTGGCGATCGCGAACCACATGACCGGCGCATTGCGCGAGACCAACGAAAAACTCGCCGCCCAAGTCGCCGAGCGCCAGCGCTCCGAGGCGGCGCTGAAGCAGTCCGAGGTGCTCTATCATTCCTTGGTCGAGAACCTTCCGTTAAGCATCACGCGCAAGGATCCGGATCTAAGATTTGTTTTTGCCAACCAACGGTTCTGCAACCGGGTCGGTAAGACGCGCGAAGAACTCACCGGGCTGACGGATGCCGATCTCTTCCCGCCGGAAATGGCCGCCCGCCGGGCTCAGGCGGATCAGCAAGTGATTGAAACTGGCGTCACCTCGGAAATGGTCGAAGAACGTCCGATGCCCGATGGCACCATTCGTTTCGTTCAGGCGATCCGGACGCCGCTGTATGACGAGTCCCGCAAGTTGGTTGGCCTGCTGGGTATTTTCTGGGACGTGACTGACAAGCGTCGCGCCGAGGCGGAGTTGGAGCACGAGCGATTCCTGTTGCGCACGCTGATGGATAATCTTCCCGACCGGATCTACTTCAAGGACAGCCAGAGTCGTTTCCTGCGTAACAGCCGCGGGCATCTGCTCCGCTTCAATCTGTCTGATCCCAACGA
>JBEGQI010000187.1:0-7280 GCA_041181065.1 Verrucomicrobiota bacterium | reverse complement strand
CGACGAATGGTGGTTAAGTTCGTGAGCTAACGGAACGCGCGTTTCAACTTCACGGCAGCATTCAATCGCTTCAGGTATTCCACCCGCGGAATTTCCACCGCTCCAAGCAAACGCGTGGCAGGGGTCACCATCTGGATGTCGAACAGCAGGAAGCCGCGTTCGTTCAGATGTTCCACCAGATGCACGAGCGCGATCTTCGAGGCGTTGTCCGCGCGATGGAACATGGATTCTCCCGCGAAGAGGCCGCCCACGGTCACGCCGTAAATGCCACCTACGAGTTCATCGCCGCGCCAGCATTCGACGCTGTGGGCATGGCCGGCTTCGTGCAGCGCGGTGTAGGCTTCGATGAAGGAGTTTGAGATCCATGTTTTCCGTCGGCCCGGCGCAGGTGCCGCGCAACCCTCCATGACCGCACGGAAGGCGCGGTCGCGGGTCACCTCGTAAGGGTGTTGACGGATGATCTGCGCGAGTCGTCGAGGAACGTGAAAGGTTTCGAGTTCAAAAATGCCGCGTGGATCGGGCGACCACCACGAGATGGGTTTCACCGTCCACGGAAAAATACCGCTGCGATATGCGAGCAGGAGCCGCTCGATTGACAGGTCGCCGCCAACCGCCACCAGACCGTCTGCATTGGCCTCCTCGGCGCGGGGAAATCTGAGTTGATAATCAAGCCGGACGGGAGGCATTGGACGATTCACGGAGGCGGTGAAAGTTCTAGTGCATGCAACACAGCCATCTGGAACATGCCTGCGAGTTCCATGCTGGCCCACAGGCGGTGTAATTGCGGGTCGAGATCGTCTGGTTCGATCCGTTCCTGAGGGCCGCCGAGCAACAGCCAGTTCCCGACGCGCACATCGTTCAGGACTTGCAGCAGCCATTCGACATCCGTGCGGGGCAGGGTGAGCGTGCAGCTGGTCTTGGTGGTGCGAAAGCGCTTCGGGTCGGACAGCCAGGCGTCGAGGTGCTTTTTGTGGCTGCCGCGCTGTTCGGCGAGGGCCTCGTCCAGGAGGTGTTGGTCCTCGGCGGCGGCGGCATCGTTGATGGTCTTGCTCAACTTGTGATGCGATGGCGGCACGACGGGATATTGCCTGAGGATTTGTTGGAACAAGCTGCGTTCAGCGCTGGTCAGGCGGAACGTGATGGCTTCTTTTCCGTTGCGGAACAACCTCATGATTCCCGCTCCAACGTGGCGTTCAAAGTGTATTTCTGGAGTTGATGCACATAGAACTCGGCTTTCTCCAGTCCTTCGCGAACCAGAACGCTCTTGCCGTCGTCGTGCACTTGCATCATGTGGAACTCGGCCTTTTGCCGGTCCCAGCCGAACACCTTTTGGAACACGTGCGTGACATAGTCCATGAAGTTCACGGGGTCGTTCCAACAAACGACAAGATAGCCCGGCTCCAAGGCATCCTTGGATTTCGTTTCCTGTTCGAGGTCGGGCATGACCACGGGGTTATCAGTCGACATGCGCCGAAATTACTTTTGCTGGCTGGGCTTGTCGAGCGGGGCGGCAAGTCCCGGCCTCGATCCGTCGCGAAAACTCCGGCTTTGACTGAACAGTTCTTGCTGCGCGTGGTCGAATCGGTGTTATCTTGCGGCGAAGCAAATCATGAATCTAAAAAGCAAATTGACGCTGGGGCTCGTTTTGTTGTCGGTCGGGCTCACCATCGGGCTGCGGGCGGAGACGAATGCGATCATTCCGCTGTCGGAACTCAAGCCTGGGCCCGACGATGCGGGCATTGCCTTCATCAGTGCCAAGCTGTTGGAGCAAAATCACTACTCGCGTCATCCGCTCGACAATGAATACTCGGGCAAGATGCTTGACCAGTATCTGAAGATGCTGGATCCGCTTCATATGCATTTTCTCCAGTCGGATCTCGACAAGTTTGAGCCGTATCGCACGCGCCTCGACAACCTGCTGCTCCAAAGGCACGACACCTGGCCAGCTTACGAGATCTTCTCCACGTTTCGCGAGCGCTTGCAACAGCGCACCGAATATTGCGAGGAGTTGTTGAAGACGGAAAAATTCACCTTCACCGGCGACGACCGCATTCTCATCAACCGCAAGGACGCGCCCGCGCCCAAAGATCTCGACGAAGCGAAGAAGCTCTGGCGCGAGCGGCTGCGATACGAATATCTGCAAGAAAAGTTGGCGAAGGCGAGCGACAAGAAGGCCGACAAAAAGAAACCAGAAGCGAAGAAGACCGGCGTTACGAATAGCACGCCTGCTGTTGTGAAGGCACCGAAGCCGGAAGCGCAGGAAATTTCCGAGACGCTGGCCAAGCGCTACCGAAAAATCCTTCACATCTATCAAGAAATGGATCGGGGCGATGTGTTTGAGTTCTACATGAACGCCTTGGCACACGTTTACGACCCGCATACCGATTACATGGGCAAATCCGCGCTCGAACAGTTCAAGATCAGCATGAACCTCGCTTTGTTTGGTATCGGGGCACAACTGCGGGCGGACGACGATGGCTATTGCAACATCGAGAAGCTCATGCCCGGTGGCCCCGCCATCAAGAGCAAGAAGATCAATGAAAAGGACCGCATCGTCGCAGTCGCCCAAGGCACCAATGCGCCGGTGGACATCGTGGGCATGAACCTGAACAAGGCTGTGCAACTTATTCGCGGACCAAAAGGCAGCGAGGTGCGTTTGACGGTGGAAGGCGCTGACGGCGATGATCGCCGCGTGGTGGCGTTGGTTCGTGACGAGATTCCGCTCGAAGATTCCCAGGCTAAAGGCAAGGTTGTTGATCTGCCGGGGCCGGATGGGCAACTCACGCGCGTTGGCGTGATTGATCTGCCGTCCTTTTACGCCAGCTTTGATTCCCCCGGAGGCAAGGGGAAATCCGAACCTCGCTTCACCAGCGCTGACGTCGCCGCTCTCATCAAGAAGATGAAGACGGAAGGCACGCGCGGTATCGTGCTCGATTTGCGGCGCAACGGCGGTGGTTCGTTGGAAGAAGCCATCAAGCTGACCGGTCTTTTCGTCAAGGAAGGTCCGGTTGTGCAGGTGAAAGGTCCGGATGGCGACCCGATTGTGGATTCGGATGAAGATCCATCCGTGCTGTGGGATGGGCCGCTCGTGGTTTTGACCAGCCGGTTCAGCGCGTCTGCCTCCGAGATTGTGGCGGCGGCGTTGCAAGATTACGGTCGCGCCTTGGTCGTCGGGGACATTTCCACGCACGGCAAGGGCACCGTTCAAAGTCTCAATCAGCTCCGCAACATCCCGCAACTTGCAAAGATCGAGACCGACCCTGGTGCACTCAAGTTCACCATCCGCAAATTCTACCGTGCCAACGGACGTTCCACGCAATTCGAAGGCGTCACCCCGGACATCATTCTGCCATCCATCATGAACGTGGTGAAGGATGCCGGCGAGAAGGCGCTCGATAATGCGCTGCCCTGCGATACCATCGAGAGCGCGAAGTTCGAACCTGTGAACCGCGTCGCACCTTACTTGAACGAACTCAAAAAGAGTTCCGACGTGCGCATCGCCAAGTCCAAAGATTTTGAATACATCCGCGAGGACATTGCCAACTACCTGAAACATCAGGAGGACAAGACAATGTCTTTGAATGAGAAGGTCCGTCTCAAGGAAAAGGCTGAGGATGATGCGCGCCAAAAAGCTCGCGACAAGGAACGCCTCGCGCGCAAGGCGCCGGAGCCGAAGGTTTATGAACTCACCCTGAAGAATGTTTCTATGCCCGGTTTGCCGCCACCGGTCGCCAAGACAAATACCGTTGCTTCCGTCACGGCGGCGCATGGCACAGCTTCCGCAGATCCGCTCAGCGATGATCTCGAGGACGAAAAGCCGCCGGCCATCGACCCGACGCTGGATGAGACGCAGTCCATTCTTGTGGACTACCTCCATTTGCTGGGCAAGGTGGTCACTGCCCGCAAGGACTGACGTTCACTTGAAGCTGTGCCGGTAATGTTCGGCGCGCTGCATCACGGACAGCACGTAATTGCTCGTGCCGGGAAAACCGATCTGCGAAATGAACACCGCACTGTTCGTCATCGCTTCGCCGGAGTTCCATTTCAGGACGTTGCCACGACCGGCATTGTAGTCGGCGAGTGCGTAGGGCAGGGGATTATCGGTCTTTGTGTAACGTCGCAGCAACTTCGCCAGATAAAACGTCCCGGCCAACGTGTTTGTCCCCGGATCGAGGCACGTCTCGATGGCGAAGTTCGTGCATCGTTGTTCTCCGGCCCATTCCGCCGCTGCGTCGTAACGGATCTGCATCAAGCCCACCTCACCTGCTCGCCCGCGAACATCCGGACGAAACCGGCTCTCGCGCCATACGACCGCTTTTACCAACGCCGGTTCCATGCCGTAGCGTTGCGCCGCTGTCCGGATGACGTCGTCCTGACTGTGCTCCAGCCATTCCTCGTGTCCGAACCACACCCCCGCCGGCACAGCGACGAAGAGCAGCAACAGGATGATGAGGCGGACACGTTTCACGCGCGGAGTTGTAGCGATTTGCCTGCGGGAGGAAACCAAGAAATCGCCAACCGTTCGTCCTGATGGGCATGAAACTGTTTTCATGTTCGGCTCCCGTTTCGGGATGGCTGCGCCGGACGACGTTTGCTACCTTGCGCTCAGGAACACAACGAACAGGATCCCCTATGCCTCAAGCCATCATGGATCCCGGCGAAGTCCGCCGGTTTGCCGAGGAACTCAAGCGGTTCAACGTGGAGTTGCAGAATCGCATGTCGCTGTTGCAGGCGCGCTTCGCCGCGCTCGGCGATACGTGGAGCGACCAGGAGCACGCCAAGTTCGCCGAGGAATTCCGCGACACGATGAAGGTGCTCAAAAAATTCATCGAAGCCTCGAACGTGCAGACGCCTTTCCTGCTGCGCAAGGCCAAGCGCATCGAGGAATATCTGGATCAGCACTGAGATTCTCTTCATGCCTGAGCGCGCCAAAGTCACCTCGCTGGAAGCCATCGAGCTTTTTCGCGCGCGACTCATCATCTATCGCGAGAAGGCTGGCCGCGTGCTTGACGAAGTCGGCGAAGACGTGTTGCGCACGCGCATGTGGCTGCAAAATGACCGCGTCACCTTTTGGGAAGGCCAGATTCGCAAGCGTCAAAAGGATCTCGAGATGCGGCAACAGGAGTTGTTCAGCGCCCAGCTTTCCGGCATGCGCGACGCCTCATTCGTTCAGCAACAAGCGGTGCGCCGCGCTCGCGAGGGCGTGCGTGCGGCTGAAGACAAGCTCCGTATCGTCAAGCAATGGAACCGCCAATACGACCAGCGCGTCGAGCCGCTGGGCAAACAGGTCGAGAAGCTGCGGCACAACCTCGTCCACGACCTCGGCAATGCCATCGGGTTTCTCGCTGAAGTGAACAAGACGCTCGCCGAATACACCGAGTTGCGCCCGGCCAGTTCAGCGCCACAACCATCACCAGATTCCAATCAGCCTTCATGACTAGCGGATGCAAAAACAGATTGCTTGGCCTCACCAAGGAACTCGCGGCAGACTGGGCTGCGACGAAGGATCATTGGAACGACGCGAAGAGCCAGGAGTTCGAGAAGCGGTTCATCGAGGAACTCATGACTGGCGTCAACGCCGCCCTGACCAACATCGACACGCTTGAACGCGCCCTCAACAAAGTCCGTGAAGACTGCGAATAATCTCGCCAGCGCCGCCACCACGCTCGCCGCCCTCGGCCAGTTGCGTCAATCCATCCGCGACGCCGTCATGCACGGCAGCCAGGCCGACCGCGAATTCAAGACGCGCGCCGACAAACTTCGCGCGCAGCACGAACTGGCCATAGAGGGCGAACGTTCGCGTTTCGCCTCGGAGATGGATGCGGCCCGCTCGGGTTCCGAAGCGCGGCGCAACGAGATCGAAGCCTATTTCGTCACGCGCAAATCCACGCTCGCGCGTTCGCTCGGCAACGCCCGCCAGCGCAAGATGGGCGAGATCGACGCCGAGGAAAGCCGCCACACCTTCGCCATCCAGCGCGATTTGCTCGAGGCCGACCGTGTTCGCGAAACCGACACCGCGAACAACAAGGCCACGCGCGAAGCTTTCGTCACACGGCTCGCCAGCGAACTCGCAAACTTGGAACACCTCGAAACCGAGGCGCGTTCCACTGTCAGCGCTTACGGCTCGTGGGCGAAGCTCGTGGGCAACACGCCTGCTGCCGCGTTCGATACGTCCGCGCACGAAAATGATCTCGTCGAAAAGTTGCACGGCAAACTCGCCGACGTTTCGCGCGAGCTCGGACGCATCCGTGCGCAGGTGCTGCCGCTGGTGTTCAAGTTCCTGCCGATTTGGTTGTGGGTGATCGTTGTGGTGGGGTTGCCCTTCGCCCTCGAGCCTGCGCTGCGGAAGTTCGACTTCGCCAACGCTCCGATGCCGAAGATTGCGGGCATCGTGGTGGGCGGCCTCGTAGTCGCGTTCGGACTTTATCTCCTCGGCAAGAAAATGGCCCACCCGGCGGCGAAGTTGGCGGCTCAGGCGTTGGCCGACGCGCGCAAGTTGCACGAAGTCTGCGCGCAGAAGGCCGAGGCGAGCTTTGCCAACGAGAGCCAGCGCATCGCTGCCGTTCACGGCGAGACGACCAAGTTTCAGAACGGTCTCTGGAAGCAGAAGCAGGTTGAAGCCAAGGCGCTCAAGGACGATTGGTCGCAACGACTCGAGAGCCGTGCGCGCACCCTGCACTCGGTGACCGATGGCCGCCGCATCCACCGCCTCGCACAGATCGACGAAGCCCACGCCAAACAAGTCGAGCAACTCACCGCCGAATCCGCCGCGCGCAAGGCGCAGTTCGAAGCCACTTACACCGACGGACTCGGCAAGCTCACCGCCACCCGCGATGCTGTGTGGAAAACGGTCGAGGCGGAATGGCAGAACACGGTTCTGCCCGCCTACAATTCCATCCACGCCGCCGCTGAAGTGGCGAACAGTGTTTTCCCGAAGTGGGAACCCGAGGCGTGGCGCAGTTTCAAGATGCCCGAGGAATTCGCGCAAGCGGCGCGGTTCGCCGATATGTCGGTGGATCTCGAAGCACTGTGCGGCGTGCGGCTGGACAACGAGCGCTTGATGCTGAGCGGGCCGCGCCGGTTCACGTTGCCGTTGCTGCTCGCGGTGCCTGATTGCGCGGCGCTGTTGTTCGAGACGAAGCATTCGGGCGAGCAGGTCGTCGGCGCGTTGAACAATTTGATCCTTCGGCTGCTCACCAGCGCACCACCCGGACGGCTGGAGTTCACCATCTTCGATCCCGTCGGGCTTGGTCAGAATTTTGCCGGGCTCATGCACCTCG
>JBEGQI010000186.1:0-14514 GCA_041181065.1 Verrucomicrobiota bacterium | reverse complement strand
CCCGACGGCCACCGATCAAACCACGTCCGCGTTGCACGACTTGGGATTCGCCGCAATCTCCGGCGCCCAAGTGGCCAACTGGCTGATGGTGCCGTTCGCCATTGCCCTGTTCCTCGTCGTCTGGCTCGCCTCGCACGCCATCAACATCCTCATTCTCATCAGTCCGTTCACCACAGTGGACACCGCCTTGAAGAGCTTCCGCACCACGATCCTTGGTCTCGTCTGCATCACCGCATGGATCAATCCGTGGGTCGGCGCATTCTTCAGCCTCATTGTAGTCATCGTCGCGTGGCTCATCGCCGGCTGGGCGTTCCGTCTGATGATCCTCGGCTCGGTTTACTCCTGGGACTTTTTCACCTTCCGCCGCCATCGCTTCATGCCGACGGCCAATGCCAACTGGATCTTTGCCGCACGCCAAATCGGTAACACCCCGATCCGCACTTATGGCAAGCTCATCAACGACGGCGCTGGCAAGCTCACATTCGAATATCGCCCATGGCTGTTCCTGCCAAAGAAAACTCTCGTCCTGCCCGACGGCAAATACGCCGTGGGTCGCGGCCTGCTCTATCCGGAAATCATGAAACTGGAAGGCGAGAACGCGATGACCGTCTTCATCCTGCCCCCGCGCTACAAAGGACACGAGGACGACATGGCCCGCGCTTGTGGCATCGTGGACGTGCGCGATGTGGGCATCCTCAAAGGCATGAAAGCCATCGGCTCAGCCATCGCGTCGCTCTTCGGCAGCAAGAAGGACGCAGTCGCGGCGGCGTGACTCCGGCGGACGCCCGCCATAACCAAAGCCAATCCCGGCGCCAAAAATATCAATGGCCGAGCGGCTGCTTGAAGATTGCCGCCCTTCCGCTCCACGGTTAAACAGACCGCGTGACGAACGCAACCAATCCAAGTCCGGATGTTAACAGCATCAGCCTGCGCGCTTGGTTGGGCTGGGCGTTCCTGGCGCTCGCGAGTTTTCATGCAGCGCAAATCCTCGGCATCGGCTGGCTCTTGATACCCTGCGCTTACGCGCTCATCGAACTCAGCCGCGCCGCCACGAATCGCAAGGTGTTCTATCCGATGCTTGGCTTGGGAATGCTGTTCTACGCGCCACATCTCGGCTTCTTCTGGAATATCTTCGGCGCCGCCGCGATTGCGCTCTGGCTGGTGCTGGCGTTCTGGCTCGCGCTCTTTGGACTGACGCTATGGCTCGTGCGCTTGCGCTTCGGCAACGGCTGGATGCTCGCGCTCGCGCCGTTCATCTGGACGGGCCTCGAATATTTCCGTTGCGAACTCTACTACTTGCGCTTCGGCTGGCTGACATTTGGGATGGGGAATTTTTTGCAGCCCGATGCGGCGAATCGTCTGGGACACTTTGCGTTTGGTTTTGTCCTGATTGCGTTGGCGTCACTGTTGCAAGCAACCGACCGCAAGACACCAATTACGCGAATCGCAGCTCTTGGCTTTGCTACAGCTTTGGGCGCAGTTCTGATTTACGCACGCTTGCCGCTGGCTGTTGCACTACTTGGATCGGGATTGTGCACCTATGTCTTCTGCATGAGTCGCCGCCTTTCCGTCCAAGCTATCGTTACGACTGTTCCAATGCTGATTGCCACTGGTTTGGCCTTATCGCAGGTAAACCGTGATCACTTTCCACATAGCGCCCCGGAAAGTATTCGCGTCGTCGGCATCCAGCTTGAAGCCCAAACGGACAACGTCATCCTCGAGCATCTGAACAAAGCTCGTGACCGCTTTCCGCTCGCCGAGTTGTTCATGCTCAGCGAATACACCTTCCAATCTCCGCCGCCACAGGAGGTCCGCGATTGGTGCGCGTCCAACCATGTTTATCTTGTGGTCGGCGGCAAGGAGCCGCTCGGCGAAACCAACTTCTACAACATGGCCTACGTCATCGGCACGAACGGCGCAATCGTGCATCAGCAGGCCAAGAGCGTGCCCATCCAGTTCTTCAAGGACGGACTGCCCGCGCCGGAACGCAAAGTCTGGGATTCGCCGTGGGGCAAACTCGGCGTGCTCATCTGTTACGATCTCAGCTACACGCGCATCGTGGACGACTTCGTCCGTCAGGGCGCCATCGCCTTGCTGAACCCCACGATGGACGTAGCCGAATGGGGCGCAGGCCAACACGAGCTGCATGCGCGCGTGGTCCGGATGCGCGCGGCGGAATACGGCATCCCCATCTTCCGCGTCGCCAGCTCCGGCATCTCGCAACTTGTCTCGCGCACCGGGCAAGTGGAAGCCAGCGCGGCTTTCCCCGGTGAAGGCGCCATCCTCGGCGGCAAGCTGCCATTGAACGCAAAGCCCCGTCTCCCGCTGGATCGCTGGCTGGCGCCGGCATGCGTTGGGATCACGGCGCTGGCGCTCATCGCGAGCTTGGTTCCCACGCGAAAAAAGAAGTCCCCGCCATCATGATCGCCCTCTTACGATTCATCGCCCGTTTGTTGTTCCGCTTCCGCGCCTACAACACCGATGCGCTCCGCGCGCCCGGACCGGTGCTGTTGCTGCCGAACCACGTCTCGTGGTGGGACTGGCTCTTCCTCGGCGTGTGCCTCGAAGACGATTGGAAATTTGTCGTCTCCGCCACCACGGCCCAGACGAGCTGGGTGCATCGCAAGATGATGATCAACCGCCGCACGTTCCCGGTGGAGAACGACTCGCCCTACGCGGTGAAGAAGATGGCGGAGTATCTGCAAGGCGGTGGTCGCCTCGTGCTGTTTCCCGAAGGCCGGCTCTCGACGACGGGTTGCCTGATGAAATTATTCGACGGCACCGGCTTCCTGATCCACAAGACGAAGGCGAAGGTCGTCGTTGCTTATCTGCGGGGCGCAAGCCAACTCAAGCCGGCGGTCAATCCCGGTTACACGCGGTGGTTCCCAAAAGTATCCGCGCACTTCAGCCCACTGCTTACGGCACCCCAGCCTGAAAACGTCAGCACAGCGGTGGCCCGCACGAAGATCACGAACTGGCTGCGCGACCAAATGGTCCGGCTGCAATTCGACACGGAGATGGAGTTCGGCTCGCGTCATGTGCCCGGCGCCATCGCGGAACGTGTGCGTGAATGTCCCGGTTTCGAAGTGCTGGAAGACGTGACGTGGAAGCCGCTCACCTATCGCCGCCTCGCCATGGGCGCCAGTTTGTTGGCCGAGCAATGGCAAGCCCGCCTCCACACCAACGAACACGCGCGGGTCGGCGTCCTTTTACCGAACGTCAACGCGATGCCCGTCACGTTGCTCAGCTTGTGGCAGACCGGCGCCACGCCCGCCATCCTGAATTACACCACCGGCCCCGCCGTGATGCAGGCGTGCGCGGAAGTCGCCAGCCTCAAACACATCATCACCGCGCGCCATTTCATCACGAAGGCCAAGCTCGATATCAAACCGCTGGAACAAGCCGGCATCCAATTCCATTACCTCGAAGACGTGCGCGCGGAAATCGGCGGACTCGCCAAGCTCTCGGCACTGATCCGCAGCTGGCTGGCGCCGGGCAGCTTTCTCAGCACGCCCCATCAAGCCAACGACACCGCCGTCGTCCTGTTCACCAGCGGTTCCGAAGGCGTGCCTAAGGGCGTCGAACTCTCGCATCGCAACGTGCTCGCCAACATCCGGCAGATGTGCGTCATCAGCGACCTGCAATCCACGGATCGTTTCTTCACGACGCTGCCGCTGTTCCACAGCTTCGGCCTCACGGTCGGCACGCTGCTACCGCTCGTGCGCGGCGCGTATGTGTGCCTGTATCCCTCGCCGTTGCATTATCGCGTCGTGCCCACGGTCCTTTACGACAAGAACGCCACGGTGTTTCTCGCGACCAACACCTTTCTCGCCGGCTACGCGCGCAAGGCTCACGCCTACGACTTCCGCAGTTTGCGCTACTTGTTCGCCGCAGCGGAGAAGTTGCAGGAGAACACGGTCAAGATCTGGAACGAGAAGTTCGGTGTGCGCGTGCTGGAAGGTTACGGCGCCACGGAATGCAGCCCGTGCGTCAGCGTCAATGTGCCCATCAATCCCCGTGCGGGCAGCGTGGGCGAATTGCTGCCTGGCATGGAGTGCCGCGTGGAAACTATCGAAGGCGTGGCCGAGGGTGGACGCCTCTTCGTGCGCGGCCCCAACGTGATGAAGGGCTATCTGAACGCCGACGCGAACGCGAAGTTCCAGTCGCTCGGCGGCTGGTATGACACCGGCGACATCGTGCGCGTGGACGACGACAAATTCCTGCACATCCTCGGACGCCTGAAACGCTTTGCGAAGGTCAGCGGTGAGATGGTGAGTTTGACGGCGGTTGAAGAAGTGTTGGCCGGAGCATTTCCGCATTACGGTCTGCGCTTCGCGATTGCCGTGGTGACCAAGCCCGACGAGGACAAAGGCGAACGGCTCATCGCCGTGACCAATGAACCCAAGCTCACGCTCGATGAAGTCCGCACCGCCATCAAAGCCAAAGGACTCAGCAACCTCGCCGTGCCGCGAGACATCAAGGTCGTGCGCGAAATCCCAAAGCTCGGCACCGGCAAGGTGAACCACCGCGAATTGGAAAAGCAGGTTCGCGAAGTCTGAAGCGCTTGCGTGTCGAGTGAATCCACCCGAACAAACCGTCCTGATGCGCCTCAGTTCCGGCCGAACAACTTGAACCAGCTGAAAGTGCTCTCAGACTTTGGCTTGGCTTGAGTTGGCTTTGACGCGTGAGCTTGCGCCGTGGTCCCGGTCGCTGACTGGCGGAAGTTGATCTTCACCGGCTCCGCCCGCATGAGCCGAGTCGCGTTCTCATCGCGAACGCAAATGGACCCCGCAATGCGTTCCAATGGGTCTGACTTCAGCAAGAAACCCGAGGCGCCCCGCTCCAAGGCGCGATTGTGCCATTGCTCGTCGTAGCACGTCGTGAACATCAGGACTCGCGTCGTGCGCGAAAGCGACTTGATGGCGGGGATGGCGTCGATGCCATTGAACTCACCCATCTGCACGTCCAGCAAGATGACATCGGGACCGATACGACTGGCAAGCGCGCTCAACAGCTCGTTGGGTGAACCGAACTGGCGGGTGCAAACGATGCCCCCCATCAATTCAAGCGACTGTGCCACGACGGACCGGAGATTGGCGTGATCATCGACGAGCCAGACATGAACGAGGCCGGTTCCGCCGGTGGAGTGGGTCGAAGTGTTTTCTGACTTCTTGGCAACTGGGTCTGACGAATTCATAAAAACTTTTTCGTCAGTAAAGCGCGAGTCATGCCAAGCCGCACTAACAGTTGAAGCTGCATTTCAACACCGCGAAGAACCATCAATTCAGGCCGTTTTGATCGAATTATCTCGCGCCAATTAGCGGGAACACGTCGGCTTCACGTGGTCGAAACTGAACAGGCTGGAAAAGTTTCAGCAAACGCGATGACGCCGATTCCCAGCTCATCGCAGCATGGACCGAGCGGCTTTCCGGACCGACTCGATGAGTTCCTTGGGCTGGATGACTTGAGCATTGCCGCCCCAGCTCAGGATCCACCGCTCAATCTCAGCGAGGCTAGACAATTTGAGACGCAATTCCACGGCTCCCCCTTTGAGGCCGCGCAACTCCTGCGAATCGTGCCAACGTTTTTCACGAATGAAGTCGGCTACCTCAGGCGCAAAACGAATCACGACGTTGAAGCTGCCTTCGCCAGAATGAACCCCGAAGCTGTCCCGCAATCGCTTCTCCAGCGAAAAGCCCTGCGGCCGCTCAAATGAATTACCAGTCTGTTTCACCGACTTGATACGCGCCGGAACAAAAGTCCGGACGTCTTTGCGCAGGTGATCAAAAGCGAAGAGGAACCACTCACCATTGATGTTGGCGAGGTGATACGGATCAACGATGCGCTTCTCGAACGTCTTGCTGCCGGCTTTGCGGTAATCAAGTTCAAGTTGCCGACGGGCAGCCGTCGCCTTGGCCAGCGCATCAAAGGTCTCCAAGTTCAAGATCGGCTCAGCCCGCGTGCGGAAAGAGATCGCCTGACCGAGTTCGCCGAGGTTGATGCTGATGGTGTCGGGCAGCGACTGCTCCATCTTGCGCAACGCCGACAACAGCGGCTTCTCGAAGCTTGTGCCGCGATATTGCTCCAGCGCCTTTTCCGCAACGCACAAGGCGAAGAGTTCGCCCTCGGTCAATTGCAAAGAGGGAAACGAACTGACCTCGCCGGTGTAATAGTAGCCATTGCGCCGCGTGTCGAACTCGATCGGCAGGCCCAGCCGGTCGCGCATGAAGGCGATGTCGCGATGGATGGTTTTGACCACGACTTCGATCTCCGCTGAAAGCCGTGTGCCATTGGGATATTCCCCCGCTTGGATGGCCTGATGAATGCGCAACATGCGCTCGAGCGGCGGACGGGAATGCAGGTCCTGAACGGAAGCTGGTTTTTGATCGCGCGGCATGGGCTCAAAGTCTCGAAAGCAATAGTTCCCGAGGCGCGTGATTTAGCTCCGCCTCAGGCACGCAGGTCAAGGCAAGAGCGCCCGCAAAACGACAACGACGCCCCTTGACTCTTTGTCGGTGTGTGGAAGTCTCCGGGCGCCTTAGGCATCACGATATGTCAAACACGTTTGCCGCGTCATGCACCCGCACGTTCTCACTGACCTGCGGCATTGGTCTGCTGCTCCTGACCCACGGCTTCAGCCGCGCCGAAGCGCCACGTTTTGTCGTGGAAGATGACGCCTTTCTCGACCAAGTGTGCGCCGCCGCCGCGAAATTGAAGAATGCCGGCAAACTGGTGCCGCTGGAGAAATTGCAGTGCCAGTTGAATCGGCAATACAGCTCAGTCAAACCCGCATCGGAGTCCCCACGAAAATTCTCCCCACCAGATCTATATGACCGCCTGCTGCAAAGCACTTTGGCAGTCGGGGATTTTTACCAGTGCGATACCTGCACCAACTGGCATTTCATGGCGGCAACCGCGTTTGTGGTGTCGTCGGATGGGATTATTTCCACATCCTACCATGTGGTGGGCAATGGCGAGGAGCCTTTGACGGACAAGCCGGATTTCCTCGTGGCCGCGGATCACGATGGGAATGTGTATCCGGTCCGCGAAGTGCTGGCCGCCGACGCAGACGCCGATACATGCCTGCTGAAGATCGATGCCACAAACCTGACGCCACTGCCGTTGCGCGCGAACGCACGCACCGGCGAACGGGTGTATTGTCTCGGCCATCCGGAGGGTTATCACTTCCTGTTTAGTGAAGGCATCGTGGCGCGGTTGATGCGCAGCCGGGACACGATGTCCATCCTCGAACCGGATGGCGAACACACGGGCAAGGCACGACCGTCGTTGTATCTAAATGTGACGGCAGAATTCGCGCCCGGTTCGAGCGGCGGGCCCATCGTAGATGAGGCCGGCAACGTGCTCGGTCAGGTGCAGAGCATCACATCAAACGTGGAGGAAGAATCGACGAACAAGTCGGGCGGGTCGTTCGTCAGCGGACCAGTGCGGTTCTGCGTGGCAACGGAGGAAATCCTGCGGCTCATGCAGCCACCGGCCGGTTATCGCCAGCCCGCACCGCTGCCGAAGCCACCTGGCTTCCAACCCAGCGCTGCACTCAGCGAGCCCGACCTGATGAACATGACACGCAGTTTGTTCGCGCGCGGCTCGAATGCCCTGACCGTTCTCGACGCGCCAGCTGCCGGCAGCACGTTGTTCAAACGATTCGATGCGTGTGTGCAAGCCATGAACACCCGGTTTCCGTCCCGCACCAACGCGACGGAACTTGGCCTGCTGCAAATCCGCGCCTGGCTGCTCCGCGACCAGCATCATTGCGACCAGTCTTTGAAAGACCCACAGGCGCTATTGAAATCGGTCGCGGCCCAAACAGGAATGTCCATTGAACAGAATGCCGAGTTGGATCGTCTGGAACTGCTGTGCGACGCGCGACACGTGAACAGCGGCGCTCGACTGGCAAATTGGGAACAGGCGATTGAACGCCATCGTGTAAGGTTTCCCATTGATCCCGCGACTGAACTGGACATGGAACGATTGAACTTGGTGCAGGCGTTCGCGCCGCGCCGCCTTGAAACTCTGGCCCACAGGCTTGCTGAAAGCAGCGATCCAGTCCTTGCCGCGGCTGCCAAAGCCAAGCAGGAAGAAGTTCGCCCCAGCCGTTTTCAACGGAGCCGCTCACAGGCGCAGTAAATTCAAGAGCTGAAGTTTATATGAAGAAGAAATACCTAGTTTCCTTGCTGGCGTTGCTTGCAGCGTATGCCGACGGAGCTTCCGACCTGGGGGATGCTGCCAAGCCACTCAGCGTGCAGGAATGGATCAAAAACGGCCCCGTCAAAATTGAGGATGGCAAGGGCACAAATATCTACGTGGTTGAGTTCTGGGCCACTTGGTGTCCGCCCTGCCTCGCGAGCATCCCTCATTTGACGGAATTGCAAAAAAAATACAAAGACCGTGGCGTCATCGTAGTAGGGCTGACCAGCGAATCACCCGCCGTGGTAAAAAAATTCGTGGAAAAGATGGGTGACCAGATGGACTACCATGTCGCGATTGACGATGGAAAGACGGAAGAAAACTACCCCGAAGCATTCGGAGTCCGCGGCATTCCAGTCGCGTTCGTTGTGGACAAGGACGGCACGATCAAATGGTGGGGGCGACCGCTTCAAGGCTTGTCCAAGGCCGTTGAACGCATCGTCGACGGCAAACTGGATCTCGCGACGGCAAAGAAAGAAGTTCAGGACAATGCGGCGGCGGCAGCGGAAACCGTTTCACTTGCAAACACCATCGAAACGTTTCTTAGCGAACTCAGTGCAAGCAATGCCCCCGCGGCCGCCAGCACATTCAAAGGCAAGGTGGAAGCGCTCAACTTGAAGACTGCAACCGGCTTGAGCCAGGTCGCGACCTTATTCCTGAATCCCAAGCTACCGCTCCGCAACCCGCAAATCGCACTCGAGTATGCCAAGAGGGCGACAGAGGCAAGCGGTGGCAAGACGCCGGCCTTAATAAACCTGCACGCTGCAGCTCTCTTTGAAAGCGGTAAGTTCGCTGACGCAATCGCCCGGCAGAAAACGGCGGTAGAACTTGAAGAAGACGTGGAGGTCAAAGCGTCTCTCAAGAAGATACTCGATACCATGGAAGCCGAAGCCAAGGAATCGCCAAAAGCCTCCCCGCATTGATTTTTAAGGCGTATAAACCTGCGGGCTTTGACTCGGTTGCTCCAGTGAGCCGGCCAGCAACACTCACGCCCGCGGATGCGCTGAGTTGTAGGCTTTCTTCAAGCGCTCGGTCGTAACGTGCGTATAAACCTGCGTGGTTTCAAGATGCGCGTGGCCGAGCAGTTCCTGCACGCTGCGCAGGTCCGCGCCCGCATCAAGCAAATGAGTCGCGTAGCTGTGTCGTAATTTGTGCGGTGTGATGGCAGGGTCCAGACCGGTGAACGCCAGATAGGTTTTCAACCGGCGCGCGAGCAGGGTTCGGTTGACCGATGCGCGCTTGCGCGTCTCAGACAGAAACACCGGTGAATTGCCTGTGGGCCGATTTGAAAGCTGGGCCCAATACGCCTCAATTGCGCGCAAGGCCGTTTCACCGATCGGCACCTGCCGTTCCTTCTTGCCTTTCCCGCGCACTCGCACCAGTCGCTCGCTCCAATCCATGTCGCCGACCTGCAAACCAGCCAGCTCACTGATACGCAAACCACACGAGTAGATGGTTTCCAAAATCGCCATGTCACGATAAGCAGCTGCGACGGAAATCGGACGGCCCACTTTCTTCGCCTTGCCCTGGACAGCGAGCAGCTTGAGCGGTGCCGCCAGGAGATCCACCATCTGTTGCACCGTGAGATATTTGGGCAGCCGTTTGGGCAGCTTGGGCAACGTGATGTTGCGAATGGGCGTGACCTCTACTTCACCGCCCCGGACGAGAAATTTGTAAAACGTTCGAAGCGCGCTGAACCGAAGCTGCGTCGCCGCCCGTCCAAGATTTTGCCGCCCGAGTGATCGCAGATAATTCCGGAAGTCATCGCGCTGCAGCAAAGCCCACGCGGGCGGTCCTTTGCGTTCCAAGCGATGCCACGCCGAAAATTCCGTCAAGGCCTGCCGGTAATTCCGTTGCGTGTAAACCGAAGCACCCCGATCCGTGGCTAGATGACTCAAAAATCTCTCTGCGAGAACATCGAGTGCAAAAGACTGAGGCGAGTTTTCGCTCATCGAATTAAATGCGAATAGCCGTTCCCGCTAAATCCTATTGGGCGGTCTCATTTGTCTCCAGCCGACTGGGGAAATGCCTTTTTCGGAGATTTGGGTTTGAGCGGCTCCGTTCGGGCCCTGGCGAGTATGTTTTCCATGCGGGCTACCACTTGAGGATTCTCCTCGGCGATGTTGTTGGTTTCGCCGATATCCCGAGTGAGATTGTAAAGCTCAAGAGCCTTACCAGGGGCTTGGCGAATTCCCTTCCATTCACCGGCGCGGACGGCCTGTTTGAAACCGCCCTCGTTAAACTCCCAGTAGAAGAATTCGTGAAGATTGGTCTGCGACTTGCCGAACAAAGTCGGCAAATAGGAAATTCCGTCTATTCCATCCGGCGCCTGGCGTTTGGCCAACTCCGCTAACGTCGGCAGTATGTCCCAGAACGCGAATGGCTCGTCGCACACTCGCCCGGTGGGGACTTTCCCCGGCCATGAGGCGATCAAGGGCACTCGGATACCACCCTCATAGAGGTCTCGCTTGATCCCGCGCAACGGCCCGGAGCTTTGGAAAAAATTTGGATCCACTCCGCCTTCCTTGTGAGAACCGTTGTCACTGGTGAACAAGACAAGTGTGTTGGATTCCTGCCGGTATTCCTGCAGCTTGGCCATGATTTCGCCCACATAATGATCCAAGCGCGTGATCATGGCGGCTTTATTCTTTTCTGGCGGCGGCCACGTTTCGGCAGAGTAAGGTTTGTCATGGGGAACCTGCATGCCGTTGCCAGTCGCCCGGCCTTCTTCATTGTTTGCATGCGGCAACGTTTGCGCCACCACTAGAAAGAACGGTTCGCGACGATTGAAAAGGTCAGGATGGCGGATACGAATGAAGTTCGTGGTGAAGGTTTGGAAAATATTTGGAAGATAAACGCCCTTGGCCCCGTTGGCATTCTGCGGATACTCCACATGACGAAATCCCTCCGCCGCATCCTGCCGATCCACATACGGAGCGTAATAATCATGCGCCCGCGTTTGGTTGAGAACGCCGACGAATTGATCAAAACCTTTGTCACCGGGCAGCCCGGTCGACCCCTCATCACCCAATCCCCATTTCCCCGCGAGCCCAGTCGAGTAAGGACCATGAAGAACCTGCGCAATCGTCGTGTCAGCAGCGGACAATGCAGTCCCGTCATTGCCACGAATGGTGCAATGCCCCGTATGAAACCCGGTCATGAGGGAGCAACGCGACGGCGCACAAACGGTGCTGCCCGCATAAAAGGAAGTGAAGCGGGTTCCCCCTGCTGCCAGCTTGTCCAGATTCGGTGTCTTGATCTGCTTTTGCCCGTAGCAACCGAGGTCACCATAACCAAGGTCATCTGCAACGATGAGGATGATATTGGGAGTGGGGGTGATGACAGGTGGACCCAGGAATGTTTTGCCGGCACTGTTCCCGCCCACGATTTGCATCTGCGCCGCATACGCAGGCACGATGAAGGTCGCACCCGTCAGAACGATGCAGAGGACATTGCGAACGAACTGTTTCATGTTGTGGCGATGTTGTGGATGGCGTCGTGCCGCGTTCAACCAAAATCCGCCGCCAACGACAATTCCATTGCATTTGAAACGGTTCCCGGCAACGTGTCCGCACCAATGCCTGAAGAAAGCAGCCCAATTTCTAGTAGCGCAGGAGCGCCGAATCCGCAGAGACGCCGCCGTCGCGGCAGTCGCGGAGGTCGTGGGCGCTCGCGACGCCGTCAACAACCAGGTCCGACCGCGCCCAACGAAGGAACGCCACCTGATGAGATGGCCTCTGAAAACGAACCGTTATCTGATTTTGAGCAAGAACCTTCTGAAGACATAATCACTCCGGAGGAGGAGGCTCAGGTTAAATCCAGCGAGTCGGAAGTGGATCAAATCCTTGATACGGCCCCCAGCGATGCAGCCGCCCCGAAGTCTGCACCTGCGGCCGCACCACGTGAACCTGCAAACCGACCACGCGAATCGCGCGAACCGCGCGAATCTCGTCCGCCTCGTGCGCATATTCCGCCTCCCGCACCGGAGCCAAGACGGCAGGGTTCGGCTGTGGCGCAAGCGGTAGAGGATGTCTACAACATCATCGAAGTCCTCAAGAAAGTGGTGGAAGACCTCGATGAATTGCTGGAAACGTTGGAACTCGCCGAGCGCCAGAAGATTGAAGACGAACGGGAATTGGACAACCTGCGTCGGGCCTTGCGACAGTTGCAATCGCGCCCGCCACAGGTTCAAGCGCGAACGCCGCAGCCACACCGGCAAAATCCGCGGCGCGAGCGGCCACCCGAACGGCCACAAGCACAATCTGCACAGGAGCCGGTTACGGAACTACCACCCGCAGCCGACTCGGAACCACCGCAAACTTGACGGGCAAATTACCGGCTAGTTCACCATCGAGTTCAAAGGTGGCCGTCTCAGGACCAGTCAGCGTGAATTGCTCCGTTTGAATACGACGAACGAGCGCCTCAGGCAGGCGTTTCGAAAGTAAAAGCGGTCCCGCACAGCGCAGGAGCGTCCAAAAATTCACACGCGGGAAGGCACAAACATCAAGCTTTCCGTCGTTCAGACGCGCATCCTTGAAAGTGGCAAAGTTGCCGCCGTAAAGGCGTCCGTTTCCAATCAGAATCAATTCGCCCTCAAGCTGCAAATTCGCAGACGCCACTGACAACGTGAGCTTCCTTTCGGCCAAAGCCTTCAGTCCGGCCCACACATAAGCAAAAGGTCCGATTTTTTTCTTCAATTGCCAGTCCACGAGTTCAATGGCTCGGGAATCAAGCCCGGCTCCAGCCAACTGCGCAAACCATCTTCGTTCCGGCTTCCCTTTGTTCGTAAAGTCGGCAAAAGGCAGATCCATCCGGGTCTCACGCCCGCGCAACACGATTTGCCATGCCTCGTGGAGCTTGATGGGAATGTGAAGTTCCCGCGCAAAGACATTGACCGTGCCCAAGGGAAGCACTCCCAACCGCACCCGCTCGAACCCGTCGGCTTCGCCGATTCCATTGAGAACTTCATTCAACGTGCCGTCCCCCCCAGCAGCGATGATTGTTTCAAATCCATCTCGCACCGCTTCAGCCGCCAATGTCTTGGCGTCGCCGGCGCAGCGGGTCTGCTTCAAGGCCGCATGCTGGGCAATTTCATCAAGGTAAGCGCGGAAGTGGCGGGCTTTGTTCCCTTTGGCAACCGGGTTGAATATGACACATGTGCGCACCGGCCCATACTTGGAGTTTAGTCCAGAGCCGTCCAGTTGGAATTGCCCAGCTGAATGCCTTGTTCGCAGATTTGTGAAAGCGACTGGCAAATCGTCCCTGAGCGGACGAGTTCCTGCCATTTCCCAGAATTGTCCATATCGCTGCATAGACAAAACCGCCCGTATTCTGGACACAACCAGAGCCTTTGGCCTGGCAAGCATCCTGCAAACTCCAAGTCTGCGAACAATCGGCGGTTTTCAGGTTGGCATGGCCCCTGCGTAAGAATGCGTGTGAAGAATTGACAAATCGGTCCAATAACTAAAATGTTCAAGCCATGAATCTGCGCCGCTCAAACAAGAAGCTCTCCGCCAGCACCATCACCGAGGCGCTGGTCGCTTCCGTCATCATGGCGATTTGCGCCGCGGGTTTGATGAGGGCGCTGGCGGGCGGTTTTCGGACAATGCAACGGGCCCGTGAAAACCAGCGCGCAACGCAAATCCTCATGGAGCAGGCGGAAATGATTCGCCTGTATAGTTGGGATCAAATCAACCGCCCGAACATTGTGCCCTCATTGTTCACCACCGCGTATGACCCGCAGTCTCCTAACGGGGGCGGCCTCTACTACACCTGCAAAGTATCCATCGCGAGTGTCCCTGCCGGCGCGTTTTCAACCAGTTATTCGACCAAAATGCGTTTGGTGACATTGATGCTGCAATGGAATTCGAACAAGGTTGTCCGTTCGCGAACCAACTACACACTCGTCGCTCGGGACGGGTTCCAAAACTATGTCTATTAATCCCCGCAGGCGCAATCGCGGTTATACCTTCATTGAGATCATGCTTGGGCTGACGATTTTCTCCGTCGTCGCCGGGGCCGTTGGTTCCGCATACCTGTTCGGACTGCGTAGCTTCCAAGCCATTTCAAATTATGGAACGTTGGAGTCGCGCAATCGTGCAGCCATCGACCTGATGACCCGGGAACTACGTGAGGCCCAAAGCATCAGCAGCTACAACAACGCGCTGAACCGAAAACTCACCTTCATCGACGGCAACTATAAGACCATCAGCTACACCTTCGATCGCTATGCCGGGACGCTCACGCGCACCTCGAACAACGTCAGCACCGTGCTCCTGCGTGACTGCAACCTCATCAACTTCAATCTCG
>JBEGQI010000185.1:0-24665 GCA_041181065.1 Verrucomicrobiota bacterium | reverse complement strand
AACCACAACCCGCGAATATCCGCTGCCGTAACATCCGTCTTCGGCTGGAACTTTTCACCTGTCGCGTAATCCAGCAACGACCGTCGCAACTGCTTCGCCACCGGACTCTCTGCATTCAAATCAAACGACGTCACCAGCAACTTCCCCTTCCCCACCTTCGCCTCAAAGACCAACCCGAGCTTCCAGTTGCGATTCCAGTCATCGATCGCCGACACGATGGTCGAGAGTTCACGCGGCAGCTTGTCGAGATTGATGGCGCGCGTCTTGATGATCTCCGTCCATTGCCAGTCGCAATTCGCCTCCGTCGGAAAGCCCGCGAGCGCCGAATGATTCGTGTCGCACCAGATGCCGAGCATGCGGCTCCAGCCCGGCCCCATCAGCCGGTTCCAGAACACCGGCAGCTTGTCCAGCGGCGGACTCGACCAATCCAGATTCGCCAGCGGGGGTTGGAAAACCACGCGCCCGCCCGCCGCCAACTTCGCCTCTGCCTCATCCCACGAACTCGTCAGCAAAACATTCGACGGCACCGAGGAATCAATCTGCGCCGGGTAGAGCCAGAAATTCCAAGAGTTCTCACTGCCGCGACCGGTGTTCACAATGAGTTTGTATTGCCGGGGCGCCGGAAGTTTTGCGAGGTCAGCCTCAATCGTCCCGGATTTGGGGGATCGCCCAACCGCGAAGTTTTGCTTGGAGAACTTCCCTCTCAAACCTGCTTGCCGGTTTGGATCAGTGATTGACCAGAACATGTCATCACCTGTCACAGGGGACGCCGAATAATTTGCCACCTCCACCGGCACCACGAACTTATCCGCCGTCGTGAACACCCGCTTTGTCAACCGCGCCAGCGGCACCACCGGACTACAAAACTGCCGCCACTCGTCCGCCTTCACGTAGCCCTTCTCCTCCCAAAACGGATCCAGCACGCCGACCAGCGCCGTCCCCTGCCCCACGTAATCGTGCAAGTCGAGCAATTGAAAACCGCCAAGCCCGGGCGTCCGCAGATTCGCCTCGATCTCCTCCTTGTAACACGCGAGTTGGAAGCGTCCTGAGGCGTGCGCGAAATCTTTCGTGGTTGGAGCGCCGATCTCCCGATCGGCACGTCCGGGTTCAAGCCGATCGGGAGATCGGCGCTCCAGCCCATGCTTCTCCGCCGAATCGCGGAAAATTTCAAAATTCCCCGGTCGCATATACCCCGTGAATTTCTTGATCACGTCGTAATCCGGATACGCGCACCACTGCCCGACCTCGTGCGTCACGATGGGCACGTTCACCCCGCGCGTCGCCCGCGCATAATCGCGCCCAAACCACCCGCGCTCGCCGCGCATCAAGTTCTGCCCGATGCGATGCACCGCCAGAAAGTCCGCGCCGTCCACCGGCCCCGGCTCGTCAATCAGCGACCAGCCCGTGTCCGGCGTGTAAAGCCGGCGTGGGTCAACCTCACGGAAATGCTTCACCCACTTCGGCAGCGCCTCCTTCCAGCGGCCCTTCGCCTCGTTGCTCGCCGAGAACAGCACGAACGACGGATGATTCCCGTAAGCCTTCAGGATGCGCTCCGTCTCCGCGTAAAGCATCGCCTCCATCGGCGTGCCGGGGCTGATGTCGTTCCACATGCCCGGCTCGATCTGCAAATAGATGCCCACCTCATCCGCCGCCGTGAACGCCGCCTCGGGCGGACAGAACGAATGGAACCGGACGTGATTCAAGCCCCACTCCTTGCACGTGCGGAACAGCTTCAACCAATACTCCACATCGCACGGCGGATAACCCGTGAGTGCGAAATCCCCGCCATGATGCGTGCCGCGCAGATGCGTCGGGCGCCCGTTGATGAAGAACTCCTGACCAACGGCTTTGAAGTCGCGATTGGGAATTTGTGCCGTTCGCATTGTCTGAATTCTCTCGTCCCAGCTTGCATCCGAGCCTATCGCTACTTTTATCCAGCAGTCATTCCTTGGAGTAAATTCATCCCACGCAGCGAACCCGATACTACTCCTCTCAACCTCAGCCTCAAAGTTCACGCCTCCCGGGATGACTGTTACCGGGATAACCTTATCATAACGCATCCCCATCGAATCGAACATGCTCATCAAACCTATAGTTACGGTATTCGTCTGTAACAGTGGTGACAGACTTCCAACTCGCCCACGGACTAGAACCTTGCGCGTCTCTAAATTCGGAAACACCCGCACATCTTCAATCCACACCAACGGCGTGCTGCGCAGTTCAATCTTCCCCACGATCCCGTTCCACGTGCTGTTCAGCGAATCGCTCACCGCATGCGCGTCGGGCCGATACGCCATCAGCATCCGGTTGTCGCACCGCACCGTCAGCCGATGCTTGCCCGGCTTGATCTGATTCGGCTCCGCGCCCACGACGCCCGCCTCGAACTCATGCGGCACGCACAGCGAATTGTTCGTTCCCAGTAGCCGGTCATCCAGCCACGCCCGCGTCTCCCACCGCGTGCGTTCCAGGAACAACTCCACGCGCCGCCCGATCCAGTTCGTCGGGATCTCGATGTCACGCTGATACCACGCCGCGCCCAGATAATGCCGCGGCGGCTGGCACACGAACGGCACCTTCACGTTGCCCGGCTGCGTGTAGTTCGTGTAGTCCGCGCGCTGAAACCAGTTCTTGTCGTAAAGCGACAGCACCCACGGCGTGTTCGTGCTGATCTCATCGCCATAACCCTGCGCCTGCAACACGCCCGGCAACTGGATGCGGTCCGACAGATCGCGATTGAACCAAGCCTCCTTCACGCCGACATCCGCGCGGTCCAAGGCAAACCGCCACTCGCCCGCCAACGGTAAAGTCTCCGCCGCCGCAGCCGTGTTTGCCACCAGTGCCAACGCACAACTCACAGCGAACAACCATTTGCACCGGGCTAGTTTGGTTTTCATGGTCTGATTATCCTCGAATCAAGTCCGACGTGAATCCCCAAAGTTGGCGACGTCCACGCGCCGCAGTCTTGGACTGCGGCGGCAAGCGCAGCGCTGTCGCCGCTTCGCTCTACCAGCGCACTCCAAATCACCACTCCGAAGTAAATTCATACTTCCCTGCGCCCACTTCCAACAACACCCGGTCGCCCTCGCTACGCAAAAACTTCACGCCCGGCTGGCCCGAAGCCATCCGCCCGCTCTCGCGCACCGACGACGCCAGCTTCGCCGGCAGATAAACTGTCGCGGTTGTATTCGCCGGGACCGTGACATCGAGCGAAAATTTCCCATCACCACGCTTCCAACAGCTTTCGATCTTTCCACGCACCGACTGGTAACTCGCCTTTGCCCACGTCACATCGCCGACCGGCTGCGGACGGATAAGGATGCGCTTGAAGCCCGGTCCATCGGCACTCGGCGCGATGCCGGCGAGGTCGCCGTAGAACCATTCCATGATCTGCCCGAGCATGAAGTGATTCTGCGAACTGCTGCGTCCTGCATCCCAAGCTTCGGTGAGGCTCGTCGCGCCGCGCTTGAGTTGATAGCCATAGCCCGGCTTGTCCGACTGATTGTTCATCGCGAAGATGACATCCGATCGCCCGCCGTCCGCCAGCGCGCGCAACACGTAGCGATACCCCACGTCGCCCGCGGTATTGCCATGCGCTTGCACATCCTTCACCAACGCCGCCAAAACCGCCGCGCGATTCGGCTCCTCGCACAGCCCCATGACCAGCGCCACCGCATTCGCGCACTGCGAACCGGTTGCATAAGTCGCGTTAGTCCGGTTCCAAAACTTCGCATTGAACGCCGCACGAATTTCGTCCGCCAGCCAGCCATACCGCTTGGCATCAGGCTGACTGCCTAATTCACCGGCGGCCCACGACAGAATCATTGCATCCTGATAAAAGAACGCTGTCGCCGTGAGTTCCCTCGGCGTGAGTTGCGCCACGCCCGGCGGTTTCGGCCCGAGGTCATACCAGTCACCAAGCCCGAAACTCAGGATGTTGTTGCTCGCCTTGCTTCTGAGGTAGCCAACGTAGCGTTCCATGTCGTTGAAGTGGCGCCGCAACAACTCGGTGTCACCAGTGAACTCATACTGTTGCCACGGCACGAGCATGATGGCGCTGCCCCACTCGGGCGAATTGCGGAACGCATTCGAGTCGTCGTCGTGGCCCTTGCCGAAGATGGTGTATTCGGGCGCGATGCTCGGCACCATGCCGCTCGCGAGCTGCGAATCGCGCATGTCGTTCATGCCCTTCGTGAACAACTGCGCGAGGTCGAACTCGTAGCGCAGCGAGGGACCATTGAGATGATATTGCTCCAACCAGCCCAACCGCTCGCGATGCGGACAATCCGTCGCGACGCTCACTAGATTCGCCCGCTGCGCCCAGCGGATCAGCGTGCGCGTGTGATTAAATAGTTCGTTTGAACACGCGAATTCTCCAACCGGTTCCGAACTCGTATGCACCACAACGCCTGAAAGCCCTTTGACCGCCGGCAACTCGCCATTCGTCACGGCCGGGAAGCACTGCACCTGCAAGTAGCGACAGCCTTGGTAGTGGAATTGCGGCGTCCAAGTTTCTTCACCCGCACCCGCTAACGTGTATTCCCACCACGAACGCCCCCGGCCCGACGACACGCGATCAACAGTCCCGTTGGCGTTCAGCAATTCGCCCGGCGTGATGCGCACGCTGGAGCCAGCCGGACCTTGCACGATGATGTGTGGCATGATAGGCGCGTTCTGTCCGAGGTCGAACACTTCGACGCCATTCGTCAGCGGCTTCCGACCAACTGGCAAGATTGTCTCGATAGCCCGCAACGGCGGCGCCGCCACAGAGAGCCCGCGCAACGCGCCACCCGGCCCGACGGTCTCGATGGCGCTCGTTGAATTCGTCCCGCCGTATCCAGGCACATCCCAACCATGGGGCACGCGCCGCGCATCAAAATCTTCACCGCCGTAAACACACGTGAACGTCAGCGGACTCGGGACGACTTGCCAGCTTGCGTCCGTGCCGACGATTTCCACCGAGCCGTCTTCGTATTCGAGCCGAAGTTGCGTGATGGCCTTGAGCGGACCGAAGCTGCCCTTGAATTTCACATACCGCCCGCCCACCACGCGATACATGCCGTTGGCCAGCGTCAGCCCGACGGCATTCACGCCCGGCTTCAGCAACGCGGTCAGGTCATGCGTGTCATAGAGACAGGTCTTGTCGTATTTGCTCCAGCCGGGCGAAAGCACATCCTCGCCAGACTTCTTGCCGTTCACGGACAGCTCGTATTGGCCAAGCCCGCAAATGTGCGCAAGCGCGCGGCGCAATCCGGGCTTCACCGTGAATTCCCGCCGCAACAAAACGCTTTGCAGGTTCGTGTCCGCCGCACCGATCCATTTTGCCTGCCAGTCACCATCCCGCAACACGCCCATCGTAAACGTGGCCGGTTGGCTCCACGGACCAGCCTTCCGGTTCTCATCCCACGCGCGCACTTTCCAAAACACCTGCTGCGAAGACGCGAGTGCTTTGCCGTTGTAGGCGATGCCGACGGTTTCATCCGAAGTGACTTTGCCGCTGTCCCACAGATCGCCTTTGTCTCTGCCCAACGTGACGAGCGAATTGGCGACGAGGACTTGATAAGCCGTTTGCCGTGCGCCGCGTTGATCGCTTTCCACGCGCCAGAGCAAACGCGGCTGCGACTTATCAACGCCGAGCGGATTGACCGCGTAATCGCACTTCAAACCGACGGGCGTGAGAGTGGCGAAAACAGGAAGGAGCGAGAGCAACAAAAGAAGAAGGGCCAACCTCCAAGCACCAAGCTCCAGAAAAGCACCAAACTTGAAGCTCCAATGCCGCGTGATGCCGAATGCTTGCTGTTTGGGGCTTGAAGTTTCTCTGAAGCTTGGCGCTTGGTGCTTGGTGCTTTTCATTCTGCGATCTCCAGCCGCACGCAATCATACATCACCCCCTGCGACCACGAGTTCGCGTGCGATTTCAGTTGGATGACGTTCTCGCCCGGCTTGAGCAAAGAGGCGGAAAAACCAATCGGCTTCTCAATCCAGAACGCGGTGATGCCGTCGCGCTGCATGGCGCTCGTGCTGGGCAATGTGCCGGTCTCGGCGACAGGCTTTCCGTTGACTAACACTTCCACGTTGCAACCTTGATGCGTGCCGCAAAACGCGAGACGCAAAGTCGCCCGACCTTGCACCACGTTCGCTTGATTGAATCGAATGCTCCACGTCGAAGGCTGCACGCCGTCGCCGGGAGAACTGCGCCGTGCTTGCGCTCCCTCAACTTCATCTTCCTCGCTCATCACCGGCCCACCACTCTTACGACTAATGCGGGGCGGCTGGACGTAATTCCAATCCTTCCGCCAATCGCTTTGGCCGATGATGAAGTTCACGTCGTTCGGAAATTCATCCACGTATTTGTAGTAGAGGCCCCACTGCCAGTAATGGTCGCCATGCCGGAACTCGCGCGCCGTGCGGTCAGGCACGCCAATCTCCCACACGGTGCGACCGTAACGCACCGGCTGCCAGCGCAGTTCGCCCAGGTCGGTGGCGAAACCGGGATTGATGACGATGTTCGACCTGACAAATTCACCGATAACTCCGTCCGCAATGGCCCGAAGCCAATAGTGACCGGGGCGCACATGCGGAATCGCAAAGCGACCTTGATCATCAGCGCGAACCCAGAATTGGTAAAACTTTGCGTCGCGCTGCCAATCGAGCTTTTGCGGAAAGCCGTTGCGGCCAGGACCCGCAGGCGGTGTGAATCCTCGCGCCGGAAAGTTGGTTCCGAAAAATGCATTCGTGAATCCGCCGCGAGAAAACCCATTCGTTCCAAATCGCCGACCACCGCCGAAGCCGACTACTGGCAATTCATAATCCGGCGCAGTCACACCCACCCAGACATTGCTCATCTTGGCGTTCGGACTGAGCGAATCGGTCAAGGTGATACGTCCCGTGACCTCTCCCCGCTTGGCCTCAGGCGGAAAGTTCGTGTCTGCCAGCCACGCATAAGGCCAGCGTTGTTCTTCGGCGTGCGCGCGCGTCAGTGCTTCATGCCAGAGCGCAGCTTGGGATTCATCGACGCTAGCTTTGGGCGCGGTGACGTTGCAGTGAATCAGAAATGGCCCGATGAATTTCGTCCACGCCTCATTCGTCCCGACGGCAAAGCTGGTTCCGCCGTAGTGGCTGCCGAGCCACATGTTCAGCAGCGTTGGCAATCCACCGGGATTCACATCGCGATGGCCCGTAAGTTCCGCTTTCGTCGGCCCGCCGCCGATGTATTCGAGGCTCGGGTTGATGACCCAGAGGCCGACATTCTTCTTCGTGCTCGACCAGCCGTAAGCGGGCGTCTCGCTGAACATGGCGGAGTAATCGTATTTGTGCTCCACTACACCCTTGTGAACACCCGTCGTCATCAAGCGCGCTTCCTTCAAATTCGTTGGCGCACCTTTATCCCAATCCTCGCCGCTCGGCATCACACGATGCCGGTTGGCATCGATGGTCATGTAGTCGAAAACGGAGGGATTCAACTTCAGGCAGTAGCGCGCTTCAGCCACGCTGAATGCAGGATAACCCGGCTGATGCTGCCAGACGGCGTAAGCGTAGATCCAACTCTCGCCCCGTCGTAGCGCGTAGCGGATATCCACATCCAGCGGCGAACCGGGATTGGCCGGGTCGTTGAAACTGCGACAGGAAATCTCCACCAACTCGCCGCCATTCGACTCCGGGCTCACGCGAATCGTCGCCGCTTGTTTGACGCCCGCCCGCGCTCGGCCAACGGAAGACCAATACCCGCCGGTTCCGCCACCACCCTGCGCGAGGAGTTCGAGCCCTTGATACTTCAGCGAGACCAAGTCGCCGGTCTCTTTATCGACCTCGGCATTGAGCAACCCGTTGGCGAGATAGATGGAATTTCGATCCTGCCGCACCGTCACAGGATCATTGTCCGCCGCGAAAGCTGAGGTTGCGCCCACGAGAGCGGCGAGCATCGCCACGCCGAGAAGAGTTGAAAGTTTTCGGAGCATGGCAAGGCAGACGCACAAGCGGCGTCATTTATTCTTCTCAAACCAGGCGTTCACTTCGGCTTCAAGCACTTTGAGGTCCGGACGTTTGGCGGCAATGGCGAGCGACTCCTCCCACGCCTTGTTCAAATCGCCGAGCTTCACCTCCGAACCGACTCGCACGAAGATGGGTATCTGGTGCGCCGCGGCTTTCACCGTGATGGTGCGGCCACCCTCGTAAGTTTTTTCCGGATTCCACGCGTCGCGCCACTTCGCTCCTGACGGCAGATACACTTCCTGCGAACGCTGGCCTTGCGCCCAGACCGGCGAAACGAGCAGGTCGCGACCGTATTGATACGTCCACCAATTTGCCCACGCTTTCGGCGACTGCGGTTCGACGAGGAACAGCGGACGCACGATCGGCATGCCGGTTTGCGAAGCTTCAGCAGCATGCGCATGGCCGTAATCCGCGAGTTGCTGATGCAGCCGAGTGTAGAGCCGCCACGCCGCGATGACATTGGTGTCATACTTGGGTTCGCGCGGCAGATTCCAGAAACCGAGATTCTTCGTCGGCCCGACTTCCATGATGGGCGTGAAGCAACTGAACGCCAGCCAGCGCAGGCACAACTCCTGTTCCAACGTGGCCTTGCCGTAGCCGCACGTGTCGCTGCCCCAGTTCGGATAACCCATCACAGCGGCGCGTTGCACGGCGATGATGGATGCGCGCAACCCTTCGTTCACTCCGCCCACATCACCACCCCAGAAAACTCCGAGCGACGAACTGCCGGTGTAACCAGCGCGCGGCAGCAACACGAAGTCATCTCCGCGATGCTCCTTCGCCACGTCGTAGGTGGCCTTGAGATACATCACCGGGTAATTATTCCGCTGCTCACGCAATGAACGTCCGTCATGGATCTTGAACGGACCGTCGTCGGGAATTCCTTCCTCGCCGCGATCCAACTTGAAGCCCGCGACGCCAAGCTTGAGCAACTTCGCCACGCCGTCTTGCCAAAACTTGCGCGCCTCCGGATTCGAATAATCCACGAGCGGATAATTGTTCCGTTGCGGTTCCTGGCCAGGCAGATTCCAGCCCTTCTCCAGCGCGGTTTGTTCCATCCTACCTTGGTAGAACGGCCCGATCCACAGCACCATCTTGGCGCCTTCCGACTCCAGCCACTTCACGTTCTGCGCAAAGCTCGGCAAGCGCTCCGGGTCGATCTCAAAATCATCGTAACCGTTGCGGCCCTTCGCCCACGGGCGATCAATCCAATACACGCCGCACGGAACGCCATAGGCCTTCATCATCAGCATGTCTTCCATCAGCTCGGTGTTGAACGGTCCGGCGAAGGGCGTGCCATCGTAGTAATTCGTCCGCATCTTGTGTTCATCGCGCCAACGCCACGGCGAGAACATCCACTTCGGCGGCAGAATCGGCGGCCCCGCATCGAGTGCATGCGCCTGAACAATCGCGGCAGGATTCGTAGAGGTGTAAACCTTGAACGCGAGCGACGGCCCTTCGAACGCGACCTTCACCTGCTGCGCATCGCTCACGCAAAAATCATATTTGCCCGGCCAATCCGTCTTCACGAACAGGCCGTAGCCGCGCGACGAAAGATAGAACGGCGCATACACGGACGTCGTTGGCTTGAGCAGCATGTCCACCTTCTGCCCGCGCAGGTTCAACGCAGGCTTGATGCCCGGCGCCCACGACGCCTGTTGCGGACCGTCCACCGTGCGTTCCATCAAGCCGGTGAAATATTCATCGCGCCCCGCCTCGACAACAAAGCTCCAACCCTTGATACCCGTTGGAGGTTCGGCACTGAATCGGACTTCGAACTGCCCTTGGTTCGGGGTGATGCTGATGCTGACCTTGCCTCCGTCCGGCATACTGGCCACGCCGGAAGAAGATTCACCGTCCTTCACGCCCGCGAAGACGAGTCCATTCACCGGCACGGAACCTTGCGCGGTTTCGTAGCTGATGTGATCGATCTTCAACGCGCCGCGCGCCGCGCCCTTGATGTTTGCAAGCTGGGAGGATTGCAAAAGCATTGCGGCGCCGGAAGTTGACGCCGCCTGAACCCTCAGGGCAAAGACCAAGGTGAGCAATCCAGCCACGCTCAACGATAGAAACCGCTTCATGTGTGTCATCAAATTCATGTGCTTGCTCCATCCGTAACCGGCAAAACCGAACTTCGCCATCGGACGCTTGGTTGAACCGAGGCAATTCCGATGCGCAGCACTGACGGTCATTTGCCAGTCAGTTCCCCCGCGAGCTTCGGCGCGACGCGTGGCAATTCCTGCATCACCAGCTCCGCCATTGCGCGCGCGCCGGCTTCGTTGAAATGAGTTTTGTCTTTCTCCTCGCTCGCAAACTTCGCGACCTCGGTCGGACCCAGCTTCTCGTAAAGCGCCCGGCTTGCCGAGTGCAAATCGATCACCGGCACGTTCTTCTCCTGCGCCACTGCCTTCATCGCGTCGGCGTAGGGCTGCAGGATGTCGTCGAACTTACCGTCGGCAGTGTAATTGCGCCGCAGCATCGGCGTCACCAGGATCGGCACCGCGCCGTCATCGCGCGCCTCGTCGATGTATTGCCGCAGGTAATCGCGATAATCCGTCGCTGCATCTGTAGCTTCGGGCTTTTCCTTCGCGTGCGAATCGTTATGACCGAACTGGATCAACACATAGTCCGGCTTGAGCGCGAGCGTGTTCTTCCAGCGGCCTTCCTTGATGAACGTCTTCGTGCTGCGGCCGTTCGCCGCGAGATTGGAAATCACGACCGAGCTATTAAACCGCTCCTGCACATACATGCCCCAACCGCGTGCGGGCTTTTCGGCAGGATAATTTGCGACTGTCGAATCGCCGATGATGGCGATGAGCGTGCGCTTGGCTGCCGTTGCCTCCGGTGAAGAATTGACAGCGGCTTTTGCGACCAGTGATTTGTCCAAAAGATACTGCGTCAGCGCACAATTCTTCAGCGCGCGCAGTCCAGCGACGACGCATTGCGCATTCGCATCCGCGCCAAGCGGTGTTGTGTGCGTGTGATCGTTTGTGCCGAACAATTGCGAGTGCGTGACTTCGCGTCCCACTTTCTCGAAGTGCGTCGCTGTCAAATCATTCAAGTCGATGAACTGCGCCCCGCCCTGCTCCGCCGCCTCACGCGCCCACTTCGTGTAACTATCAGTCGCACGCTCAACTTTGCCGTCCTTCCAAATGTCGCGCGCCACCAGCGAGAGGATGATCGGCGTCGCGCCCTTCGCCTTGGCGTCCGCGATGTAATGCCGCAGATACCAGCCGTAGCTGTAAACCGCCTCGATCTTGCCCGTCGTCTTGTTCGTCACGACACGCGATTCGTCACCGTTGCTGTGGATGGACGCGCGCGCCCGGTCGGAATCCATCGGACCATTGTCGTTATGGCCGAATTGGATCAGCACGAAGTCGCCCGGCTTGAGTTGCACGGCGAGTTCGTCCCACAAACCTTCGGTCTTGTAAGTGCGACTGCTGCGGCCACCCCGCGCCTTGTTCACGACCGTGATGCGGTTTGTGTCGAAGTAATTCGCGATTGGCTTGCCCCAGCCCAACTGGCCTTTGGTGGAATTGTTGACGGTTGAATCGCCCGCGAGGAACAGCGTGGGCTTGCCCGCCTCCGCGACACTAACCGCCAACGTAAACAACGACACGACGAGAGTGGTGAAAACCTTAGACATGCTCGAATGCTACTGACGACGCCGGGGCTGTGGGAAATTCAAAAATTGGCTACCCACCCACTCACTTTCCCGCCGCCCTGATGATTGCTTTCGAGGGATTCAATCCTTCGGCTTCGGCAGTCACGATGATGTCGCCTGTGGGCGCAGTTGCACGGATGAACGCCACACATCGGCCACCGTAGGCTTTGCGCTGGGCTGCCTGGAACGGTTCCGTGCTCAAGCAATCGCCGTTGTCCACCGCCACAATCGTTCCCGGCCCACTGACGCTGAACTTCACCAACGGGTTTGCATTCGGCACCAATACGTCAGCCTCGTCCAAAACGTTCGCACTCACGAACACCACATCATCCGAGCGTGGCGAAACTTCCGGCGCATCTGCGACGAGGCTCAACTTCGTCGCCAAGCCCGCAGTGCGCAGCGTCTGGCGCGCGACTTCTTTTCCGCTGTTGCGAGCCACCGCCGCAAGTTCACCCGCACCAAAAGGAACGCGCCACTGCCGGGGCGAATCGTCCGCGGGCTTCTTCAACGCACCGAGCGAATGACCGTTCAGCAACAGCTCCACTTCCTCACCGTTGGAATACACTTCGACATTTTCCGGATGCGGCTCGCGATTGCGCGGCGACCAGTCGTTGAAGGTCACTTGCGTGTGTTTTTCTTCGCCGCCATAACCGGGATCGGTCGGCATCAAATCGTCGCCCGCCACGCGTCTGGCGATGCAGACCATCGGCTGGTCGCTCCACCAGCTCTGGCGCTGATACGCGAGCGGCTTCGGCCAGCCAATGCGATCCAGTAAGCCGGACGCATGCGCATTGCGCGGCCAGATTTTCGCCTCTCCGAGATAATCAATACCCGTCCAAAGGAACTGCCCCGCGTGCGATGGATTGTCGCGGCAGTTCAGCCACGTTTCCAAATCATGCCGCTGCTCGGTGCCCACGATCTTCCGCTCCGGCTTCGCCCTCTGCGCGGCGAGCAATTCCTTGTCACGGTAGTTTGTGCCGACCACATCCAGCATATCTGCGAGTCCGTTCGTGTAATCGCCGCTCACGTTCGGGCGGAACAACGCCTGCGTCACCGGCCGCGTCCGGTCGCTGGCTTTGTATTCTTTCACCAAGCCGGCGAGGATGCGCTTGGCGAGTTCGGGCTGGGGAGTGTCGTGGATTTCGTTCCCGGCGCTGTAGAGAATGATGCTCGGGTGATTCCGGTCGCGCCGCACCGTGTCGCGCAAATCGCTCAGCGACCACTCATCAAAATACTTGTGGTAGTCGTGTGGATTCTTCCCAACCGTCCAGCAATCGAAGAACTCGTCCATGACGAGGAAGCCCATGCGGTCGCACAGGTCGAGAAACTCCGGCGCAACGGGATTATGCGACGTGCGAATGGCATTGCAGCCAAGTTCCTTCAATGCCGCCAACCGCTGCTCCCACACGCCGAGCGGCACTGCTGCGCCAAAGGCGCCGCCGTCGTGGTGGAGGCAGACGCCTTTGAGCATGACCTTCTTGCCGTTGAGCAGGAAGCCTTGCTCTGGAGTGAACCGGGCGTCACGGATGCCAAAGGTGTTGGTTTGTTGATCCAAGGCTTTGTCCCCTTGGAGAAGCGTGCTGACTACGCGATACAGCTTTGGCGAATCCACACTCCAGAATTCCGGTTCCGGTAGAAAAATCGATTGCACGATTCGTCCTCGGCTGGGAGGCACACTGTTAGTCCGATAATCCGGAAGATCCGAAGTCCGAGTAGGCACACCTCCCATGCAGGGCATGAACACTTCACCGGCGATCGAAGCCACACTCACCCCTGCGAGCGTGAGAATTTCCGTCCGCACAACGAAAATTCCTCCATAGCCTCTGACATCAACCGTGGAACTCTCAATCCGCACGGTCGCCTCTCGCGCCTTCACTTCCGAAACGCTGGCAAAAATACCGGATCGCGGAAAGTGAACCCGATCCGTCGTTGCCAGCCGCACATGCCGATAAATCCCCGCGCCCGAATACCACCGCGACGCCGGTTGCGCCGAAGTATCCGCGCGAACCGCGATCACATTCGTCACTCCGGAACCGAACCTCAGATGCGGCGTGAGATCGTAGCGGAAGCTGACGTAGCCATTGGGACGCTGGCCGAGCTTCACGCCGTTGATCCAGACGATGCTGTTTTCCATCACCCCATCGAAGTCGATGAACACGCACTGGTTCGAAGCACACTCCGGCAGCGTGAACGCCTTCCGATACCAGCCCACACCCGACGGCAGGAACGCACCCGCGCCGCCGGTCTTGTTGGTCTGCGCGAACGGCCCTTCGATGCTCCAGTCGTGCGGGACATCCAGCGTGCGCCAGTTGGAATCGTCAAAGGTGGATTGCTCCGCACCCGGCGCATCGGCTTTAAGGAAGCGCCAGTCGGTGTCGAAGGAAGTGACCGTGCGCGCGCTCAATGAACAAAGCGACGCCACAAAGAGAATCAATCCGACAGCAAATGCGCGTAGGTGTTTGTTCATGTGAAAATCTTAGCTGAACCTCGGCAATTGAACCGTCCCCAAATCTGGCGACCTCGGTTTGTAGTCCCGCCTTTAGGCGGTTGGGAGCGCGAAAACGTCAACCAGCCGGCACGAACCGCCTAAAGGCGGGACTACGAGCAATCCTACGGCTTCGCTTTCAAATCTTTCGACGTCGCGAGCGCAATCACGCGGCCCTCGCTACCGACGGCGCAGTAAAAGTGATACACCACGCCCTCGTGCTTCAGCACCCACGGCTTGTGGGCGTAGGTCGCGTCGAACGGCTCGCTCGGCTCGATGAGGTGCTGCCCTTCCCACTTGGTCCAGTTCACCAAGTCGCGCGAAACAGCGAAGGTATCGAACGCCTTCGGCTTCCAGCCGGCGCCGAAGTAGAACATCACCCACAAGTCGCCCATCTTCACGAGTTGCGGGTCGCCGGTGATGCCGTTGCGCTTCTCCTCGCCGTTGGCCACTACGCAATTCGTCCCGAAGCGCTGCCATTTCACCAGGTCCTTCGACGTCGCCATGCCGATGCGCTCGTAGCCGTTCTTGTATTTCGCGTTGTAGAACATCACGAACGGCGCGCCGAGCGAACGCTGCGGATCTCGGATGATGGAACTCTTGTAGAGCGTGAGTCGCTCGAACTCGCGCACGTCCGGGTCGCACGGAGTCATCACGGGATTCTCCTTCACGCGCGTCCACTCAGCCGATTGCGCCGGGTCTTTAGTCCACGCCATGCCGATGGACAGCGGGTCCGGCTCGTAACCTTGCATCGCGCCGCCAATGTAGGAGAGCCAGAACTTCCCCTTGAAGCTTTCGATGGCAGCATCGCCACCCCACACCGGATTCACCAGTGCCAGCCCGCCATCCGCTTGCCACGCATCCCAGCCTCTTTGCGTGAACGACAGAATCTTCCCGCGCTTGGTCCAGCTCAACAGATCGCTACTCTCGGCAAGAAAAGTTTCGTAACCCACCTTGTTCGAGTTCGCGACATACATCATGAACCACTTGCCATCGCGACGGAAGAGGCTTGGGCAATCGACGAGTTCGTTAGTAGAGCTACCGCGCAGAACGACGCCGTATTTAAACGGCGTCTTCACCTCGTCGTAAACCCGCTGCATCGTGGTCGCGTCCACCGGCTCGGCGGCGCGGGCGATGCCCGCCAGCGAAACAATCAAGGCTGCTACGGCGCTGAGGAACTTCACGGCTTCACTCCGCGGATCTCGCACTCGCCCGCCTTCAAGCCATCAGCCTCGGCCTTGAGCGTGATCTTTCCGGCCTCGCCGGCTTTGGCGCGGACGATGACGAGCGCGAGGCCGTTGTAAGCTTTGCGCGTCGGGGCTTGGAAAGATTCAAAGCTCGTTGCGTCGCCGTTGTCGGTCGCCACGATTTCGCCAGGGCCATCAATCTTGAACGTAAGCTGATTCTTCAAGCGCGGCACGAGCAAGCCGTCCTTGTCCGCCACCTTCACGGTCACGAACGACAGGTCCTTGCCGTCAGCGGCGATCTTCTCGCGATCAGGCGTCAAGGCGAGCTTCGCCGCCGGGCCGGTCGTTTTCATCACGTCTGTCGCCCACTTCTTGCCGTGCTTGTAGGCGACCACTTTGAGTTCGCCGGGTTGATAAACCACGTCGTCCCAACGCAGACGATACTCGAACTTGCCCTTGGCTTTCTTGCCGAGCGATTTGCCGTTGAGGAAAAGCTCCGCGGAATCGCCGCTCGTGTAGACGTGCACCGGCGTCACCTGCCCGACGCGCTCGGGCCAATTCCAGTGCGGGAGGATGTGCGCCATCGGCAGTTCGGGACGCCACCGCGCTTGGTAGATGTAGTAACGATCCTTCGGGAAGCCCGCCAGATCCACGATGCCGAAGTAACTGCTGCGCGACGGGGTCGCGATCTTCCCCATCGCCTTCAGTTCCGCCTCGGCACGCGCCTTGTCGGCCGGGTCAGAATAGTTTTGCAGGTTGCTCAGGTCATCGCTGTATGGAGTCGGTTCGCCGAGATAATCAAAACCGGTCCAGACGAATTCGCCGGCGACGAACGGATTTGCATCCTGCCCTTTGAACTCCGTGTCCGGTGGCATCGCCCAGCGCGGCGCGTAGAGGTCGTAGGAACTCATCTGGAAATCCGCCATGCCCTGGGCTTTGTCGTCGCTCACGGGGAAGAAATATTCCCCGCGTGAACTGATGCAGGACGACGTCTCGCTTGCGTAGAGCGGGATGTTGGGACTCGTCGCCCGGAACTTCGGATACTGCTCGGGTTTGTAGTTGTAGCCGAACACATCGACGATGTTCTGGAAGCCGTTGTAGCCGGCGACGACGTGATTGCAGCCGGCGGTCACGGGTCGCGTCGGGTCTTCCTCACGGACGATGGCGGCTAGTTCGCGCGCGATGTGGAAACGGTTCGTGTTCGCCTGCTCGGGGATTTCGTTGCCGATGCTCCAGAGCACGATGCTCGGATGATTCCGGTCGCGGCGCATGTAGGCACGCACATCGGCTTCGTGCCAATCCTGATAGAGCAGATGGTAATCATTCTTGCACTTCTTCGCGGCCCAGCAATCAAACGATTCATCCATCACCACGAAACCCATGCGGTCGCAGAGGTCGAGCAACTCGGGCGCGGGTGGATTGTGGCTGGTGCGAATGGCATTGCAGCCCATCGCCTTCAAGATCTCCAACTGCCGCTCCAGCGCGCGCACGTTGATGGCCGCGCCAAGGGCGCCGAGGTCGTGGTGGTTGCAAACGCCATTTAGCGGGACGCGCTCGCCGTTCAGGAGGAAGCCGTTGTCCTTGGTGAAGGCGAAGGTGCGGATGCCGAAGGGGGTTTCGACTTTGTCGATGACCACCCCATCTTTGATCACGCTAGTTAAAGCGCGATAAAGGCTAGGTGTCTGGATGCTCCACCGCTCAGGCTTAGATATATTAAAAGCACTGGCAAACTCACGCTCACCGCCCGCTGCAATTAAATTTGTCACAAGCGCAACTCCAACTTCCTTGCCCTTCGAATCGATAATTCTCGTTTCGAGTTGGATACCAGCGGCGCTTCCTGATCCGTTGCTTACCGTTGTCCGAACCCTAACAACGTTCTGCGGCACAACACCGCTGACAACATCACTCTCTTCGAAGAAAGTCACAAGGCTCCCCCACTGCCCTACGTGCACTGGTGCGGTCTTCACCAGCCACACATTGCGATAAATGCCGCTGCCCGGATACCAGCGCGACGATTCCTCCGGGCTGTCGAGCCGGATGGCGATGACGTTCTCGGCGCCGGGCTTCACGAACGGCGTCAGATCCACACGGAAGGACGCGTAGCCGTAAGGCCAGCCGCCCGCGAATTGCCCGTTCACCCAGACGCTCACGTAAGACATCGCGCCATCCACATCGAGATAGATCTGTTTGCCCGCGTCTGCGGCGGGCAAAGTGAAGTGCTTGCGATACCAGACCGCGCCCCACCACTTCAGCTTGCCGGTCTCGCCGGGATATTCCTGCTTGAACGGCCCCTCGATGGCCCAGTCGTGCGGCAACGTCACCTTGCGCCAGCTGGAGTCGTCGAAGATGGACTGGGTGTAAGTCACCTCCGCACCGACGTTGCCTGCGGGACGCTTAGCATTCGCGACGTTCGTATTGTTCTTCGTGAACGGCGCCGCGCTCGGCAGCAACCACGGCTTGAGAGTCTTGTAGGACAATGCGTCGCCCGTGCCAGACGGGTCGTCCTTGGTGAACAGCCAACCATCGTTGAAGGACAGCCGCTCGCGGCCCGCCAGTGCGACACTCGCGCTCATAATCAAAACGGAAAACAACAGCCACTTGCCAAGTGAAGCCGGGAAGCGGGTCATCGAAGCGAGCGGACGAAGGTTTGAGATTGTCATGGTTCGGTCTTTGATGGACTGAACGCGCCGCAAATTCAATTACCTTTTAGTGTGATACCGCATCACAACGCAGACGCGCAGTGCGCACTTTTCTTTGGCACAAGACGCCGCTTAAATCCGCCCGTGCCGCTGACGATCCAGCAAATTGAATCTCTCGACGGACCGGAACTTGAAATCTACCGGACGCTCAAGCGCATCGAAGACCACGAGCGCGCCGGCGTGCTCGTGGCGGCGAACTTCAAGACCGTGCAACGCCTGCTGCGAAGCCGCTTCACGGTGGTTTCCCTGTTGGTCACGTCGGAATGGCTGGAGAAATTGCGCCCGCTGCTGACGGAACGCACCGAGACCATCACCGTTTACGTCGCCGCCCGCCCGCTGCTCGAAACCATCACCGGCTATCAGATGCATCAATGCGCGCTGGCCGTCGGGAAGATTCCGCCGCAGCCGAATTTCGATGAACTTCTCGCCGCTGCGCCGCAGCCGCGATTGCTGGTGGCCGTCGAAGCCATCGCCAGCGCGGACAATCTTGGCGCGGTCGTGCGCAGTTGCGCCGCGTTCGGCGCGCAGTTCCTCATCGTGGGCGAAACCTGCGGCAGCCCGTTCCAGCGACGCGCGGTGTCCGGCTCCGTCGGCAGCATCTTCGAACAACCGGTCGTTCAGGTGGATAATCTCGTGGCGAAGTTGAATCAGCTGCGGGCGGAAGGCGTGCGATGTCTCGCGGCGGATCCCGGGCCACGCGCGAAGAAACTGACGCACGTGGATTTGCGTGGCGATTGCTGCCTCGTGTTCGGTGCAGAGGGACCGGGACTCACGGAAGCCGTGTTGGCTGCGTGCGATGATGTGGTGGAAATCCCGATGCCGTCGCACATGAACTCCTTGAACGTCGCGACATGCGCCGCAGTGTTTCTCTACGAAGCCATGCGGCAGCGCCAGCCTTAGCGCAACGGCAGGAACTTCACGCACACCGGCGAACCCACCTCGAACTTTTTGCCGGTGAATTCAATGCGGCCCGTCGAGGCATCCACTTTGAACAGCGCGATGTCGTCGGACTTCTGTCCCTCGGCAAACAGCCAGCGACCGCTGAGATCAAGCGCGAAGTTGCGCGGCACCTTGACCTGCGACGGGACATTCTGCACGAGCGTGAGCCGGCCATCGTCTCCGATCGCAAACACGGAGATGCTGTCGTGCCCGCGATTTGAGCCGTAGAGAAATTTTCCGCCAGGATGCGCCACAACTTCCGCGCAACTCCAGCCCGGTTGCACCAGTTGATCCGCCGCCGGCAACGTCGAAACGGTTTGCAACTCGGCCAGCGTTCCCGTCTTCGCATCGTAACGGAATGCCGTCACCGTCATGGCAATCTCATTGATGACATAGGCTAACCGGCCGTTCGGATGAAAAAAGAAATGCCGCGGCCCGCTACCAGGCGGAACTTTCACAAAGGGCGGGTCGTTGAGCGCAAATGTCGCTGCGGCGGGATTCAATTTGTAGGCCAGCACTTGATCGAGCCCAAGGTCGGCAACGAATGCGAAGCGATTGTCGGGTGAAACGTTGACCGAATGTGCGTTCGGCTGACTCTGGCGCGGCGTGACGCTTCGGCCCACGTGTTGCGCGAACGCAGAATGTTCGCCGAGCGAACCGTCGGACTTGATGGGAAACGCGACCACGCTACCGCCGCCGTAATTCGCCGCGAGCACCATGTGACCCGTTTTGTCCACCGTCAGATGACACGGCCCCGCGCCGACGGTGGGCTGTTGATTGAGCAAACGCAGACTGCCATCGGGCTGCATGAAGAACGCGCTGACAGCTCCAACCTTTTTCCCGGCGGCGTTCGGTATATCGCCGACGCAATAGAGGTGCTGACCATCCGGATGGATTGCGAGAAAGGAGGGATTGGCAGCCGCCGCCGCGAGTTGCAGCGCACCAAGCTCACCGCTCGCCGCGTCGAAGGTGAATGTGTAGATGCCCTGACTCTTCGCGCCGGTGTAGGTGCCGACGTAGGCGCGCTGCTTGGCGACGCTCGACTGCACCGGCAAGCTACACGTCCGCGCGCAACCGCCCGCCAGGCACAGCAACGCAGCCGCCAACAAAACGAGAACGTAACGAATCGATTTATTCATGCGGACCAACACTGACGGCGCGTAGTGACGCGGCATTCAAGGTTCAGGGCGCGAAGCGCAGATTCTCGGAGCGAACCACCCAGCCCTTCGCCGGGAATCCAGGCGCGTTGCGCTTCGGCGCGCCGTCCCAGCCCGCGGCCATCAGCGCAGTGGCGTAGAGCAAACCGCCGTTGCCCGGAAGATAGAGCGGCAGGTTCGCCCGCTGATAGTTGTGGCCGTTCGCGAGGTAACGATTCTTTGGCGTGTCGAGGAACAACGCGTCGATCGCGCGTTCCGGTTCGCCCACGCGCGCAGCCGTCATAGCGATGACGGGATAATCCCAGCCCCACGTCGTCGGCCAATCCCACGTCTGGAAAACATTGTCGAGCGTCGCGCGCATCGTCGGCGTCTCGATCAAGTCCGTCTTCGGCAACACGCCGAGCGCGCAGAGCATCGAAGGATGATCGTGCGGCACGGTGAACGGCGGCGTCTCGATCGCGGTGTAAACGCCGTCGCGCACGGTGGGTTTGGAAAGATTCTTCGCGACGTCGTCCCACTTCGTCACCCGCGGCAAGCCGAGTTGCTCGCGCCACTGCTGGGCGACATTCAGCGCCCATTGCCAATAAGCGAGTTCGAACGTTGGATTAAAAATCTTCGCGCGATCCTTGCCGTAGCTTTCCTGCGCCGGAATCACCGGCGGCCCCACGACGAAACGCTTCGTCTCGCGATCCCACACGGCAAAATCCGCCATGAACTCCGCCGTCTCGAAGACGATCTCCTGATACTTCTCCAGCGTCTTGCGATCCGGATGGGCGCGGCGCAGCAACTCCGCATAGTAGATCGGATGCGGTTGCTCCCAGATGAGGAACACGCCGATGCTGCTGGGCGATTGCGCGCCGCTCGGGTCCGTCATCTTCGGCCAACGCACGCCGGCGTAGCCTTGCGAGTGCGCCAATTCGCCCGCAGCTGGCAAAATCTTCTGATACCACGCGAGGCTGCGTTCCAACAGTGGCTCGCGGTTCCACAACGCGAAATGCGCTGCGTGCCACCAGTGCATCTCCAAGTGCGGCTTGCCGAACCAGCTGTTCTGCACGAGCCCGGTCTCTTGCGGCGGCACCGACCCGGAGCAGTTGATGGCTGTGAGGTATTGCGACAGCACAATGCGCCGCTCCAATTCGAACCAGCGTTTATCCGTGCTGCCCGACAGATCGATGGCGCCGCCCGTCTCCCAAAATTTTTTCCAATGCTTCGCCGCCGCCGCGCGCACATCGCGAAAATCCGGGAGCGAACCCTTGATGGGCTCCGGCGAAAACGCGATGACGAACTCCATCACTTTCTTGTGCGTGTGCAACGAATACTCGTGCGGGCGATCCAGCTCGAAACCCGCGACGCGATCTCCTTCCAGCGAGACGAAGTAACGCGTGGCATCCATCTCGCGTTCGAAGTCGTAACGATGATCCAGATTCAACTTCTCGTGATGTTTGGTCGGGCTGTCCCAATCGGCCGCCTTCGTCCAGCCGCCCGCTGCATACGGGAACGAGATGCGCGCAGCCACACGCTGACTGACGAGCAACGGCGATTCGATCCGCACGGCGATCAAATCCTTTTCGGGATGACAGATCGTTCGCACGCGGACCGGCTTTCCTTCCAGCGTGAAGTGGCTTTCCAGCACGCCGGTCCACAGGTCGAGCGATTGCTTCACGTCCTTGAGATCGGCGATCTCCGCAGGCGCACCATTCGTCTTCTTCAGGACGAGACCGACACGCGCCAGGTCGAGCCGGTGCGGATTCGCCCGCAGCCACGCGTTCGCCGCCTTCGCACGTTCGCTGCGACCCTCGCCCTTCTCGTCATCCACGGGACCATCGGCGTATGGCACCTTGCGACCGTAAGTGTCGTATTCCACCAGCACATCCTTGAGCGTGTATTTCTCCGGGTTCGGAAAACTGTGCCAGCCCCACTGCGACATCGTGGAGAGCATCATCCCCTTCTCGTGGAACTCGGCGAACGTCTGCAAGCCGGTGACATCTGCCGTGAACGCAAACTCGCCATTGCCCACGGAAAGCGGCGTGAGCGGATCGGCATTCGTGAGGACGATGTTATGCCGCGTCACAAGCGCGTGGCGATCGATCTTCGACGCGTTCGCCTCAACGGCAAGAGCGATCACGAACAGGGCAACCCATCGGCACATGGAAATCGGCATCCAACTTCGCAACATCATGTCCGCATCATGACGAGACACCGCGAAGCTGACAACTACGAGAATTCGAGGGGTAACCGTTCGCGAGCAAAGCTCAACGCAACCGGCTCAAGCGCAAGTATTCCGCAGGAGAAGTCGCCGATTGCGTGGCTTGCAAACGCGCTTGATGCACCGAGTTCGTGCTGGCGGGAGCCCACGTGTGCAGGTCGCTCGACGCCTCAATCACCCAGTTGCTGCCGCTCGGCACGTCGGCGCCGAGGGTGATTTGCGTTGAATTGGTCGCCGTCGCGCTGAGGCGATACAACACCGGCTTCACCTGCGATTGAAAAACTCCGACGGTGCCGTTGCCCAACGCGCCATACGCGCCGTAGCCCCACGAATACAGCACGCCATCGTCGCCCACCGCCATCCCGTGGTAACGCCCGCTGCCGAGCGCGATCCAGTTGGTTACGCCCGCCGGACGGATGACTTCCTTGAACTGGTTTTCATTCGTCGTGCTGCCGGTGGCAAGCATCCCGGACTGATTTAACCCGCACGCGTAGATGCGCCCGTTGTTGCCCAACGCGAACGAAGCATATTCGCCCGCCGACAAATGCAGCCAACTCGTGACACCGACCGGGAACGGCACCTGCACGGGCGTCGAAACTGTGGATGCATTCGAGCTAATGCCCAGTTGCCCAAAGTTGTTCGCACCCCACGCGTAGAGGTTGTTGTCGTTGCCAACTGCCAGACCATGGAACCCGCCTGCCGCCGCGCGAATCCAACTCGTCACGCCGACCGGAAACGGAAGCGTCGCCACATTGGTCACGGAGGCTCCGGAAGTGAAGCCTTGCCCAATCTGTCCCGCGTCGTTGAAACCCCAGAGATAAATCTTCCCGTCAGTTCCCAGCACCAGATAGTGCGTGCGCCCGGCGATGATGTGATTCGCCGCGGTGGGCAATGGGACTTGCACGAGCTCACCAGCGTAAGGCTGCGGGTAATTGCTTAACATCGGTGAATTGCCCAGCACATAAACCGTCCCCGCATCCGAAAGCAGCAGGGTGTTGTTGCCCGCCGCCGTCTCTGTCCAACGGCTGACGCCCGCAGGAAACGGAATGAGCGTCAAGTTGCTCAAGACGGTGTCCGAGGTGCCGAGGTTTTGAAACGAGTTTATTCCACACGAGAAGAACCGCCCGGACTGATCGATGGCTACCGTGCGAGTCGTTCCGCCGGCAGCTGCGATCCAATTAGTGACGCCACTCGGCAACGGCAATCGTTGTGGCGTGGCAGCATTGACGAGATTTCCCGCGCCGAGTTCGCCGCTGAGAGTCCGCCCCCAACCGAGCATCATGCCCTCCACATCGATCACATAGCTGCTCTCGGAATAGGGCGGCGGAATGAACGGCACGTTTTGCGCCCAAGCACCAGCACACAGGACGATTGCCAAAGTGAAAACCAAGCGAAGCCAGTTTGAACTCTGAGTGTTCATGCGGGATGCAGACATCATGTGAGCAAGTCATATGCAGACGCAAGCGAACGCTGCCACCAAACACCCGGCGATGGACAAAACCACCCCCTTGAACCAACATCACATCGCTAAATATGGACGCGCCACAGACAACGGACGCCACGCTCCTCAAACGGCTGGAGCAACTGCTCATTCAAGGCAGCCACGACAACTCGCATCTTCAGCGCGGGCTGGATTTGATCCTCGCGCACTTCGATTGCGTCACCGGCACCATCCACGGCCTTGATCCCAAGTCCGGCCTGCTCGTGCTCCTCGCGCATCGCGGCATTCCTGAGGTCATCATGGACAAGGTGAGCCGCATCCCCATCGGCAAGGGCATGGCCGGCCTGGCCGCGCAACGCAAGGAAGCCGTGCAAGTCTGCAATCTCCAGACCGACACCTCCGGCAAAGCCAAACCCGGCGCCAAGGAAACGAAGATGGAAGGCTCCATCGCCTCACCGATGCTCGTGGATAAAACCATCCTCCGCGGCGTGCTCGGTGTGGCCAAACCCGTCGCGTATGAATTCACCGCCGCCGAGCAAACGCTCCTCTTGCAACTCGGCGAACTCATCGGCCGCTCGCTGGGCCGCCCGACGAAGAATGAGTTGCTCGACCAGTATTTCATCGAGGTCCGCCACAAGCTGATCGAAGTCGCCGCGTTCCTCGACCGCGTGGATCGCGCCGAAGGCGAGGACGATTACCGCATCAAAGCCTTCCGCGCCGCGCTCAAGGAACTCGAACGCGCTGAGCCCGAGCGCGCCAAACAAATCCTCCTCACCCTCAGCGACCCGACGACGGAACCGATTCCAGCGGCGAAGGGGAAGGCGGCGGCAGGAGCATGGAGCAATTCAAAATGAAAAATGTGAAATTCAAAATAGCAGCGCGGCGCAGTTCATCGGCT
>JBEGQI010000184.1:0-6087 GCA_041181065.1 Verrucomicrobiota bacterium | reverse complement strand
ATGCGCGCAAACGCGGCGGCACCTTTCAGCAGCCCGGTCACATGGGGTATTTGAACGACTGCATCTTCGTGTTCGATCCGGAGTTTGAGACGGTCTGTGACGAATATGCGAAACAACTGACCGAGACCAAGGATGACCCATGGTTGATCGGCCATTTTTCCGACAATGAAATGCCGCTGCCCGCCGAGGCGTTACGCAACTATCTCAAGCTGCCTGTGGGCGATCCCGGGCGTCAGGCGGCGGCGAAATTTTTGCAGGCCCGCCACGGCGCGGACGCCTCGCTGGCGCAGATCACGACGCAGGATGAAGGAGCGTTTCAGGAACTGGCCGTGGGGCGCTATTTCGAAGTGGTCTCGCGCGCCATCCGCAAATACGACCCCAACCACCTTTACATCGGCTCGCGGTTCTATGGCGCTGACCTGCGGCACGAAGCCATCTTCCGTGCCTGCGGTCCGCATGTGGATGTCGTTTCCGTCAATTACTACCGTGCGTGGACGCCGGATGCGAACCGGCTGGCGATGTGGGCGCGCGAATCCGGCAAGCCTGTCCTCATCACCGAATGGTATGCCAAGGGTGCGGACTCGGGCATGGGCAACACTGGCGGCGCGGGGTGGCTGGTCCGCTCGCAACGCGACCGCGGCTTGTTCTACCAGAACTTTGCGCTCGCCTTGCTGGAGTCGAAGGTGTGTGTGGGTTGGGATTGGTTCCGCTACATGGACAATGATCCCGAAGAGAAACGCACCGACCCGTCGAACCGTGATTCGAACAAAGGCGTGTTGAACAATCGTTACGAGCCGTATGCGCCATTGCTGGAGTCCATGACGGAATTGAACCGGCGCACTTACGGCATCGTTGATTATTTTGACGGACGCAGCGCCGCGCGGACGGCCGTGCGGCTTCCCGGGGAAAGGGGCGATTGATGGCGGTGCGCGAGAAACGATTCGGCTGGGCGGCGCTGGTCCTTGGTGCGCTCGTTTTGCTGGGCGGCACGGGCTGCCATTCGCTGCCGCGCAACACGCTCGGCACGCACAACTCCGCGAAGTGGGAAACGGAGATCCAATCTCTCGAAGCCGCCGCACAGACGAATCCGCCGCCCAAAGACTGCGTGCTGTTTGTTGGCAGCTCATTCGTCAAGCGTTGGCGGACGCTGGCGGAGGATTTTCCCGGCGTGCCGGTGGTGAATCACGGCTTTGGCGGATCGCAATTGGCGGATTCCTACCACTTCGCCGAGCGCATCGTGACCCCATTTCACCCGCGCCAGGTCGTCCTCTATGCGGGCAGCAATGACATCAATGCGAAAAAGGATCCCGCGCTCGTGTTCGGCAATCTGGTGGCCTTGCTGACGAAATTACGCGCTGCTTTGCCGCAGACACGCCTCTCCTACATCTCGGTCGCGCCCACGCCGAAACGCTGGGAGCAGGTGGACAAAGTGCGGCGGTTCAATCGCGAGGCGGCCGCCTATTGCCAGAAGCACGGCATCGATTTCATCGACATCTTCCCATTGATGCTCGGCCCGGACGGCCAGCCCAAGCCGGACATCTTCGTGGAAGACCGCCTGCACATGAATGAAAAGGGCTATGCCCTCTGGCGCGAGGCCGTCGCACCGTTTTTGAAATGATCATGAAAACCAATTTCTTTGTTTGGCTTGCTGTTCTCTCGCTTCCGGCGCTGGCCGGGCAGGGAACCTATCAACCTTCGACCAATCCCTCACCGCGTGCGATTACTGTGGACGCCACCAAGACGCCGCCCCGCATCGTCGAGCTACCCGGCAACGTGCGCTACGAACCGGACGTCGCGTTTCTCCCGACCAACCGCACCGAGCTGGCCGATCTCTACTTTCCCGCCGAGTTGCCCAAAGGCAAAAAGCTTCCCGTCGTCGTGGTCATTCATGGTGGCGGCTTCAACGACGGCGACAAGGCGCGCCCGCGTGAAATCAGCTTTGCCACGAACCTGGTCGGGCACGGCTACGCGGTGATGAGCATCAACTACAAGCTGCGCAAGCGGCAGGGGGAAACCACTTGGCCACAGCCCGTGCTCGACGCGAAGGCGGCGGTGCGCTGGCTCCGCAAGAACGCGGACGCACTGAGCATTGATCAAGAGCGTATCGGTGCCATGGGCGGTTCGGCGGGCGGCAATCTTTCGGCGATGCTTGCGTTGACCGGTCCCCAGGATGGATTCGACGGCGCGGATCAACTTTATGGTGAGTTCAGTTCGCGGGTGAGTTGCGGAGTGGATTTTTACGGCGCGGTGAAGTTGATGGAGTATCACGACATGAAGATGTTCGCGAAGACCCGCGACGAGGCCCCGGAACAATATGAGAAGGCTTCGCCGGTCAATTATGCGAGCGCGGGTGATGCGCCGATGCTGGTGGTTCACGGCACCAAGGACGAGACTGTGCCGTTGTCGCAGAGCGAATCGCTCGTGGCTGCGTTGAAGAAGGCGGGAGTGGAATGTGAGTTCATCGTCGTCACCAACGCCGCTCATACGTTCAACCTCACTCCGCCCCAGCAGGATTTGCGGGCGCCGGTGATCGCGTTCCTGGACAAGCATCTCAAGGCCAAGGCGCCCAGCTCGCCAGGGAAGCAATGATCCGCCGGCTAACAGCCCTCGCGCTCACCGGCTGCGCCTGCCTGCCGGGCATCGGATTCGCGGCGACGGTAACGAACGATGTCTGCCTGACGCCACTGCGCGTCGGGATGTATCGCGACGGTTGGGTGGACTTGAACAAAAACGGGGCGCGCGATCCATACGAGGATCCGACGCTCGACACCGAAACCCGCATCTCAGATCTGCTGGCGCGGATGACGCTGGAGGAAAAGACCGCGCAGATGGTGACGCTTTACGGTTATCCCCGGGTGTTGAAGGAGGAACTGCCCACGCCGGCTTGGAAGACGAATCTCTGGAAGGACGGCATCGGTAACATCGACGAGCACTGCAATGGCAACGAAGGGGTGACCAAGCCGCTGCCCCGGGCGCAGAATGCATTGCCTTGGTCGCAGCATGTGCGGGCGATGAACGAGGTGCAAAAATTCTTCGTCGAGGAAACGCGCCTCGGCATCCCGGCCGACTTCACCGACGAGGGCATCCGCGGTTTGATGCATGCCCAAGCCACCAGTTTTCCCGCACAGATCGCCGTGGCGTCCGCGTGGGACAAGGACTTGGTGCTGGAGATCGGTCGCGTGACGGGCCGCGAAGCGCGGGCTTTGGGTTATTCGGGAGTCTATTCGCCGGTGCTGGATTTGCCGCGCGACCCACGCTGGGGCCGCATCGTGGAATGTTATTCGGAAGATCCATTCCTGACAGCCGAACTCGGAGTGCGCCAGGTGCAAGGCATCCAGGAAAGCCGTGTGGCGGCGACGCTCAAACATTTCGCCGTGTATTCCGTGCCGAAGGGTGGCCGTGACGGCGAAGCCCGCACCGATCCGCAGGTGAGCTGGCGCGAAGTGCAGATGATGTTCCTGCATCCGTTCCGGCGCGCGGTGCGTGATGCCGGCGCGATGGGCGTGATGAGTTCTTACAACGATTACGACGGCATTCCCATCACCGGGAACAAACTGTTCCTGACTGACATCCTGCGGCACGAGTGGGGCTTCAAAGGTTATGTCGTTTCCGACAGCAAGGCCGTTGAATTCATCCACGGCAAACATCGCACTGCGTCCGACAACGCCGAGGCCATCCGTCAAGCCGTGGACGCGGGATTGAACGTGCGGACGGATTTCACCCTGCCCGGCGATTACGTGAATCCGTTGCGTCAGCTTGTGCGGGACGGGAAGATTTCCGAGGCGACACTCGCTGCGCGCGTGCGCGACATCTTGCGCGTGAAGTTCTGGCAGGGTTGGTTTGATCACCCGTATCACGATCCGACGGAATCCGAGAAGATCGTGCGAGCGCCCAGCCATCTTGCGCTCGCTGAACGTGCGGCGCGCGAATCCATCGCGCTACTGAAGAATGAGCAAAACCTCCTGCCGCTTTCGCGGGATATCAAGCGCCTCGCCCTCATCGGTCCGCTGGCGGACAACCCCGATGCGTGGCGGAGTCGTTACGGCCCGCAGCAACTGCACTTTGTCAGTCCTCTGGCCGGGATTCGCGCGAAGCTGGGCGCGGGCACGGAAATCTTCTACGAGCGCGGCGTGGACGTGGTGGACGAGCATTTCCCCGAGAGTGATGTTTTGAAAGAGCCTCCGAATGAACGCGTCCGGGCAGGCATCGCTGCCGCCGTGAAAGCGGCCCAGTCAGCGGAAGCCGTCATCCTCGTGCTCGGGGAACAGGATTCCATCTGTCGTGAATCCGCCAGCCGCGTCAGCCTCAACCTGCCGGGGTATCAGGAAGAGCTGTTGCAAGCCGTTCACGCGACGGGCAAACCCGTTATCCTCGTGCTATCGAGCGGACGTCCACTTTCCATCAACTGGGCGGCCAAGCACGTTCCATCCATTCTCACGCTCTGGTTCCCCGGCGACACCGCTGGTCATGCGGTCGCGGACGTGTTGTTCGGCGACTTCAATCCTGCCGGGCGGCTGCCCGTGACGATGCCGCGGAGCGTCGGCCAGATTCAGTTGAACTTCCCGGCAAAGCCCGGTTCCCAGGATCGGGATCCCGGTCAGGTGAGCGGGCCGCTGTATCCGTTCGGGCACGGCTTGAGTTACACGCGCTTCCAATACACCAACCTCGTCATCACGCCCGCGATCCAGGGGCCGGCGGGCAAGATCGAAGTGACATGTGACGTCGCCAACCTCAGCAGCCGCGACGGTGATGAAGTGGTTCAACTCTACCTGCGCGATGATTTCAGCAGCGTGACGACATACGAGAAGGTGCTGCGCGGCTTTGAACGGGTTCATCTGCGGGCTGGCGAACGGACCACGGTGAAGTTTACGCTCACGCCTGAACACTTGGCGCTTTACGACCGCAACCATGCTTGGGTGGTGGAGCCGGGGCGATTCACCGTGCAGATCGGCGCCTCCAGCGAAGATATCCGAGCCGTCGGCAGCTTTGAGATTTCTGACGGCACGAAATCACATGGTGAACATTCACCCAAGACGGTCAAAGATGATCCCATTTGAACCATGAAGCAGTCATTCCAACCAATTTTGTTTTTCAGCTTGCTCGCCACCAGTTGTCTCGCCGCCGACTCTAAGCCGAAAGGCGAACCGCAGTTCCCTGCCGACGTGCGGGTCGAGCGCAGCGTGGCGTTTCTGCCCGAGGGCCGGAAGGAGAAGGCCGATTTGTATTTCCCGCTTACCATGGCCAAGGAAGCGAAACTTCCGGCCGTGGTGCTCATCCACGGCGGCGGGTGGGTCAGCGGCCGCCGCGATGCCGAGCGCGAGATCAACATCGGCACCACGCTCGCACGCAACGGTTACATTGCGATGAGCATCGATTACCTGCTCTCAGACAAAAAGCAGGCCGTGTGGCCGACGAACCTTTGGGACTGTAAGACTGCAGTGCGTTGGCTGCGAAAGAATGGCGCGCGATTCAATGTGGATCCCGAGCGCATCGGCGTCATCGGTGGCTCGGCAGGCGGGCATCTCGCAGCAATGGTCGCGCTAACCACACCAGCGGATGGCCTCGATCCAGCCGCTCCTTACGGCGACGTTTCTTGCGCGGTAAAATGCTGTGTCGACCTTTACGGCATCGCGGACATCGGCACCTATCACGATGTGACCATGCTTGGAAAAACGTTCGCCGAAGCGCCGGAACTTTATCGTCGCGCCTCTCCCGTGACGTATGTTCGGAGCAACAGTGTTCCGTTCCTGCTCCTGCACGGCACAGCTGACCAAACAGTGAACCTTGAACAATCCAAGTTGCTGGCTAGGAAGCTGGAGGAGTTTGGCGTCAGCCCTAACCTCGTGATTGTGACAAATGCTCCGCATACCTTCCATCTAACCTCGACTCCGCAAGACCTTCGTCCGGTGGTGTTGGCATTCCTCACCGCCCATCTTGCCTCCCATCGCTGAAATTAGCGGAAAGTTTGCCCGCTGGTTTAGCGTTTTATGGCTGGACACAGCACCAATTGCGAGTTGAAACCAACGGGCTCGAAATGGTGCAACGCTAAGCTTCTCGCGAGTTGGGGCCTTCGCGGATTTGCGGCTG
>JBEGQI010000183.1:0-7448 GCA_041181065.1 Verrucomicrobiota bacterium | reverse complement strand
CCAGCCCGCACAACACCGCCACCGCCAGCAGAGTCAGCAACACGAGCGGATTCCATTGCGTCCACAGCAATGCCGTCACATCGAGCACACCGATGATGAGAATGCCGCCCATCGTGGGCGTGCCCTTCTTGCTCAGCAGGCGCGTTTTCAGATCGCCCGCTTGCTGCGCCTTATCGTCATATTCCTGTCCGAACTTGAAGCGCTTCAACCACGCGATGACTGCCGGCCCGACCCACAACGTGAGCAGCAGCGCCGTGATCGCCGCGCCCGCCGTGCGGAACGTGATGTAGTTGAACAGGCGCAACGCCGAGAGCCGGTTTTCCCAGTCCGTGTGCCTCGCCGCTTCCAGCAGCCATTTTGCCAGTTCGTGCAACATCAGTTCTTGCGCGCGATTTCCGAACCGCGCAGTTGTTCAACAATCCGTTCCAACCGCGACGACCGCGATGCCTTCAACAGCACCAAGTCGCCCGGCTTCAAAAAACTTTTCAACGCTCCAACCGCCGACTCAACATCTCGCAGTTCCAACACGCGACTCAAACCCGCTTCGCGTGCCGCCTGCGCCGTGACCGGCGCCATGCGACCGATGGCGATGAGTTGCTCGATGCCCAATTCTGCCGCGCGCTTGCCGACTTCGCGATGCGCCGGCTCGGTGTAATCTCCGAGCTCCGCCATGTCGCCCAGCACCGCCACCTTGCGGCCTTTGCTCGGCAAATCAGTCAATGTCTGCAATGCGGCCAGCATCGAATCCGCGTTCGCGTTGTAGGCATCATCGAGCACGCGGATGCCGCCGAGCTCATAAAGTTGCAACCGCATCTTCGCCGCTTTGCACTCGGCCAGACCTAGTTCAATTTCCGCCCGGCTCAAACCCATCTCCGCACCGACCGCGAGAGCCAAGAGAGAATTCATCACCTGATGCCGCCCGAGCAAACCGATGCGATAATCGCCGCTGAATTCCGACTTCGGCGCGACCACGCGGAACGAGGTGCCGTCCTTGCTGAGCCGCGACCACGCCACGCGCCATTGGTTGCGGTCGCCAAACCCGATGCGCACCACCTCGGCCCGCGAACGTTCCGCAAGCGCCGGCGCGAAGAGATCGTCACCATTGATGAACAGTTTCCCGTCCGTCGGCAGCAATTCCGCCAGCACGCCCTCTTCCTGCGCCACGCCATTCAAGTCATGGAAAAATTCCAAGTGCTCACGGCCGATGTTCGTGATGACACCAAAACGCGGCTGGGCCATGCGCACGAGCGGCGCGAGTTCGCCGGGATGATTCGTCCCGACTTCGAGGACTGCTGCCTGATGCGTGTGGTCAAGCCGCAGCAACGTCTGCGGCACGCCGATGTCGTTGTTGAAGCTCGCCTCGCTCCACACCGTCGTGAAGCGCTGGCGCAAGACGGAGCCGAGCAACTCCTTCGTCGTCGTCTTCCCGTTCGATCCGCCCACCACCACCACCTGCGGCGACAACTCACTGCGATACGCCGCCGCGAGTTGCCCCAGCGCCGCCCGCGTGTCCGCAACTTCAACCAACGGGCATGCGTTAAAATCCTTCGGCGCACTCGTCGCGTTCACCATGACTGCAGCCACACCTTTGGACGCCACCTCGGCCAGAAACTTATGCCCGTCGAATTTTTCGCCAACGAGCGCGATGAACAGATCCCCGGGCTGCACCTGACGCGAGTCGGTGCAGACGCGACTAAAAAGCGTTTCGCCTCCGCCGGATATGATTTTTCCCGCGCAGGCTTTCGCTGCAAAACTTAACGGACGAGGATCCACAAATTTTCATTCCTTCACCGGCCACGCCGGATCAAAACCGCACGCCGCCCCACGCCTCGCGTGAGATCAGCGGTTGCGCCGCCGGTCGGCGCTCCTTCGGCCACACCGCCATGCCGCGACGGACCATTTCGATGATCACCGGGCTCGCTGGCCGCGCACTCGGCTTGCGCGCCGGATTTTCCGCCAACGCTGCCGCAAACAACCGGTGCGAGATGGGCATTGTATTCATGCTTTCATCCTGATTTCACCGGACGGAGGCCGTGCCCACGGCACGACCAACCGTTCCGGTTTCAAACACCATCGGCCTTCCGGGTTCCTCCCCACGGTCAGGCCGGATGTTCAAATAACTCGCGGTGCGTTCCGCGATCTTCTTGAAAACGGGTGCAGCGGTTTGCCCGCCGTAATGGGTCCCCTTTGGGTCATCGAGGACGACCGAGATGCAAAGCTCCGGTTCATCGGCCGGGAAGAAACCGATGAACGAAGAAATGAACTTGTTCACGTAAGCTCCGCCCTCGACCTTCTGCGCCGTTCCGGTCTTGCCGGCAACCGTGTAATGTTCCATCGCAGCAGTCGCGGCGGTGCCGTCTTTAGTAGCCACCGTCTTCAACGCCTGAACCATATCCCGGCATGCGTTCGTGCTGATCACCTGTCGCAATGGCTGCGGGCCATATTTGCCGAGGATGTTGCCGTCTGCGTCTTCCAAGCGATCCACCAACATCGGGCGCATCAACATGCCGTGGTTCGCCAGCGCCGCCATTGCCATGGCCATCTGCAAACGCGTCACACACACGCCGTGCCCCATCGGAATCTGCGCGATGGAAACTTTGCTCCACTTGCTCACCGGCCAAACGATGCCGCCCACTTCGCCGGGCAACAGCACCCCTGTGCGCTGGCCAAAACCAAAATCGCGCATGTAATTGAACAGGTCATCCTGTCCCAAACGTTCAATGGCGATCTTCGCCGCACCGATGTTCGACGACTTCGTGATGATCTGCTCCATCGAAAGCGTCGGATACTTCTCGTGGTCGTGAAGGATTCGACCGCCGTAGGCGAACGCGCCGTTCTCGCAGAAAAATTTATCGGTCAACTTCGCCTTGCCCTCGTTCAACGCGCCGGAGACGACCACGATCTTGAACGTCGAGCCCGGCTCCACGATGTCCGCGATGACCCGGTTGCGGCGCACATCCGCCGTCGAGTTCCGCAAATTGTTCGGGTCGAAAGTCGGCAGCGTGGCCATCGCCAGAATTTCACCGGTCTTCGGGCGGATGACGATGGCAGTAATGCTGATGGGCGAAAACTTCTGCATCCCAACGCGGCACTCTTCCTCGGCGATGTTCTGAATGACGGAGTCAATCGTGAGCGCCACATTGCAACCGTCGTGCGGCTCCACGTCCTGGTCGCGCAACCAGACCACTTCGCGATTGCGGTTGTCCGCCTCGGTGATCCGCCAGCCGCGCACGCCTTCGAGCTTTGTGTTCATCGTGCGCTCAATGCCATCGGCGCCGACGGTGATGTTGACGATCTTGCCGTTGTAATCGTTCGTGCTCAGGCCGGTGTAGCCGAGCACATGCGCACACAAGTTCGAGTTCGGATAAACGCGCATCTGCGAATCAGGCGTGTCGCAGAAGATGGCCGTCTGGCGCAGGTCGCTGTAGAACTTGCGTTGCGACTTCGGCAACAACTTCTCGTTGACCCCGAACGTGAGATTCGACATCACGCCCCGCACCTTGTCCCAAGTCTCCACCGAAACCTTTTCCTTGAGTCGGACGCTTAAACGCGGCGCCAATTTGCCGGCAGCGTTCGTGAGATATTGCGGGAGCATCTTCCGGTATAGGTCCGCTTCGCTCATCTGAAGCACCGGCGCAAGCGCGCGGGCGACGTCCGACTGACGGTTGCTGATCGCCATCGGGTTCGCGCAAACCGTCTTCACGAAGACACTCGTCGCGAGGAGATTACCCTTCACATCAAGGATATCTCCGCGCTTGGGCTCGCGCATGAATTCGCGCTCCGTGTTCGCACGCGCCAAGGCGCGCAACTCATCATGCCGGAACACCTGCAGATAAACCAAACGACCCGCAAGGCCGAAGAGACCGGTGCAAAGCACCAGCACCAGCGCCAGCACGCGGTAATATTGAAGTCGTTTGGCCATGTCTCACATTTTATCCGCACCCTCGCTGCCGGTCGGACCGGCACGGAGGCGGATCTCTGAATCTAACTCTCCACCCGCCGCCCGTGGCGATCGGTTCCTCATCCGACGGCGTCACGGGCGGCAGTGGAAAAATTCTCTTTCGGTTCCTTCTGACGGCGCGCCACTCACGCGCCCAATACTTCTGCCAGCCGCCCGCAGCGTTCGGTTCCTCATCCGACCGCAATGCGGGCGGCGGCAAAAAATCTCACTGCATCCGCGGCGATGCGTTGCGACCCGCTGCATATTGCAGATTGGTCGTGCCCGCCATCGCCTCCGGCTCCATCGACGGTTCAGTGAGGCGCCACACTTGTTTGGGCGTCGCCGGCACCAGACCCAGCTTCAAATCATTGATGCGCGCCATCAGGCTCGGCGGCGATTGCAACGTCGCCAGCTGCTTGCGCAACTTGTCATTGCTCAACTTCAAGGCGGCGAGCTTCTGCTCGCGCTCCTTGATCTGCTTGCTGAGCTCATCGATCCGGCTCTTCTGCCAGACATAACCCACACCTGCGAGGGCGATGAACGCACAAAGCAGGAACGCCCGTGCCGCCGGCGCAAACCGGACCGCGTTCGTCTGATATTTACGATTTCGAGCCATCTAAATCTTCTCTGCGATTCTCAATTGAGCCGAGCGGCTGCGGGGGTTGTCCGCCAACTCCGCATCGCTGGGAATGATTGCCTTGCGCGTCACCCATTCCACTTCCGGCACACGCGGCCGACGCAGCGCGGGCACATCCACTTCCCCGTCAAACTCGTAGTCGCGCGACCGATCCCGCATCCAACGCTTGGTCAGCGAATCTTCTTTCGAATGGAACGTCAGCACCGCCAACCGTCCACCCGGCTTCAAAATCTTCAGCGCCGCATCCAACCCACGCACCAGCGACTCAAACTCATCATTCACCGCGATGCGGAGCGCTTGGAACACCTTCGTCGCCGGATGCGCCTTCCGTCCACCACGCGGACTCAACCGTTCGATCAATTCGGCCAACTGCCGCGTCGTCTCGAACCGGCGCGCTTTGCGATCCATCTCGATCGCCCGCGCAAACCGCCGCGACTCGCGCTCGTCGCCGTGTTCCCAAAAAATCCTGGCCAGTTCTTCGGCCGGCGCACCGTTCACCAAGTCGGCCGCTGTGATGCCCTGCGATTGATCGAGCCGCATGTCCAACGGGCCATCCGCCTGAAAACTGAACCCGCGTTCCGCGACATCCAGCTGCGGCGACGAAACCCCTAGATCGAGAATGATTCCGTCACAACTATTTGCCGGCACCCAGTCCGCCAGTTCAGCGAAATTCCCCTGCCGCATCTCGAACCGTCCCGCGAACTCTGCTAGCCGCTGCTTCGCCGCTTCAATCGCGACGCGATCGCGATCACACCCGAACAACCACCCATCCGGCGAACTCGCGGCCAAAATGGCGGCCGCGTGTCCAGCTCCACCGAGCGTCCCATCGGCGTATCGCCCGCCGGCCTGTGGCCTCAACGCTTCCAGCACTTCCGCCAGCATCACTGACTTGTGCACGAAGCTCGCCACTGCGCATCGGCTCCTCTCAATCCATCGCCTGCTCGAACGCTTTCACGCTCACCAATGGGCCGGTGATCTTCTTCAATGCCGGAGGCACTGGCCCACGCTTGGACCCCAACACTGGCTTCGTCGGCGCGATTTGCGACGATGTCGTCGTGCTGGCCGTCACAACTTCGAGATCGGAATCCTCCAGACTGTTGCGAACAACCTGCACCGTTTCCAACGAGAGCTCAGTTTGCACCGCAGGCTTGCCCAGCCGCGGAAAGACCGCCTTTGAATCTCGACGGCGAATCAGCCCAACGAGCTTCGACGAGAGCCCCTTCGCTCGCTGCCACGTTTGGCACGCAAATCCGCGCGCTTTTTGCGGTAACGGACGCCAACTGAAACCCCGGAGTGCCTGCCACGCCTGGCGCAGCGAACTTGAAGCCAAGCCGCCAACAATCACCGCAACACTCATCACCCAACCCACGACTAGCGTGACTTTGCTACCGCCCCCTGCTGAAGGGGCATCCGCCACAGGCTGGTTCGCCAGTTCAGGGATCCGCTGCGTCTCGCTGTGCGGCTGAACAGAAACAGCCGCATCCGGCTGCGTCTGACAAACCGACGCCGTCACACGCACCAACTCCGCGACGCGTTCCTCGACCACCTGAGCTTCCGGAACTGATACCGCAACAACTTCCGGCTTGGGTCCGGTCATAACCGCCTTCGGCTCAGAAGTCGCTGAAGGCGCGAAAGGATTCTTGGCTGCGCCAAACTTTGGGAGCCGATTGCAATCGCTGATGTTGTAGCGCCCCGTTCCGGGCGCGCCCCCCATCAAGCTCCGACCTGTTGCTAAAAGTTTTCCCAAGCTCATGATTATTCCATTAGTTTGAACGCTTCCTGCACGAGAACGGCATCCGCAGCCTTCACGCGCTCGTAACGATCCGGGTTCCAGATTTCGAAACGATCCAGAAGTCCAACCAACACCACTTCGGTCTTGGCCTTGATACCCGCGCCGCCCGCCATGTCCTCGGGAATGCAGATGCGCCCGCCACGATCCAAAGCCACCTGCACCGAGGCTGTGCCGATCACGCGCTTCAGCGCTGTCTTGCGTTCGCCATTGGGCATCGTCTCGATCGAGTCCATCAACTTGGCCATTTCCTTCGGCGGCAGAACTCGCAAGCACGGACCTTCATGCGACGCCGGCCAGAGGATCAAAGTGAACTCAACCCCTTCCTCTACGGGCCGCCACATCGCAGGAACTTGAACGCGACGGCGCTCGTCTGCCGCATAGCGGTAGATCGAGTTGTAATACATCCGTTGCACTTGTTGGTTCCCGTCCATCGTTATTCACATACTCCATCGCCGCCCACTCAACGCCCGTTTTTACCACATTTTCACCCACGACGATGGATTTTTACCCATTTCCACCCCCTACCGTCAACGCGCATTATTCAAAAGTTATTCACAGAAAACGCCCAGACTTGGGCTGAAACTTACTTTAACGCTGGTTAAAGTGCCAAAAACCCCAAAAAATGTCAAAAAACCTTCGCTTTGACCCACCTAACTTGCCTTCCAAATCCATCTTCGACTTGCTGAACTTTCTTCTGATATAGTATCCGTGCCATGCGGACGGCCGATTTCGATTTTGAGCTGCCACCGGATTTAATCGCCCAAGTTCCGGCGGAACGACGTGATGCGTCCCGACTGCTCGTCCTCAACCGGGCAGCGCGAGAGATTGCCCACAAAAGTTTCCGCAACCTGACTGACTACCTGCAAGCTGGCGATGTTCTCGTGCTGAACAACTCACGAGTCATTCCCGCGCGACTTCGCAGTGTGAACAAAAAAACTGGGGGGCTGTTCGAAGTGTTTTTGCTCGAAGAGAATTCTACGAACGACTGGTGGGCGATGATGAGGCCCGGCAAACGCGCACGCATCGGGACAGAAATGAGGCTGCGCAATCACGCAGGTAACGAGACGCACATCGATGGT
>JBEGQI010000182.1:0-3876 GCA_041181065.1 Verrucomicrobiota bacterium | reverse complement strand
TCCCTGAGGATCCGGATAATCTGCTCCGTCGTATGATGTGTCTTCTTCATGATGGTTTTCTTTTCGTTATCCGAAAAACCATCTCACCCTCAATGGCCTAGTTCAGGGGGGCCCAATCAGTAGCAATGATCCGTTCGTCGCGAAATATAGTCCAACGGGAGATCTGTTGTGGGTTCGCACCGCGCCAGGGTTGGCTGATGATCGGGGTTACGGCGTGACCACGGATTCGGCTGGGAACATCTACCTTTGCGGCTTTTGCAACGGGGCGTTGGATTTCGGCGGCTTGTCCATCAATGGCGCGGGTAGTTTTCTGGCGAAGTATTCGCCCGGTGGCGTCATCCTGTGGGCGAAATTGATTCCTGCCACCGCGTGTTGCAATTCTGGCCGCGCCCTCGCTTACGATCCGGCTGGATTCATTTACATGGCTGGCATCCTGGGCGGCACGGCTACTTTTGATGGCACGCCAGTGACCACGTTTGGCGGGAACGATTCGTTTCTCGCAAAGTATGATCTGAACGGAAACCTTGTTTGGGTCCGGCAGGGCGGTGGGCCGAGTGATGAGGAATCCTGGGGTGTCGCCGTGGGGCCGGATGGAAATGTCGCGGTCACAGGATACTTTGTTGGAACCGCTAGCTTCGTCGGAACCAACGTGGTGGCGCCGGGCGCGGGCGTCGCGATGTTCGTAGCCAGTTACCAACCCAACGGACAACTGCGCTGGGTGCGTGTGGGAGGCGGCAACGGGGATGTCGCCGGTTATGGTGTCAGCGTCGATCGTTCGGGAATCTGCTGGGTGACCGGAGAATTTGCAGGCACCGCAAATTTTGACGGCCTCTCGCTTACGGCGCCGGGCTCGCTTGGTCAGGCTGATATGTTCGTGGTGCGCTACAACCAATCGGGAAACATCCTCTCCGCCTATCAAGGTGGTGGGACGAATTACGATTATGGTTTTGCTTTGGGAACCGACGCCGGGAGCTCCGCCTATGTGACGGGCAGTTATATCGGCCCGGCTAACTTTGGCGCGACCACACTCACCAACGCTTCCGGAACAGGCGACGTTTTCCTCACCCGTGTCGCTCCGGGAATTGCGCGTCCAGCATTGTTCTCGACCACCAGCGGTGGCGGCAACCTGACGCTCTCGTGGGGCGTCGGCTCGGCTGATTGGACCCTGGTTTACTATCCGGCATTGGGCGTGACTCCAACCGTTATGAACACACCACGCACGACCAACAACGGGGTGGTCAGTGTTTCCCTGCCGACGAGCGGTTCTTCAGGCTTTTATCAATTGCGGTGGCCCTGAGAAACAAACCTTGGCCGCCGGCGCTCCTGAGGATGGAAATCCTCATCCGCGTCAATCTGCGTCATCCGTGGTTAAACTTTTCCCAAATGCTCCTCGTCACTTCGGCGGCTACATGAGGCCGGGCTGGCGGTTGGTTTCGCGGAGGTAGGGTGGGCAGTCCTCTGCCTGCCGTCGTTGCAAGTCAGAAGGTCGTCAGAAAGTTTAGGCAGTGCGGGCGGCTCACCCCGTTCGCGGCGCGCAGACAATATGCACAGGGCTGAAAGCCCGTTCTGTTAAAGCCCGGGGTGAAGCCCCGGGTTTCGTCACGCCAAAATTCTCCGCCGCCCTGTAGGGGCGGAACATTTGTGGAGATGGTCGCGCTGATTGTGCCGGCCTTTCAGGCCTTGAGATGATTTGTGCTCGCGGTTCCCGGGCCTTCAGCCCGGGCTATCATATGACGGGCTGTCAGCCCTTTGCGGTCGTCGGTATGAGGCAAGGGTAGGTCGCTTGGGGTCATGAGGAGGGACATTTCACCTGGTAACTGCAAACCGGCAGCCATTTGGAGCTGAAACCATTCACTTCAGAGGCTTAATCGTTCCAGTCGGATATCAAAGTGGTTCGGTTTGATGTCAAACCGAGACGGTAGGAGCTCAAACTGTATCAGGCGGGCATCAAACCGTCATGGGAGGACGCTAGACTGTGACGGTCTAACCCTAGACTATGACAGTCCAGCGTTAATCTGTCTTGGTCCGACGTTAATCTGTGAAGGTTTGGTGTTAATCTGTGCCGGTCCGGCATTAAAGTATCACGGTATGGTGTAAAAGTATGGCGGTCTGAGGTCAGACTGTGTTAGTCCGGCGTTCAAGTATGACGGTCGGAGGTTAATCCCGGTCAGTCAGCCGACCGTTTGATCGGGATAAATGAACGCGGGAGGCAGTAGCACATTTCCGGCGTGCGGGGGCTGCGTCCTCTACCTGACGTAGCAGCCGAGGTCACGAGGTTCCATCTGAATTTCCACCCTGGCTTGGGTGGTCCCAGTCGCTGGTTGCAAGCGTCTGGCGACGGTTGAAGAAGGGCAACGTTGCGGGGACTGGTTGCGTGTCGGTTTGCTTTTGCCGTGGCTCTGGTTAATTTCACCTCCATGCAACCGACCAACCACTTGCGGGGCGCGCGTGTGTATCTGTCCGGGCCGATGGATTTCGTGGCGTCGCGGGCGACGGAGAAGAAGTTCGGCTGGCGCAATCGCGTCGGTGATTTCATCCGGTCGTTCGAGGGCATCGTGTTCGATCCGTGGTTCAAGCCGGCGGTGCGCGGGTTGCATCAATACGGCTTGGAGGACGTGAACACCATCGATGCGCGCGAGCATTGGACGTTCGAGAAGGGCGAGCAGGGGGACGAGACGCGTGCCAATATCGCGGACAAGTTCTGGGAGACGTTGCACATCGATCTGCGGATGGTGGATACGAGCGACTTCACCATCGCGTATTGCCCGACGAACATCTACAGCGTCGGCACGGCGCATGAGATCATCCTGTCGCGGCAGCAATGGAAGCCGGTGTTGTTCGTGAGTCCGCCGGTGACGTTTCCGACGTTGGACAAGTTGCGTGCCCACTTGAAGGATGACAAAGACGGGCTGGCGTTGCTGGACAAGCTGGCGACGGAGGTGCCCATCAAGCCCAACCCGCGCGCGATCCCGAGCATGTGGTATATGCCGCTCATCGGGTCGAACAGTTTCTTCGACGGGTTCGGGTTCGCGCCTTACGTCAAAAAGTTTGGCTGGGAGTCGATTCCGATGGACGAGCAGGAAGCGGCGCATCCGCCGCAGAATCCTTTGCTGCCGTTCCTTGAAAAGCTGGCGGCGGAAGTGCCCAAGCGTTGGGACAACAAGTTGAAGAAATACGTGGCCAACGACGAATGGTTGTTGTGGGATCTGGAAGGTTTACCGAAGCAGAACGGCAAATAGCGGCCCCGGAGCGGACCGAAAACTCAAAGGCGTTTTATGAGCAAGGTCAGATTGCTGGTCGGCACGAAAAAGGGCGCGTTCATCCTGTCGGCGGATGGTGCGCGAAAGCATTGGGACATCAGCGGTCCGCATTTCGCGGGCTGGGAGATGTATCATCTCAAAGGCTCCGCCGCTGACCCGAATCGCATCTACGCTTCGCAATCAAGCGGTTGGTTCGGTCAGATCATCCAGCGCTCCGACGATGGCGGCAAGACGTGGCACACGCCCGGCAGTCGCCCGGAGGATTTGCAGGGTGAAGGAGGTTTCCCCAAGGGCGAGAGCAACAAGTTCGTCTATGCCGGCGACGCGGGAACGCACAAGTGGTATGACGGCTCGCAACATCCGTGGGAGTTCAAACGCGTCTGGCACATCGAACCTTCTTTGACCGACCCGGACACGGCCTACGCGGGCGTCGAGGACGCGGCCATTTTCAAAACGACCGACGGTGGCAAGACGTGGCAGGAGTTGTCCGGGTTGCGGCAGGTAAAAGGGAGCCTCTGGCAGCCGGGCGCGGGCGGCATGGCCGTTCACACCATCTTGCTCGATCCGAAAAATGCCAAGCGCATGTTCGTGGCGATCTCCGCGGGCGGTTGCTTCC
>JBEGQI010000181.1:0-4469 GCA_041181065.1 Verrucomicrobiota bacterium | reverse complement strand
GTTCAGACGTGTGCTCTTCCGATCTACACGATGTCCGGCGCCGGCACGATGCCGCGTGATGAGATGGATGCGCTGGTCGTTAGTCAGATCCGCACGCTGGGCAACGGAACGGTGGGGACCGGCGCCAACACCACCGGACCGGACGGCGGACTTTACAGCAGTCAGACCCAGACCGGGCTCGGCAACAACGGCTATGGCACCATCACTGGCGTTGCGCCCGCGACCGACACTGACAACGACGGCATGCCCGACTATTGGGAACTCGCGCTCGGCTCCAATCCGTCGTCAGCCAACCCGCTCACAAACACAGCAACCGGTTACACGCTCCTCGAAAATTATTTGAATTGGATGGCCGGCCCGCATGCCGCCACGCAAACCAATATCGCTATCACCATCGCGCTGACCAATTGGGCGGGCGGATTCACTGCGCCCACGTTCGTGGTGAGTAACGCAGTGAATGGCACCATCACACTGACCAACGGCAATCTCGCGCGCTTCACGCCCACGGCTGGTTTTGCCGGGTTGGGCCGGTTTGATTTCGGCATCACCGAAGGCGCTGTCAGTTACAAGGTGACCGTGGACGTGCTGGTGTCGCCGCAAGCGCCACCGGTCAACGGTGCCGTTGGCTTCGGAGCAGTCATCGGGCTGTCGATTGCACCGCCGGCGTTGCCGGACAACCTCACGTGGCGTGGCGATGGCGTCGGCAACGTTTGGAACACCAGCGCGGCGAACTGGTTCAACGGGACGAATCTTATGGCGTTTAGTGCGAATGACAACGTGGTCTTCGACGACACCGGCTCCAACAACACGTTCATCAACATCACCACCACAGTGTCGCCGGGCACGATGAATGTGAACGCTGCGAAGGATTATATTTTCGGCGGCAGCGGTCTGCTGAGCGGCTCGATGCAATTGGTCAAGGACGGCGTTGGGAGTCTTACTCTGAGTAATGCGAATACGTTCTCGGGCGGAATTGCTTTGAACTCCGGTATGCTCACGCTCGCCGGGACGAACATCGTGAGCGGTTCCGGCACCATCACGATGAACGGCGGGGCGATGACCTTGGCGGCGCCGGGCGGTCCGGCCCTTTACGTCAATCCCATCGATGTCGCTGTTCCCAGCACTATCGTCACGCTAGGCAGCGGCAATAATAACCAAGGCTTGAACGGCGCTATCACCGGCAATCAACCGCTCTACATCAACACCGGCAGCGGGGGAACGCTCTCCATGCGCTCGGGCAGCAGCTTGAGTGGTTACAGCAGCACTCTCACGCTGAACGGTGGCGGATTCTTCCGCTGGCAGGGCGGCACGGGCAGCAGCAGCACGGCGTTCGACCTTGGCACCAACAGCGCCACGATGCTCACGCGCGACGGTGGAACCATCACGCTGGGTTCGCTCGCTGGCGGTGCGAACACGACCTTGCGCGGCGCCGGCAGCACCACGCCCAGCACGACCTACGTCATCGGCGGCAAGAACTTGAACACCACGTTCAGCGGCGCGATCACCAACGGCAACATTGGCGGGACAAACATCCCCGCCTGTGGCATCACCAAGTTGGGCGGTGGCAAACTCACGCTGACCGGCAATAATTCCTACAGCGGCACGACCGCCATCGGAGCGGGCACACTGCTCATCAATGGCAACAACGCGCTCAGCCCCGTCGTCATCTCCAACGCTGCCACGCTGGGCGGCACCGGAACGATCGGTGGGTTGGTGACTGCGAACAGTGGCGGAAAGATTGCACCGGGCAACAGCGTCGGGACGCTCGTCATGAACGGCGGCCTCACCTTGAACAGCGGCACGTTGCTGTTTGAACTCTCCAGCAACACCACTGCGGGCAGCGGGGTGAACGATTTGATTTCGCTCGGCGGCGGCACGCTGATGTTGGGCGGCTCTAGCACTTTGATTCCGCTGTTCGTGAACGGCGCGCTGGCGAACGGCACTTACACCTTGATCTCCGGTGGCACCACGACGAGTGGCTCGGCGGCGAATGTTGCCTGGGGCGGCGGCACGGGTGGACGCCAAACGCTCGCGTTCGATACTTCCGTGCCCGGAGCTCTGGCGTTGAATGTCTCCGGCACACCCGCAGCGGGATTGATCTGGGGCGGTTACGTGAATTCGACGTGGGATGTCGGCACGGCCAACTGGCTGAACGGCGCCGCGCAGGACCAGTTCTTCAACCTCGACTCGGTCACCTTCGACAACACCGGCTCCAGCGTTCCGTCGATTTCGCTGTCGGGAACCGTGTGGCCTTCGGCCATCATCGTGAACTCCAGCGCCAACTACACGTTCACCGGGCCCGGCGCGTATTCCGGCGGCGGGGTGCTGTTCAAGTCCGGTTCCGGCACGTTGACCATCAGTTCGACGAACAGCGGCTACTTCGGCAACGTGAACCTGAGCGGCGGCACCATTTCACTCGCCAACCCTAACAGCCTCGGCACCGGCATCGTCAGCATCAGCGGCGGCGCAACGCTCAATCTCGCGGGCAGCCTCATCTTCCCGGGTAACACGGTGAACATCCCCGCGGGTCAGACCGGTTCCGTGAGTTCCTCCGGCGGACTGGGCAACGGCTTCAATGGATTGATCATCGGCGCTGCCAACAGCACGCTGAACATCGTCAACGGCGTCAGCTTCAGCGGCACCACCAGCGCGCAGTTCGATGGCTTCCTCGGCACCATCAACATCCAGTCGGGCGGCACTCTGCGATTCTCATCAGATTCCAGCGGTAACACTTTCGGTTCGCTCGTGCCGACCTTGGTCATCAATGGCACATTGCAACCGCGCGACGCCGGGAATTCCATCCGGCTCGGTGCGTTCACGGGCTCGGGCACGTTGACGGGCCCGCAGTCGAACTTCAAAACCGGACCGACCATCTACAACATCGGCGAAAACAACAGCAGCGCGAGCTTCAGCGGTGTCATCAGCAGTTTCACGCAGGTTCCCGGCAGTCTCGTCGTGGTGAACAAATACGGCACGGGAACATTGACGCTGAGCGGCGCGAGCACTTACACCGGCGGCACGACTGTCAGCGCGGGAACGTTGCGCGTGAACAACACGACCGGCAGCGCGACCGGCACAGCCGAAGTGGACATCCTGCCCGGCGCGACGATCACGGGTGCGGGCATCATCGCGGGCGCGACGACCGTCTATGACAACGCCACGCTCGCTCCCGGAAATACTGTGGGCACGTTGACCTTCAACGGCGACCTCTCGCTCAGCGACCTCACCAAACTCGAGTTTGAACTCGGCACCAGCAGCGACCGGGTGGACGTCAACGGCGCCCTGTCCCTTGCTGGCAAGATTTACGTCACGGGCGTCGCGGGCTTCGGTCCCGGCACCTACACGCTGTTCAATTACATTCCCGCCAACGGCTATGAGATCGGTGCGCTCACGCTGGCCAGCACTCCGGCGGGTTACAACTACACGCTGTCCACGAACACGCCCGGGCAGGTGAATCTCATCGTGTCCTCGACAGCCCCCCCGACACTCGGCGCCCCGGTGTATACCGGCGGCAATCTCATTCTTTCCGGCACGGGCGGCACACCCGGCGGAAATTACTCCGTGCTGACGGCCACCAACATGGCCACGCCCATTGCTAGCTGGACACCAATCGCGACGAACCAGTTCGACGGCAGCGGCAACTTCGCTTTCACGAACGCCGTGAGCTTAGGCACGCCGCAATTGTTTTACCGCATCCGCGTGCCGTGATCGGAGCGCGGGCGGCTCGCCCGCTCGTGCAACAATCAATTCGCAGGCGAGCCGTTTGCGCTCCTTAGCTCTGGGCTGGATTTCTTTCCGTCCTTAGTGCCTCCTGTTGCCTCCAAATCGAAAGACACTTTCATGAACGAAAAAATTGGCTTTGTCGGAGTGGGACGGATGGGCGCGAACATGGCGCGGCGCCTGAAGGATTGCGGTTACACCATCGCCGCCGTGTTCGATTTGCATGCGCCTGCCGCGCAAACGCTCGCCACGGAACTTGGCTGCGTCGCTGCCAACGACCTCAAGAGCGTCACCGCGCTCTCGGATATCATCATCACCGTTGTCACCGACGACAAGGCGATGAAGAGCATCTACGCCGGCGGATTGTTGAGCCGCGCCAAGGGCAAGCTCTTCATCAACTGCGCCACCATCACGCCTGCCGTTCACGTGTGGGTGCAGGGCAAGTGTGAGGCGAAGGGGGCGCAATCACTAGAAGCGTGCATGGCGTCGAGCATCCCGCAGGCGCGTGAGGGCACGCTTTATCTCATGTGTGCTGGACGCACCGAGGCGTTCGAGCGCGCGAAGCCGATCCTGGAAAAACTCAGCAGCTCGTTGCGCTACATCGGCGCGGCGGGGCAGGCGGCGCAGGTGAAGGCGCTCGTGAACATGGTGATGAACTGCAACACCGCCGCGCTGGCGGAGGGATTGGGCCTCGGCGCCGCGCTCGGGCTCGACCTCACGATGCTGCGCGAAGTGCTGGCGCAGACCGG
>JBEGQI010000180.1:0-27664 GCA_041181065.1 Verrucomicrobiota bacterium | reverse complement strand
TGCCGGCAAGCTGGACGCTGGTGATCGCGCTAAGATTCTTTTGCTGAAGATAGAGCTTCATCAAATCTACGCGGTAGACTTGGAACGAAGCCTCCTTGATGTTCCGGTATTTGAGCGTGAGTTCAGCAGGCGCGCCGGGCTTGATGACGCTGACCTCGTCGAGGCCGATGCTCTTCTTCTCGAAATAACCGATGGCCTCGGCGGCGTCGGGGTAAAGCGTCTTCACTTTTTCATACCAGACGATCGCGTCCTTGGGCTTGCTCTCGGCGTGATAGATCTGGCCGAGGATGTAACGCGCGTAATCGCGATCCTTGCTGTCGCCATCGGCCACGAATTTCGCGGCGGCGAGCGCATCGCCATATTTGTTCTGCCAGAACAGCCCAAGCGCCGTCATGTATTTGAAACCGGGGGCAAACTGGCTGTCCGGGAATTTCTTCGCGAACTCATCCCCCAACGCCACGACGAGCGGATAATTTTTCAACGTCAGCGCGCAGTTCGCCAGACTGAAGCCAGCATCGTCCGACAGCGGGTCTTTCGGATACAGCGCCAGGAACGAGTAGAGCAGATCCGCCGTACGCCTGAGCAGGGCGATCTTTTCCGGCTGCACGCCGTCCTCCTTCGGCAACGTGTGCGCCTTGGGCGCCTTCTCGAACAGCAGCTGTGACAGCGCGAAGTAGCTCGAGACCACCTCCGCCGTGTCGGGGTATTCGCGCCAGATGCGCTTCTGGAAATCAACTGAGCCGAGGAAACGCCCTTCGTCTTCCAGCACCGCACTGATGCCGGAGTCGTTGTTGAAGCTCGCTGCGATGGCCGCGCGATAGACCAGCCACGAACGCTCGAACTCGCCGATGTCCGTGTAAGCCTTGCCGACCACGAGGATTTTCTCGAAGGGAATCTCCAACTGCGGATACCGCTCGCGCAGCACCTCAAACAAATCCACGATCTTCTTCGCGTCGTAATATTTTTCCGCCGTGTAAATCCACAGGAGCATCCGCGCCAGCTCACTCTCGTTGTAGGTGCGTTCCTCCCTGTAAACAACGGTCAGATGTTCCAGCGCAGTCGCATAGTCGCCGTCATCGAAATAGCATTTGCCGAGTTCGTAATGCTCACCCCGGTTCATCTCATATTCGTCCGGCGACTTCTCGCCCGTGGCCAGCACCGTGAGTTCGGACACCGGACCGATAGTCATGAAGTTCGGGTTGCCCAGCTCGCGGATGACCGGTGGTAACATTTGGAACCTGCCAGGAACATAGCCCGCAAGATCAAAGCTGACGTTGTATTGATTATGAGCAAAGAACAGGGTGATGGTTGATTCGGTTATTTCCTTGCCTGTCACTTGACTCTCCGGGTTACACCTCAACGAGCCTTCGTCCAGGCGCGCGCCGGCAGGCAGGGCAATTTCAAGCACGTAACGATTGTCATTCCAACGGAAGCCGCGATCGGAACTGACCACGACATGAACACGCTGGGCGTTCTCCACCTTCTTGACCGGTGAACTGCTGCTGGCTGCGATGGGCTTGCCGCGGTATTCCAACGGCGCATGCAAGGATTGCACGCGATTCATCACGGGTATGATGTCTCGCGCGCTCTTCATGTCCGCCGAAAACCCATACAGCGTCGCCGCGTAGGTGTAGCGACCACGCCCCTTCATCTTGAACTCGACGACGTTCTTCTCCGCCTTGAGCAAGTCGCTCGGCACGCGCAACAGATGTTGCCCCAGCGTCGCGACTGTCTTCACCGTGCCAATCTCCTTGCCGTTCACAACCACCGCCACTTCCATGTCCGTGGACTGCGTCAAGCCGTTGGCAAACCACGCCGACAGCGCCGCCACCGCCGGGCCGTGCGCCCGCGGATACGGGAAGCCGAAGCAGCCATGCGCGCACAGCAACGCATCCGCCGCCGCGCCCGCTGCCTTCGCCGTGGGCTTGGTCTCGGCCAACGCGAGCAGCACCATCGCCGTCGTTTCGTCCGTGTCGTTCAACCACGTCGTCTTGCAACCGCCTTCCCACACCACAGGTTTGCCGCCGTCCAACTTCACTTTGCCTTCGAGCAACGTCGCGAGTTCCGTCGCGATCTCGCGCCGCTCCAGGTTGCCGAACGCGCGGGCGAGGTGCGCGAGCGTCGAGTTGCCCAGCGCATTGCGTTCGCGATAGAGCCGGTTGCAATTCGCGAAGTCCGCACGCTTGTCCGTCGAGAGCGCATGAAGGATGACCGCCTTGCTGTCGTTGTCGTTCGCATCACACGCTTCAAATTGTCTTTGCAGCGCGGTGGCGGCCTTCTCGATCGCGTCCTTGCTCACGACGATGCCGCTGTTGCGCGCCTCGATGAGCGCCCAGAACACGCGCGCCGTGGTGAGCTGGCCGAGCGTCTGGCAGTTCCAATTCCCGTTGCCGTCCTGGCTCGCGATGAGCGACGCCACGAGCGCGCGGGCGCGGGCGGCGAGCTGGCGCGGATAGGTTTCATCCACCTTGCCGGTGTTCGCGTAACGCAACGCAGCAGCGGCGGCGAGCAGGTCATTCGCCGGCGTGTCGCCGTAGGGCAACGGACTCAACCGCGCCATGTCGCTGCAAATGCCAACTGAACCGCGCCGCAACGCCATGTCGAGAACAGCGGTGCGGATATCCGGTCCGAGCGCCACGCTCATCCAGAGCGAGGAATATTTCCGCGACCCGTCCAGCCCGACCACAGCGGCGGTGTCCGCGTCCGTTATGCCGCCGGCGTGCGCGGCGTATTGCAGCCCCCATGGGCGCACGGGAGTGTCCAGCGTGAGTGCGTCGGCGTTCGTGCCTGCCGTGCCGGTCAATTCCGTGGTGACATTCAGCGACGCAGGAATCGTCACGGCGGGGAACGTGGCTTCTGCACCGCCCTGCGCCTTCACATCCACTTTCGTCTCACGCTCGGCGATGACTTTCGATTTGTCGCGCGCGTCGAGCACACGGAGCTTGAGCGTCACCGGCCCGGCGTAATCGGTGAGGTTGTGGACGCGGGCGACGGCGCGGGTTTCATCGCCTTCGCGGAAGAAGGACGGCGTCTTGAGTTCCACGAAAAAGTCTTTGCGCGTGAGCGTCGGCGCGGTGGCCTGGCCGACGAGCGTTTCCACGGTGCAACCGCGCGCGGTCAAGCGCCACGCGGTGGTGGTCTCGGGCATGGGCACGGTGACGAGCGCCTTGCCGTCCGCGCCGGTGACGATGGCGGGCAACCAACGGCCTTCGCCGCGAACTTCGGTGCGCGGGGTGATGGCGGAGGCTAGGCCGCTAACATTGCCGTCCCAATACATCGTGCCTCCGTTGACGATTGTTCCACCGCTGTAAGTCGAGCTGCCGGATAGCACGAGCTTCCTGGTTATGGCATTTTTGTCTGCGCGCCCGTCATCGTCCGGCTGGTTGAAATCTGCCGCTTTCTCCGCTGCCGCTTCGTCTCTATCACCAGCCCACCCGCCGCCGCTCCCAAATCGCGCCCCACTCTGACGAGGTGCGCGCGTCGCTGGTGCTGGAGTGTTCACTGGCTGGGCATAGGACATTTGACTCCGCAGCACATCCAGTTTTTCCCTTTCCGCCATCCCGCGCTCCAACCGGCTGCTTTCATCCACGATCTCCTTGCACACGGCGCGTGTGCGCCCGGTGTAGCGGAACGCACACGTCGCGCCCACATGGAACTCGGCGTGGCGCCGTGCGTCCTTCTGGAAAAAGTCGAGGATGGGCGTGGTGTTATCCGCGCACACGGCGTAGAGCGCCTCGTTCACCAGCGCGAGACTGAACTCGCCCGCGACGGGCTTGCCGGTCTGGTCAGTGACGGTGATTTCCACCTGGGCGCTTTCGCCGGGCAGGAACGCCGCCTTCTTCGGCGTCACGGCGACTTTCAATTCGCGCTCGACGGCGAAGTCCTTGTTCACCGTGCGAAGATCGCGTCCGTCCAGCGCGGCGACGGCGAGGCGGAAGTTCGGGAACAATTCATTGCCCACCGCGACGGGGATTTCGTTGTAATCCTTTTTCAACTCGATGATGCGATGGCGCAAAATCGTCTCGCCCTCGAACGTCACGAGCGCGAGGCCCTTCGCCAGCCGCGAATGCAGCCGCACCGTGGCGTCCGCGCCGACCTTGAGCGTGGCGCTCTCGGCGAAAAGGCGGAGCTTGGTGGCGTCGCTCTCATCGGAAACTTCCACCGAGGTCTGATGCGTGATGGTCTGGCCGAAACGATCCGTGCCGGTGGCGCGCAGGCGATAAGTGCCGCCCTTCTCCAGCTTGAGCGGCAACGTCGCGAGGCCGTTCGTGGCGGTCGTGAGATCGAACTCGGAATCCTTCACCTCGGCGGCGGTCGTGGCGGGCGCGGCGTTCCACGGCAACAACGCGAGCACGGGACTGGTCTTGGATTTCTCCATCCGCAGCACGGAAATTTTCAGCGCCTCGGCCACCGGCTTGCCGTCTGCGCCGGTGGTGGTGAGTTTCAGATCGAACGGCTCGCCCGCGATGACGACGGGCTGGCTGGGCTTGGCCGCGATGCCGAACCCGAGCCGCGCGAGCGTGACGGTCTCGCTGGCATAAACATTTTCGCCGTCGAGCGCCGCCGTGAACGTGAGCGCCGAGCCGGGCCGCATGCCGGTGGTGTCGAAAGTGAGCTTCGCCTTGCCCTCGGCGTCGGTGGTGACGGTCTGCGTGCGGCCATCGGGCAACGTGCAGCGGAGCGCGCGTTCGGCGAGCGGTTCGCCCCAGTAGAACGCGGCCTGCAGATTTGCCTCGATCGTTTCGCCGCGAAACCAGACGCGGCGCGGGAAGTCGAGGGCGAGCTTGATCTTCTCCAGCTTGAACGTGCGGACCTCGAACGTGCCCTGGAAATGCAACGCCTCCCCGCCCTTGCGATCCTGATGCGCGGCAATGACGTATTGGCCGTTGGCCGTGGCGGCGGGCAGCGCGAAGGTGGAATCGAACGTGCCGAAGCGCGAAAGTTTCACCGTCTGTTCCGAGAGAAGGCGGCCTTGCGGGTCGGTGACGCTGACCTTGAATTCGCTGTTCTCCGGCACGGCGTAGGCGGTGTTGCGCACTTCGCGGAGGATGCCGCGCAGCGACACGGTTTCGCCCGGCAGATACGCGGGGCGGTCGGTATAGAGATAACCCTTGGCAGTGAGGCCGGAGGAAAGTTGCAGCCCGGCGAGATCGAGATTGAACGACGCCGCGTGGCCCGCACCCAAAGCGAAGAGGCGCACGGCGGAAAGGTCTTTGAGCGAATCGAGCGTGGTCTTGAACACGCCGTCCGCGCCGGTCTTGCCGGTGGCCGCGACTGCTGCACCGTCGCTGACGAGGATGTCCACGTTGGCGGCGGGTTTGCCGGTGACCATGTTCTGCACGAAGGCGAGGACTTCGCGCCGGCTGGATTTCACGACGACTTCCAGGTCGGAACGCAGCACGAGCACGGTGGACTCCCAATCGTCGTCGCCCGCCGTGACGACATACGCGCCGGGCGCGCTGGCGGCAAAGGGAATTTCCACCTCGGCCTCGATGGGCTTGTATTTGCAATAATTGGTGGCCTTGAATTCCCACGTCTTGTCCGGCTGGATCAGCGAAACGTCCAGTCCCTCAACGCCGGTGATACCGTGCATCTTTCGGAAGTAGGCCTGCAGATCAATCTTGTGGAGGCGGAACGTGGCTTTCTCGATGTTGCGGAGCTTGAGCTTCACGACGGCTTTCTCCGTGGTGCGGAAGGTGCGGTCGGCGGAAAGCTCCAGCGACTTCTCGGTGAGCCGCGTGATGGAGCTGTTCGCTTCGCCGTAGCCGAATTCGTTGACGAGCTTGCGGTAGAGGTGCAACGCCTTTTCGTATTCGCCGAATTTTTCCTCGTGGATGGCCGCGCTCTTCATCAACGCGGTGCGGGCCTCCGGGCTTTGCGGATATTTGCTGACGAGCTTGGACCATTCTTCGATGGCGGAGCGGTAGGCGTTGGTGATTGCGGGCTCGTTCGCCCTGACGCCAAGAACAATGTCCGCTTTGACTTCTTCGAGCTTGCGGGCCTCGGCTTCGGGAATCGCGCCATAGACATAAAAAATTCGCGGGGCACGAGAATCGAGCGGATGGGCGCGGAGAAATTCATCGAAGCGCTCGCGGGCGAGCTTTTCATCCTTGTCGCCGAGCGCGTCCATGCCGAGCTGGAATTCCGCGTCAATGATGGCGTTCTGGCTCTCCGACCATTGCGGGCCGTTGGGATAATCCTTCACATAGCTCTGCCACGCGGCGATGGCTTCGGTGCGCTTCTTCTGCTGGCTGAGAATCTGGCCGGTGCGGAACAGCGCACGCATCTTGAGGTTCGCAAGATGCGTGGCGGGCGCAGCGCGGAGTTCCTCGTCGAACTTCGTCGCGGCCTCGCCGTCCGGCAGCCGGAAACCTTCGCCCGTGATAAAACTGCGGTAGGCTTTAAGCGCATCGTCCGCGCGACCGGCGTTCTGATACGCCTCGGCGATCATCCACGCGGCGCGCACCGCGCGGCTGCCCTCGGGAAACGCCGCGAGAAAATCGCGCGCGGCCTTCACGCCCGCATCCAGATCGCCATCGCGCAGGACGTAGAGGATGGCGTTCTCGGTCGGTAACCCACCGGTGTTGCCGATGGTCTGGCCGGGGGAATTGGGATTGCCACCGCCGTTGGAATTGTTGCCGACATAATTGACGAAGTTGCCGGAATTGCCGGTGAAGGTGTTGCGAGAGGAAATCAGTCCGGCGGGCGGTGCGAAGTAGGATTGCACCATGAGCCAGCGGATTTCGGCGGGGAGTTTTTTGCCTTCGTCAGTGGAGAGTTCTGGAAGGATTGCGGAAAACACCATTCTTGCTCCGGAAACTTCGTTGATCATTTTCTGCAAATCCTCCAATTCCATCCGTCCCGCCGCGAGATTGCCGGTGGCGATTTGTGACTCTGCCAGCCGGTAGTGCGCGAAGGCAACGTGCTTGCCAGCGGGCGGCGGATTCTGCATCGGCAACCGCGCCGCGCCCGAACCCGCCGGGCCGGTCCACTTGGGATCGAACTCCGTGAGATACGCCTGAAGATCCGCGACAGCCTGCCCGTGATTGCCCGCCTGCTGGATGGCGCGGGCTTTCTTGAACAGGAGTTCATCGCGCAGCTCGCGGGAGATTTCCATGCCCAGCGCCTTGTTGTAGAGGTTGTAGGCCTTGTTGAAATCGGGCTGCGGCGCGTCCGGCACATTGGGGTCGGCGGGTGTGGCCAGTTTGTCTGCGAAAGAACTAATCACGCTGACCAGCTCCTGTTTACGTTCCGCCGAAAGCAACCGCGCCGCCTCGCTCTGATAGATGGCCGCCGCCGCCTTGAACTGCTTTTGCTCAACCAACGCCTGCGCCTTCACGAACGTGGCTTTGTAGCGCCAGGAGGATTTTGGAAACCGTGCCGCCAATACATCCGCCGCCGCACTTGCCTCCGTGTATTTTCGGGCGTTGAACAACGCCTGCACCTTGAGGAACTGCGCTTCATCCGCCGGACCATCCTTGGCAGCGATGATCTTGTCGGCCATGGCGATGGCGGCATCGGTGTTACCCGCCCGCATCTGGGCCAGCACTGGATCGAGCGTGAGTGGGTCCGCGGCGCTCAACGAGCCGGCAATGAATAGCACGGAGCAGAGCACGAGGGCCGCAGGGTTCTTGGCGTGTTGGCGGTAGGTCTGGATGTTCATATTCCAATGTTTGATGGCATGAGTTTCGGTGGGCCAGCTGCTTTAAGACACCGGACGGGAGCCGTTGTTAGATTTTCATTCATGGCCTCGCGGCAGTGTTCTCGTGCTTGCTGCCATGCCAGCTGGTTTGAGTGGGAAAGACAAGCCTTCGACACACCCCATGAAAGATTCCTCCGACCGTGCAGCTCACTCAAACTTGAACGACCGCTTGCCGGCCTGCTCGCGCACGGCGGTGATGACCACCGCATCCAGCGTGTTCGAAGTGGAGTGCTGCTTCATCTGCGCGGCGACGTATTTTTCGCGCTCGCTGTTCAGCGTCTGGATCTTCGCCTGCAGCTCGGCGCGCTCTTTGGCTTTCTTCTCCACGAACTCTTTACGTTCGGACTCGCTCATCTTCTGCATCTCGGCGGGCAGCTCATCCTTCTTCACATCCGAGAATTTGAAGTCCTTGGCTTTCGCGGCGTCCACCAAGTCCCAACTGGAGTTCATATAATTCGCAGAAGCCTTCGCCACTGCGCGTTGAACAGTCGCTCCAGAAGCGGGAGCAAGCGACACGGCATTCATGTCCTGCGCCGCCTGACGCGCATAACCGTCGCGGCCATTCGCGCCGAACGCGAGGTAAGTCTGGTTCAAGTCCGTGCTCAACTTGGCGATCTCCTTGTCCTGCGGCGCTTCGATGTGGACCACGGCGCGGTTGTGGTCGATGACCATGTATTTGCCATCGGCGAGCGTCGCGCCGTCCTGCCACTTGGTGCGGATCCCTTCCTCGGTGGTGCCGCAATGGATCGTGTTCACGATGATGCCCTTCGCGATGGCAGCTTTGCACGAGTCGGCGTAATTCACGGGGCCCTGGGTGAACGGCTCGTTGCCCGCGATGAGGATGGCGCGATACACCTTGGGGTCATCGCTCCACGCGAGATTTGCCACCGCGTCCTTGATGACCCAGCCGCAATACTCCTCGCCGCCGTTTGTCTTCAAGGCGAACAACTCCTCCGAGATCTTGTCGAGATCGGTGCTGAGCGGGACAATCTGGCGGATCCAGCCGGACTGCGCCGACAAGCTGCTCTTGCCGTATTCGTAAAGCGCGACCTGCACCTCGGGCGTCTGGCCGTCCTGCTTCGCCTTGAGGAACTCGTTCACGATCTTCCAGAGCTGGCCCTTCGCCTGTTCGATGAGCCCCTCCATGCTCCCGCTGGTGTCGAGCAGCACGGCAATCTGCACGAGCGGCTTTTTGGCAGGCTTCGGCTCGGGTTTGATTTCGTCCTTGGCGAATGCGGCGCAAGCGAAGGCCAGCGCGGCGACGACGGTGATGATGCGATGGGATGTTTTCATGCGAATGCTTCTCCTTGGTTATTCGTAAACTTCGTAAACCGTATCCTTCAGCACGAACTGCACGTTGTTGCCGAGCGCGAGCCACGGGCGGGCGGCGGCGTTGGTGGCGGCGAAGGCAAAATATTCCTTCGAGTTGAATTGCAGCCGCACGCGGCGGGCCTGCTGGCTTTGCTGAACTTGCGAATCCACCCATGCGTTGCCGTTGTTGAAGAAGTTGCGGCCGTTCACAAACTGCGCGTTCTGCGCGAACTGACCCGCGCTCTTGGCGTCGGTGTTCACGTAGCCCACCACGCCGAGGCTCATGCTTCCATCAGCCACTCCACCTACGCCCGCCGGCTTGGCGGTCGCCACCGGTTCGCTAAATGTCACGGAGCGATTTGCATCCGCAAACCCGGACGACGCCTCAGCGATGTTATACGCATTCTGGAACGACTTGTTCGCCCGCGCCGCGTTGACGGACAGCGCGCCGGATTTCTCGCCCGCGTAACGGCTCGACAGATCCTTCATCGCATCCATCGCAAATCGCGATTGCTCCTGGCGCATCTGCGGCATGGATTGCATCGCCATCGGGACGCCGCGCTTGGCCTCGTCCTCCAGGATGAGGTAGGCGGTGTAAGGCGTGACGAGGCCGTATTTGCGCGCGAGGTCGGTGACTTCATCCTTCAACTCCCGGTTCTCGCCGTGCAGCCGGATTTCATCGAGCAAGTAACCGACGCGGCGCGTGGCCCAAAGGCGCGGAATGAAATCGTTGTCGCTGGATTCGTCGGAAAACTTCACGTCGGTTGCGAAGCGATGCGACGTGCCGTTCGCCGTGCCTTCAATTACGGCGGCAGAGGAACCTTTGCCCGTGTAGCGGCCCACGAGCACGAGCTGTTCGCCTTTAAACAAGTCGGGGAGCGCAGACGGATAAAGCTTTGTGACACGGATGTCGCCGGTGAACTTGAGCGACACGTCGGCGAGCACGGGCTCTTTGATCTTCGCGTAGAAGTTCGAGAGCTTCACTTCAAGGTCTTCGTCGGGCAGGACGTATTGGCTGGTGGCGCGGGTCTGCTCGGTGATGTTGTCGAGCAGGTGGGTGTTCACGTCGTTGCCGATGCCGAAGCAGAACACGCGCACGTTGCCGCCGCTGGATTTCTTCACGCCATCGAGGATCTGCTGTTCATCCGTCGTGCCGATGGTGGGCAAGCCGTCGGTGAGAAATATCACAATGAAGGGGCGTGCGGCGTATTCCCGAGCTAAAGCCTCGGAGGAAAAAATCTTTTGGTTCATATTTCGATACCTCAACGCCATCTTCAACGCATCATCAATGGCTGTGCCGCCAATCGGCTTTAGACCTTTAACGAAGTCATTTGCCTTGTCTCTATTGGCCTTTGTCGCGGAGCATAATTCATTAAACAGAGGCTCCACCTCGGTCGAGAAGCGCACCAACTCGAAGCGGTCGCCGTCGTTCAGATTCTCCACGCAGAAGAGCAGTGCCTTCTTCGCCTGCTCCAGTTTCTTGCCCGCCATCGAGCCGGAGGTGTCGAGCACGAAGACCACATCCTTCTTCACCAGCTTGTTCTCCTTCACGTCCACGCCCGGCGACGCGAGCAGCAGGAAATAACCATCCTCGCCCGCGACGCGATGCGTGAGCAGGTTGATGCCGACCTCGTCCTTCTCGGGCGAGAAGTAGAGAGCGAAGTCCGTGTCGGGCGCGACATCGCTGGCTTCGTAGCCGACGGTGGCGCGATTTGGTCCGTCGCGCTTGATCTCGACGGCGTGGCTCGGCGAGTAGATGGATTTCAACGACCGCTTCGTCTCGAGTTCCAGCTTCACGCTGACGGACCTGATGGGCTTGCTGGAATACTTGGCGGTGTTCAGAGGCAGTTCGTAACCGATGAGCCCGGCGTCGGACTTGAGCAGTTGCGTGTAACGAATCGTGATGCGCTTTTTCGCGTTCGGCTCGATGGGGAAGATGCGGACTTTGAACAAATCGCGCCCGGAATATTCCATCAGCGCGGGATCCTTGGCGCGACGGACGATGTCCTCGTAGATCGTGCGCGCTTTGTCAGCGGCGAGCAACTCGGCCTCGACCTTCTTGCCGTCGATCTCCATCGCGAACCGGTCGAGCTGCGCGCCCTTCGGCACGGGGAAGATGAACGTCCCTTCGAGCCGGGCGTTGTTCGGGTTGAAGAATTCCTGATCCACCGTCGTGACGGCGACCTGGTCGCTGACCTTGGTGGCGACCTTGACAGCATTCACTTCCAGCGGCGCGAAAACATGCGGACGCCAGACCGGCGGCGGCATGGGCGCGGGCGGATGCGGCCACGGCGGGATGGGCCCGGGCCGCCAGTGTGCTTCATCCACGATGATGAACCCCACGCCGGAGACAGGGAGAGTTGCAGCGAACAGCGCAGCCAGAAAACCAACCAGCAAAAATCGTTTCATACCCCGTTGGACGGGGTGGGTGGAAAGTTGCCCCCGCCTTTTTGTCGCGAGTTCAGAGCCCCATCCCGAACAATTTCGCAATCCAGTTCATGCAGCAATCGGTCAAGTAGCCCAGTGCCATCCCGACCGGGCGGGCCTGCATCACCAAGATGATCATGATGTAGCCATAGCGGGAAAGGTCCGCGAAGGTGTCGTAACTCATGCCGATCACGACGCGCATGATCCGCGAACCGTCCAGCGGCGGGATGGGCAGGAGGTTGAAGAAGAAGAGCATCATGCTCATCTCCGCCACCTCGAAGCAGTAATACGTCATGTTGATCGAGCCGACCGCAATGCCGATGCGCGCCAGCCCGACGCATACAACCGCAACGATCACATTCAGCCACGGTCCCGCAAACGTGACGTAAACGTCATCGATCCGGGGATTGCGCAGGTTGTTGAGATTCACGGGCACTGGCCTCGCCCAGCCCAGCAGGAAGCGCCCGGCGGAATAAGGGCTGAGGAACATCACCAGCGGCATGACCACCGAACCGATGATGTCGAGATGAACGAGAGGATTGAACGAGACCCGACCTTCGTCGCGGGCGGTGTTGTCGCCGCACTTCATCGCCATCCAAGCATGACCAAACTCGTGGAAGGTGAAAAGAATCACCAGCGCGAGCCAGCGGAGCAGGCCCTCGATGAGATGGTGTGAATCCATGCGGGCGGCACGGTAACAGCACCAGGGCGCGGCGTCGAGTTGACGCGGGTGCCGGTGGATAATTGCCGCGAAAAAAGTTTCGCCAGCCCGGGCGCGTTTGCCCACTATGCCGCGACATGAATTCAATGACGGGCCATGGCCGCGGCGAGTGTTCGCAAGACGGCTTCAAGATCACGGTGGAATTGAGTTCCGTGAACCGCAAACAGGCGGAGATCGCGGTCAATCTCCCGCGTGAACTGGAGTTGCTCGAAGGCCAGATGCGCGACGTCATCAACCGCGCCATCGCCCGTGGACGCGTGACGGTGAAGGTCACCATCCATGCCGCCCTCGGACGCGATTCGGCCAAGATGCACCTCAACACCGAGCTGGCCCGTGCCTACGCGAAGGAACTTTCCGCGCTCGCAAAGCAACTCAAGCTGAAGGACGACGTCACGCTCGATCAACTCGTCCGCGCACCCGGCGTCTTCCAGACTGATGAGGATCTTGCAGGCGAAGAAGATTTCTGGCCAGCGGTGGAGCAGGCATTGAACAGGGCCCTGGCTGCGTTCTTGAAGATGCGTGCCCGCGAAGGCGCCCACCTGGCCAAAGACCTGATCCATCGCATCAACGTCATGCGCAGCGCCGTCGAGGAAGTGCGCCAGAACGCACCGCAGGTGGCGGAGCGTTACCGCGCCGCCCTGCTCGAACGCATCAAGGCCGCAGGTTTGGAGAGCATCGCACCGGATGACGAACGGCTGTTGAAGGAAGTCGTGTTGTTCGCCGACCGCTCGGACATCTCGGAGGAATTGACCCGCCTGCAAAGCCACTTCCAGCAGTTCGACGACCTGACCAAGTCGAAGGAGCCCATCGGCCGCACGCTGGATTTCCTCGCGCAGGAGATCAACCGCGAGGTGAACACCATCGGTTCAAAGGCGAACGATGCGCTCATCTCGCGCGAGGTCGTGAAGCTCAAGGCCGAGCTGGAAAAATTCCGCGAGCAGGCGATGAACGTCGAATAGCCATGGCCAACAAGAAAAAAATTCCGCTGCTGGTTCTGATCTCCGCCGCGTCCGGCGCCGGCAAGACCACGCTCATCCATCGCGTGCTCGCCGCGCGGCCCGACATGAAGCGCGCAGTCACTTGCACCACGCGCCCGCCGCGTCGGGGCGAGGAGGACGGCATCGACTACTATTTCCTGACGCAGAAGCGTTTCATGCAACTGCTGCTGGCGGACAAGTTCGTCGAGCATGCAAAAGTTTACGGCCACAGCTACGGGTTGTTGCGCGCGGAGTTGCTCAAGAAGCTGCGCGCCGGCACGGATGTGTTAATCAACGTGGACGTGCAAGGGGCGGCGACCATCCGCGGCAAGGCGGCGGCGGACCCGGAATTGCAACGCTCGCTCGTCACCATCTTCATGACGCCGCCGTCCATTGCGGAGCTGGAAAAACGCCTGCGCAATCGCGGCACGGATTCGGAGAAGGTGATCCAGCGGCGGTTGCGCGCGGCGAAGCGCGAGATGAAACATTGGCACAAGTTCGATTACCTGCTCGTGAGCGACACGATGGAAGCGGACCTGAGTCGCGCGCTTACGATCATTGACGTGGAGAAACTGCGCACCGAACGTTCGGTCGCCCCGAAAGGCTGAAACCATGAGCAACGCACGACGAATCGTATTGGGAGTCACCGGCAGCATCGCGGCCCATCGCGCCGCAGACCTGACCAGCCAGCTGGCAAAATGCGGCTTCGACGTTCGCGTCGTGATGACCGCGGACGCGCAACGCTTCATCACGCCGCTCCCGTTCAAGACGCTTGCACGCAATCCCGTCGTCACGGACCTTTACGACGAAGCCGACGGCTGGAAGCCATTGCACATCGAGCTGGCGGACACCGCGAACCTCCTGCTCATCGCACCCGCCACCGCCAACATCATCGCGAAGCTTGCCCATGGTATCGCCGACGATGCATTGACGTGCATCGCACTCGCGTTGAACCCACGAGCGAAGGTGCTCATCGCTCCGGCAATGAACGGCAAGATGTGGCAACACGCGGCAACGCAGTTGAACGCCGGAACGTTGGAGGCGCGCGGCGTGGAGTTCATCGGCCCCGAGGAAGGCATGCTATCGTGCGGTTACGAAGGTGTCGGTCGGTTGTGGCCGGTGGAAGGCATCGTCAAGCGCGCGCAGGAACTCCTCAAATACTGAGGCGCCGTTCCAGTCCGAACCTTTATGATCGAGCAGGTCGGCAAATGGCTGAAGCAACTGCTCCGCACGCTTGAGCTTCCAGCGCCCGAAGTGGCGCACCGGCTCGCCCGCATCAAGTCCATCGAGCGCAACCTGGTTCTGCCGCTCAAAGTCTTTGCCATCAGCGTCATCCTGTTTTCCTTCCAAAAGAGCCCTTGGTTTGGTCTGCCGCTGGGCTCGTTCGACGTCACCGTCAACACGCTGGATACCATTCTCGGCTTTTACATCGTCCTCAACTGTCTTGTCAGCATCCTGTTGTTGCGCGCAGACCATCTGCCCTTCGCGCTGGTCCAGTGGTCGATGTTCACGATGAGTCTGGCCGACGGCATTTTCGTGGGCGCGCTCACGTTGGTGAGCGGCGGCTACGACAGCCTGCTCTTCTGGCTTTTTGTCGTGCTCATCGTGCGAAATGTGGCGAGCAACCCGCCCGTCTGGTCGCAACTGGTTTTGAACTCCTGCATGGCGCTCTGCTTTGCCGTCGCCTGTATTCTCGCGCTAAACCTCAATTCCCAGATCGCCTGGGAACTGAACCGCCCCGCGCCCCCTCTGCCCAATCCGGCCCGCACCAACCGCACGACGCACGTAGTCGCCACCACCCATCCGACGCGCGCGGTTCCGGCGCCTTCCGAACCGGATGAACCGACGTTGCTGCCGCAAACCGGCGAAGGCACAACAGAAGAAATCGCCATCCGCGTCATTGTGCTGCTGCTCGGCGGCGTCTGGCTGTTCGTGGTGCAGGTGCTGTTCGAGAAACAGAAGCTGGCGCAGGACGAAGCGCGGGAGTTCAGCGCGAGAGAGAACCAATTGCGCTCAGCCGGACGGCTGGCGGCTGAATTCGCCCATCAAATCAAAAACCCGTTGGCCATCGTGACGAACGCGGCCTATTCGTTGGAACGCGGACTGAAGACTGGAAAGGGCGACCCGAAGCAGCACCTGGAGATCATCCTCGAGGAAGTGCGCCGCGCCGATGGGATCATCACACAAGTGATGGGCTATGCAGAATTGAGCGAGGGGCGCGTCGAACGTCTGGACCTTCTCACGGAAGTGCGGCGGGCCATAAAACAAACATTCCCGGCAGGCATGGCAACGGAGCTGACCGTGAGAACCGAGTTGCGTGGGCCATTCCCGCCGATGCTGATGCAACGCCGGCATCTGTCCGAGATCCTCGTCAACCTGCTGCAGAACGCCCGCGAAGCGTTGGCTGGCAAAGGCGCGGCCACACTCGCAGCGCATGTGCGGCCGGACCTGGCCGTGGAGATTTCCGTCACCGACAACGGCCCGGGCATTGCCCCCGACAAAGTGGGCCGCATATTTGAAGCCTATTTCACAACCAAGGAGCGCGGCACGGGACTGGGTCTCGCGATCGTGAAGAATAACGCCGAGCTTTACGGCGGCACCGTGCGCGTCGAGTCGGAGCTTGGAAAGGGCGCGCGCTTCATCCTAGTATTTCCCGCGAAAGCTTCTGTTAACGCAGGCTCATGAGCATTTCACTTCCGCCCATCCTCATCGTCGATGACGAGAAAAACATGCGTCAAACCCTGACGAACATGTTGCGCGACGAGGATTACGAAGCCCGTGCTGCCGAATCCGGCGAGGAGGCGTTGCGCCTGCTCGGGCAGGAGGAGTTCATGATGGTCATCACCGATGCGCGCATGGGGGGCATGAGTGGCTACGAGTTGCTGGCCAAAATACAGGCGCAATGGCCGGACTTGCCGACGTTGATGATCACCGCCTTCGCCACACCACGCCACGCAGTTGAAGCAATCAAGGCCGGCGCGATTGATTACCTGTCCAAACCGTTTGAGCCGGAGGAACTGCTCCATGCCATTGCGCGCTGCGCCGAACGGCATTGCCTGTTGAAGGAGAATCAAACGCTGCGCGAAAAGACCTCGGAAAGCTACCGTCTTGAACAGATCGTCGGCGATTCACCGAAGATGCGTGAGTTGCGGCAGATGATCCAGACCGTCGCCAAGACCGAGGGCCGCGTGCTCGTGCTCGGCGAAAGCGGCACCGGCAAGGAACTTGTTGCTGGCGCGATTCACAGCCTCAGCGCGCGGGCGAAGAAGAATTACATCCGCATCAACTGCGCCGCGATTCCTGAGACGTTGCTGGAGAGCGAGCTGTTCGGCCACGAAAAAGGCGCCTTCACCGGCGCCTTGAAGCAGAAGCACGGGCGCGTGGAAGAATCCAACGGCGGCACGCTGTTCCTCGACGAGATCGCCGATATGAGCCGACCGTTGCAGGCGAAGCTGCTGCGCTTCCTCGAAGACGGCAGCTTCACGCGCGTCGGCGGCACACAAGAGCTGCGCGTGAACGTCCGCTTCGTCGCCGCCACGAACCGCGACATCGTCGAAGCCATCCGCAAGGGCGACTTCCGCGAAGATTTGTTCCACCGCCTGAACGTGGTGCAGTTCCGCCTGCCGCCGTTGCGGGAACGGGGCAGCGATGTGTTGTTGCTGGCAGACCACTTCCTGCAAGTGTTCGCTGCACAGATGAACCGCTCCGCCCGCAAACTCTCTCCAGCGGCGCGCGACAAGTTGCTTGCCCACCATTGGCCCGGCAACGTGCGTGAATTGCGCAACGTGATCGAACGAGCGCTCATCCTTGAATCGTCTGCCGAAGTCCAGGCATCGAGCCTCCCGGATTTTCAGATTGAAGGCCGTTTACGCGGCGCTGAAACGCCGAAGGCGGTTGGCGGCTCGCTGGATGAGATACTTGCGAACTACGAACGCGATCTGATCACCAGCATGCTCGAGCGCAACAACCACAGCATCGGCAAAACAGCCGAGCAGTTGAAGCTGAGTCGCCACGCGTTGCGCTACCGCCTGCAACGCCTCAATCTGACCCAAGCGGATGCTGATGACCCCCAGCCGGAAGCCCACCCCTAACCCATGCTCAGCATCCCGATCATACTCGCGCAAGATGAAGCTGGAGAGTTGGTGCTCAGCAAAGAGGCGGACACCCGGCTGATTCTTTTTCTCGCGTATGGTGCGGTCATTCTGCTGTTGCTCGGGTGGGCAATACTCATCCGCAAACAAAAGAATAAACGACGGAGGATTTACCGGCATCAACCACACACCTGGCAATTGGATCCGACGGAGGAAAAAGAACACCGCCGCCGGCGCAGGCGCGAACGCCGGCGCCGCAGCGCTCACCCTAAACGTCAGACGAACAGCACGCTCGCGCAGTCCGGAGGCCTGCCGCCGCGCCGCCCAGAAGATGTTCCACCCGCAGGACTGTAACAATGCAGCAAAGCCGGAACATCACCCAACGCAGCGCGTCCAACCTCGCGCTTGCCTTCATCATGCTTCCGCGTGAAAAGCGCGACGCCATGTCAGCGCTCTACGCCTTTTGCCGTGAAGTAGACGACGTTGCCGATGAAGAGTCGCACCCGGTCGAACAACGCCGCGCCGCGCTCGCCGAATGGCGGGCTGACATCCAACGCGCCTGCGCAGGCAGCACTCCGCGGATGGTGACGAACCAAGAATTTCAGCCCGTCATCCAGCGCTTCAAACTGCCGTTTGAACTGTTCGATGATTTGATCCGCGGCTGTGAGATGGACCTCGACCAGACGCGCTATGCAACGATCGCCGACCTGGAGTTGTATTGCTATCGCGTCGCGTCGGTCGTCGGTTTGCTCAGCATCGAGATTTTCGGCTACCGCAATCCCGCCTGCCGCGACTACGCGATCGCGCTCGGCAAGGCGCTTCAATTCACCAACATCCTGCGCGACGTCGGTAACGACGCGCAACGCGGCCGCATCTATCTTCCGCAAACGGAACTCGACCGCTTTCTGGTGAAGCCCGAGGAAATCCTGCAAGGTGAATTCTCCGCCCGCTTCGAGGCGCTCGCGAAAGATTTCGGCGGGCGCGCGCGCGCATTCTATCGCGATGCCCAACAAAAGCTCGCCCCCGAGGATCACCGCGCGATGGTCGCGGCGCAATTGATGGGCAAGGTGTATTGGCGCCTGCTGCAAAAAATCGAAGGCTCCGGCTATCGCGTGCTGGATCCGGAACCCATCCGGCTGAGTAAACCACACAAACTCGCCCTCATCGCGGGTTCATGGTTGAAGTATTTAGCCGGCTCAAGCGCGCCCGACTTCGGGATCCAGTGAGCGCCAACAACTCCAACCGCCGGCTCATCATCAACGCCGACGACTTCGGTCGCTCGGCATCCATCAACGAAGCCGTCATCCGCGCGCATCGTGAAGGCATCCTCACCACGGCAAGCCTGATGGTGAATGAGCCCGCGTGCGCGGCGGCGGTGAAATTGGCGAAGGAGAACCCGCAGCTCGGCATCGGTTTGCATCTCACCTTGCTGATGGGGCACGCCGCCTTGCCAGCGGCGCAGATCCCCGGCCTAGTCAACGAACGTGGTGAGTTCAGCGATGCGCCGGCGGCGACGGGATCGCGTTATTTTTTCCGGCGCGAACTTCGTGCCCAGTTGCGCGCTGAGATCCACGCTCAATTCGACCGCTTCCGCGCCACGGGCTTGCCGCTCGACCACGTAAACGGCCATCTGCACATGCATCTGCACCCGGTAGTCTTCAGCATCTTGATGGAGGATGCCGCACAACTCGGCATCACCCATTTACGGCTGACGCGCGAACCGTTCTGGCTGGATGTCCCGCTCGCGCGCGGCCAGCGCCTGTATCGGGCATCTCACGCGATCATCTACTTCTGCCTCGCCCGGAATGCGCGCGCCCGCCTGCGTCGCATGGGCATCCATCATACACAACGCGTCTTCGGCTTGTTGCAGAATGCACGGGTGAATGAGGATTACGTCTGCAAACTGCTGCCGCTCCTGCCGCCGGGTGACTCGGAGCTTTACTCGCATCCATCGCTGGATGAATTTCGCCCCGAGTTCGATGCGCTCATCAGCCCGCGCGTGAAAGCGCTGGTGGCATCGGAAAACATTCAGCTCATCCGCTATCAAGACCTGCCATGATCAAACTCATCATCATCCTGCTTATCGGCCTTCTCTTTGAATCGACCGGCATCGTGCTCTTGAAGAAAGGCATGAACCAGCTCGGCGAGGTGAAACAGATGAACGCGGCCGAGATCATCCGCGTAGTGAAAGCCGGCGTGACAAACGGCAACGTGCTGCTGGGCGTGTTCTTTGAAGCCCTGTTCTTCGGCTGCCTGCTGATCCTGATGTCGAAGAGCGACATCAGCTTTCTCTGGCCGCTCACCGCATTGAGCTTCGTCTTCGCCACCTTTGCTGCGATCTGGTTCCTCGGTGAACACGTCACGCCGCTCCGGTGGGCGGGCGTGGTGTTGATCATGCTCGGCGCGGCCTGCATCACGCTGAGTGAGAAAATGCAGGAACAGAAGACCGCGAAGCCCGCCGTTTCAGCGAGCCAGCCGGCTCAATAAAGTTTGCAAGGTCGCGCCCAACTTACGCGAACAGCCATCCAACTCGCGTTGAAAGCGCATCAACTTGGGCACTAGCGACGGTGACTTGGCCAACGCCGCCGCGAGCTTCAGGTAATTCATGTTCCCGTCGGCGCCCGCCAGTTGGTTGAAATCCATCAGCAACGCCGTGTTCGCATCGTCGGAGATGACGCGAACAGTAGCCGACGGTATCCCGCGTTCGCGACAGATCGTCCGGATCACCCCCGACTCCATCTCCACGGCGTCCGCACCGGTTTGCGCGCGGAGAGCGTGCTTCTCGTCCGGGGTCACCACGATTCGATCCGAGCAGAAATATTTCGCCGGTGTAGCTCCGGCCTTGGCCCATTCAGAAGTCAGTTGAGAATGCGTGTCGGCATCGTAAGCAATCGTGCCGTGCGCCAGGGCCGGATTCAGGCCGCCCGCAAAACCGCAAGTGAGCACCAGCTGCGGAGTGAAGGATTCCAGCGCTTTGAAGATCGCCTGCTCCGCGTTGCGCTTGCCGATGCCCGAGACGACCACACGACAATCCACTTCGACAGGCGGTTGAAAGTGCTTTGCCTCCTCCCTCACCGCGAACAGCACGAGGACACGCACCCGTTCCGCGCTCATTTGATGCCTGCGAGGCGGTCCTTCCAGATGCGGTAAAGCTCGACCGTCGCCCGCACGTCGCGCAGACAGTATTCGGCGATGTCGCGGTAGCGTCCTTCCGCCATGAGCGCGCCTACATCCATGCCGGTGACGCCGTGGCTCTTGGGTGATTCGATGCCGAACACCTTGCAATAGAAGTCGAGATTGAATCGCTTGGCCGCGCCTTCACGTCCGCTGACACCGTAGAACGTCAGCTGCTCCGCGAGATCGCAATGCGGGTCCGTGGCATACCGGTAACCAAGCCAGTCCTTGCGAGAGATAGGCACGTTCAGGATGGCCGAGCGCAGGTAGATGAACGGCACGTCAAAGCCGCGACCATTGAAGGTCACGATCTGGTTGTAATGCTTGGCCGCATCCCAGAAGGCGCTGAGCAACTCGGTCTCATCGGCGCACGGAACGAACTCCACCGGCCCGGCCTCGCCAGCGTCGTCTTCGAAATCGTCAGCCGTGAACAAAACCTGACCGCGCTGGCTTTCGGCGTTGAGCATCGCGATACAAACCACATTGCCCGTCAGCGGCCACAGGCTGAACATGCGCTGGATCTCCTCGCGCCGTGTGTTGCGATCCGTCTCGTCGGGGATCTTTTGCAGGTCACGGAACAGGTATTCCTGCTGGACCTCGTCGAAGTTCTCGACCGGCTGCGCGGTGCTCTCGATGTCAAAAACAAGTGTGGCCATGAAAATGAAACAGGATGGGAAGCCGACTCAGAGAATCTTGCCTGCCATCCTGGGGTTGAGGTTGGGTTTAACTACTTCTTCTTACCGCCCTTCTTCTTTGCGGTTTTTTTGGCAGCTTTTTTCTTCGCAGGCATGAGTTTCACCTCCGATCATTTGGTTGCAGGTTGATAGGAACCATTTTGTGCCGACGAGAATGGGTTAGCCCAACCTCTGCGTGCATGCCAGAGGAATTTTCAGAAAGTTTACCCGCCCAAAAACCGTGCACCCACTTCGCCAAGCCGCCGGATGCATAACCCGCGAGCGACTTGACGTCGCCAACTCCCGCTGCGACTGTTCGCGCGCTTGGCGAACCAGCCTCAGGTGGCGGCGACAAGCAGCTTGTTCGACCGCCTCGCGCAGGCTCCCGCTGTGCAATCCCTTGCCCGGCGACTGGAGCATGGCGGCGCGTTGTCTTGCGCCGGCGTCAGCGCCCCGGCCCAACCCTGCCTCGCCGCGCTGCTGCACAAACTATTTCCGCACCGCCCCATCGTCGTCATCGCCGACAGCCTGAAGACGCAGGAATGGTTGCAGCAGGATGTGAATACATGGCTGCAGGTTTCCGCCGGGCAAACTTCCGCGAGCAGCCCGCTCTTCTATCCCGCCTGGGAAATCTTGCCGCACGAAACGAAGCTCCCGCACGCCGATGTCATCAGCGAACGGTTGGAAACACTCATCGCGCTGACGCAACAGACAACCGGCAACAAGCGTCCGGTCGTCACCAACGTGCTGGCGCTGCTTCAACGCACTTTCCCGGCGGTGCAACTGCAGCAACGCACGCGCAGCCTTAAGCGCGGCTCGCGCATCGAGCCGCTTGACCTCGTCGAATGGCTGGAGCAGCAGGGTTACGAGCCTGAGGCGCAGGTCACGACCAAGGGCGAACTCTCGTTGCGCGGCGGCATCCTTGACCTTTTCCCGCCGACCTGTCCATGGCCAGTGCGCCTGGAATTCTTCGGCGACGAACTGGAATCCCTGCGCGAGTTTGATCCACTCACACAGATTTCTCGCGAAGAGATTCCCGAAGTGACGCTGCCGCCCGCGGGCGAATTGGGAATCTTGAAGCAAGCCCTCGCAAGCGGTGAGAGATCGGAACAAGCCACTTGCAACACGTTCGCCACACTCCTCGATTATCTGCCGCGCACCGCCATCTTGCTGCTGTGCGAGCCGCAGTCGCTGGAAGAGCGCGCCGCTGAATACGCCTCGCAAGTCCCCGCGGGCGACCCGTTCTTCATCCCATGGGCCGAGTTCCGCGCGCAAGCGGAGCATCGCGGGATGACGCTCGTAGAGCTGAGCGACGACTTGCTGTCAGGAGCGCCGACGTCCTCACCGGCTTTTGACGCGCACGTGGCCCAAGCCGACGTTCAATCGCTCGCCCTCGACCTCCCCACGCTCGACGCCTTCCGCCCGCTCGCGGACAAGTTGCCCGAGCCGCAGATCGCCGAGGCGCAGCGTCGCGAGTTCCTCAATCAACTGCACCGTTGGCTCCGGCAGGATTACGCCGTCCACGTCTTCTGCAACAACGACGGCGAACGCCAGCGCTTCACCGAGATCTGGACCGAAGCCGCGCTTGGCACACCGCCGCCCATCACCCTCGGCACGCTCGCGCGCGGATTCATCTCTGATCAAGCAAAGCTCGTCGTCGTCACGGACGCGGAGATTTTTGGACGCTACAAACGTCAGCAGCCGCGCCGGCTCAAGTCCGCGCACGCACAGGCGACCCGGTCCGCGCTCGACATCGATTTCACCGAACTCGAAGAAGGCGACCTCGTCGTCCATCTGCAATACGGCATCGGAAAATTTCTCGGCTTGAAGACGCTGCCCGCACCGACATCGTCGCATCACAACGCCGAAACGCCGCGCGAAGAGGAATGTCTCGTCATCGAATACGCGCCGTCTGACCCACTGCAACCCGCGCCGAGACTTTACGTGCCCGTGACCGAGGCGCATCTCGTCGGCAAATACGTTGGCGTCGGCAAGGTGCGTCCGGCGCTCAACACGCTCGGCGGCACGCGTTGGAAGAAAGCGAAGGAGCAGGCCGAACGCGCCGTGCGCGACGTCGCATCTGAGTTGTTGCGCATCCAGGCCGTGCGCGCGTCGCAGCCGGGATTCTCGTTCGGGCCGGACACTTCATGGCAACGCGAGTTCGAGGCATCGTTCGTCTTCGAGGAAACGCCCGATCAATGGCGCGCAATCCAGGAAGCCAAGACCGACATGGAGCGCCCCAAGCCGATGGACCGCCTCATCTGCGGCGACGTCGGTTTTGGTAAAACGGAGGTCGCCATTCGCGCGGCGTTCAAGTCGGTGATGGCCGGCAAGCAGGTCGCGATCCTTGTGCCGACGACCGTGCTGGCGCAGCAGCATTACAACACGTTCCGCGAACGCATGGCGGATTATCCCGTGCGCGTGGAGTTACTTTCGCGTTTCCGCAGCCGCCGCGAGTTGGCCCGCGTCATCGAGCAGCTCGCGACCGGCGGTGTGGATATCGTCGTCGGCACGCATCGACTCGTGCAATCGGATGTGGTGTTCAAGGACCTTGGCCTAGTGGTCATCGACGAAGAGCAACGCTTCGGCGTGTTGCACAAGGAGAAGTTCAAACTGCTGCGCACGCACGTGGATGTGTTGACGCTCAGTGCCACGCCGATTCCGCGCACGCTTTACCTTGCGCTCACCGGCGCGCGCGACATGAGCACCATCCAAACGCCGCCGCAGGATCGGTTGCCGGTCGAGACCATCGTCACCGGCTACGACGAACGCCTCATCCGCGACGCCATCCAACGCGAGTTGAACCGCGGCGGGCAGGTGTTCTTCCTCCACAATCGCGTCAGCACCATCGATATGATGGCGCAAAAGATCCGCACGCTCGTGCCGCACGCACGCATCATCGTCGGGCACGGCCAGATGCACGCTGACGATCTGGAGGAGGTGATGACGGCGTTCATCAACGGCGAAGCGGACGTGTTGCTCTCGACGACCATCATCGAGAGCGGCCTCGATATCCCGAACGCGAACACCATCATCATCGACCGCGCCGACCGCTTCGGCTTGAGCGATCTTTATCAGCTTCGCGGCCGCGTCGGGCGTTACAAGCATCAGGCCTACGCGTATCTGCTCATCCCGCGTCACTCAGGCCTGTTGTCCGACGCGCGCAAGCGTATTGCCGCGATGAAGCAATACTCCACGCTTGGCAGCGGCTTCAAGATCGCCATGCGCGACCTCGAGATCCGCGGCGCGGGCAACCTGCTCGGCTCCGAACAAAGCGGCCACATCACGGCGGTCGGCTTCGAGCTTTACTGCAACCTGCTCAAGCAAAACGTCGCCTCATTGAAAGGCGAGAAGGTGAAGCCACGCGTGGAAGTGGCAGTGCGCCTCGATTTTCTAAGCGTTGGCGGATCGGACAACGACGGTGCGTTGCGCACGGTTTCAGCCGAGCCGCAAATGGAACTTCCGTCGCGCAACACATCAACTGCATCGACGTTTGCCGCGCTCCCGCACAGCTACGTCAGCGAACCGCAGCAACGCATCGAAATCTACCGCAAGCTCGCGCAAGCCGAGGACCGCGCCGCACTGGTGGCGCTGCAGAAGGAAGTGCGCGACCGCTTCGGTCCGTTGCCCGCGCCTGCCGAGATGTTGCTCTTGCTCGGCGAAATCAAGCTGCTCGCCGCCGAACGCGGCGTTACTGCGATGGAAGTCGAAGGCGACAAGCTCAAGCTCACGCGCCACGGCGACTTCGTGCAGATCGGCGGCAAGTTCCCGCGCCTCACGAAGAAGACGCCCGACGCGAAGCTGAAGGAAATCCGCCGGTTCTTGCAGGCGATTTAACTGGCGAGTTCAATTTGCACCAACTTTGGTTCAATTTCGCCACTTCCAAAAAGAGCTCGACAGAGTCTCTGGGCGCCAACATCTTCCGACGCACACCCAACGAAGGACATGCCCGGGCGCCACGGCGACCGGGCCAAGAAAGAATGCGGGAATCATGATCATCTGGGGATCAAAGGGAAAAGAGGTGCAGGCTGGCAGCGGCTCATTCTTCTGCCCGAGTTGCAGGGCGGATGCGCCCTACACTTTGATGCGAGTCTCCAAATACTTTACGCTGTATTTCATCCCTCTGTTTCCGACCGGCACCATTGGCCAGTATGTTCGTTGTTTCAATTGCAAGCACGAATACCCTGACGTGATCCTGACCTGCACCCGGGAGGAAATACTGAAAGCCATATCGCCATGGACTTGCGCCAAGTGCGGAAATACAAACCCCCTCTCCCAAAACGCCTGCCTCAAGTGCGACACACCGCAGCCGGGCGTTCCGCCCGTGCTCCCGCGGTAAGGTTTCCGTGCGCTCAGTCTCGGTAGGGTTCTCCGCTATTGGCAATCGACCCGCAGCGTTTTAGCCTGCGCCCCCATGAACATTCTGGATGAACTGCAATGGCGCGGCCTCTTCGCCGATTGCACCGACGTGACCGAGCTGACCAAGCGCCTCGCCGCTTCGCCCATCACGCTCTACGCCGGCTTCGATCCCACGGCGGATTCACTCCACGTCGGGCATCTCGTGCCGTTGCTCGCGTTGCGGCGCTTCCAGAACTACGGCCATCATCCCATTGCCGTCGCGGGTGGCGCGACCGGCAGCATTGGCGACCCCAGCGGCAAATCCGCCGAACGCTCGCTCCTCACCAAGGAACAAATCCAGGCCAACGTCGATGCCGTCCGTCCGCAGCTCGCCAAGTTCCTTGACTTCGACCGCGCCGGAAATCCCGCGCGCCTCGTGGACAACGCCGATTGGACCCGGCACCTCACCTACCTCGATTTTCTCCGCGACATCGGAAAGCATTTTTCCGTGAACCAGATGGTCGCGAAGGAAAGCGTCCGCGCGCGCATGGAAGACCGCGACGTCGGCATCAGCTACACCGAGTTCAGCTACATGCTGCTCCAAGCGTTCGACTTCATGGTGCTCGCGCGCGACCACAACTGCGAACTCCAGATCGGCGGCAGCGACCAGTGGGGCAACATCACCGCGGGCATGGACCTCATCCACAAGAAGCTCAAGCGCTCCGCGTTCGGCCTCACGCTCCCGCTCATCACCAAGGCCGACGGCACCAAGTTCGGCAAGACCGAGGGCGGCTCCGTGTGGCTCGACCCGAAGAAGACCAGCGTCTATCGCTTCTACCAGTTCTGGATCAACACCGCCGACGCCGACGTGGTGCGCTACCTGAAATTCTTCACCTTCCTGCCCAAGGAAGAGATCGCCGCGCGCGAAGCACAGCACGCCGCGAACCCCGGCGCCCGCATCGCGCACCGCGCGTTGGCGAAAGCCGTGACCGACCTCATCCACGGCGAACACGCCACGCAGGAAGCGTTGCGCGCCAGTGAAATCCTTTTCGGCGGCGACCTCGCGGGCGTCAGCGAAAGCACCTTCAATGAAATCGTCGGCGAAGTGCCCACGAAAGAGATCGAGAAATCCAAGCTCAACGGCGCTGGTCTTCCGCTCGTCGAACTCCTCGTCCACGCGGGCCTGAGCCAGAGCAAAGGGCAGGCGCGCAAAGACGTCGAAGGCGGCGGCGTGAACATCAACAACGTCCGCGAAGCGAACTTCCAGCGCGCCGTGACCAGCGCCGACCTGCTCTTCGGCAAACACGTCCTGCTCCGCAAAGGAAAGAAGAACTACGTTGTCCTGACGGCGAAGTGATTCGGCAAACCGGATTCACCGATGATTGACCTTGCCCAATTCCACAACCTGCACTTGCAAGGCGGGTTCATCATCGTTGAGGTAGAATCCACTCGCGAGGCAATGCTGGATGCGTTGAATCGTGAAGCCGTTGCTCAGACGCGGATCATCGGGAACAGGTTTCACGTTCAGTTGCGGAGCGGCATAAGCAACGAAGAAGTTTCAATTTCCCTCTATCACGAAGTTTTGGAGGCCGCGACTGTGGCGAGCCTCAGCGCGCCGGAAAATGTTATGGAGTTCAACGAGGGCGACTTCGAACGCGCTGCGCAAACAGCCCACGCGCAGTTTGGTCCGGCTACGCCCGACAATCTCAACCGCCTGTTGCAATCCTACGGATTTCAAGGAGAATAAAGCCATGATTGACCGCAAGAACATCCAGATAGACCTCATCCGGTTGGTCGGCGGCGAACGCTTGCTGCGCCTGACCGAACCCCAGACGGGCCTGTCTCTCGAAAAGAAGCTGGATGCGCAACAGCCTGTGGCGCGACAGAAGGAACGCCTGCTGGGCGTCTTCGAAGCCGCTCTGGCTCGCGCTGAACTGATTGCTGCGTAACTCCGCGAAGCGAACTTCCAACGCGCCGTCACCAGCGCCGACCTGCTCTTCGGCAAACACGTCTTGCTCCGCAAAGGAAAGAAGAACTACGTCGTCGTCACCGCGAAGTAGGCGCCCGAGATTCCCTTTGGCTTTGGCGAGGGGCTGGATTACGGTTCGGTTGCCATGAGACTGCGCCTGATTCAACCAAGGCTGTTCGCTTTCACACTGATCGAACTGTTGGTGGTCATCGCCATCATCGCCGTTTTGGTGGCGCTACTTTTACCCACCCACTCTCGGTGCGATCCCCCATATCGTGTT
>JBEGQI010000179.1:0-15661 GCA_041181065.1 Verrucomicrobiota bacterium | reverse complement strand
CTTCAATCTCAACAGCCGGTTTGGGCCTTTCGAGAAGCTCACGCTCAGCTTGGGCGTGCAAAGCGAATGGACCAGCGAGAACGGCGTGGGCAGCGGCATCCTGCATCGAATCCCATTCACTTATGTGGTTCCCGCCAACTTGGCGACGAATCCCGCGTCGTTGTTCGCCGACCGCGATGAGAACATCAACACCGAGCACATCGCCTTGCGTTACGCAGTGCTTCCCAGCACGACGCTCTTTGCCGAAGGCCGTTTGCAGCAACAAACCCTCGGTCGCTCGGACCACGAACTACAACCCAGCGGCGGCAATTTCATCGAGAATGTGGACGAGACCCGGGACACGCAGGATTTTCGCGTGGGCTTCAATACCTCGCCGTGGCAGAACGTGATGTTGAGTTCACACTATCGCCACATGGACGACGACAGCGAGTTCGACAACGAAAGCACGCCGCAACCCGTCGGCACCTATCCGGGCTTTATCAGCGCGCGCCGCGTGCTCTCGGATGAATTCGAGGCGAAGCTGTCGCTGCGGCCGGCGCGCTGGCTCAAGACGACGTTGGGCTATCAATACGTGCGCACCGATTCCTGGTCCGAAACGCGCGTGGCCATCAGCGCGCCCGCCACCACGAACACTTTGGGTGGCAGCCTGCTTGCCGGGCAGACCGACTCGCACATCTTCTCCGCCGGGCTGGTGTTGACCCCGTGCCGTCGATTCTTTCTCGATGCCACGATCTCGTATCAGCAAGGCTCTGCTACGACTGTCACGAACGTCGTCCCTTATCGCGGCGATGTCTGGTCCACGTTCGTCAATGGCACCTATGTGCTGGACGAGAACACCGACGTCTTCGCGGGCTACTCGTTCGCCTTGGCTGATTATGAACAGTCCCGAAATCAGATCAGCGTGCCCGTCGGAATCCGTTACACCCAGCACGGCGCGCAACTGGGCATCCGTCACCGGCTCACCCCGGATGTCGCGCTTCAGTTGCAGGGCGGCTACTACAACTACGACGAACCCACCAGTGGTGGCGCGAACAACTACACGGCTTGCTCGCTCTTCGGCTCGATCGTCTTGAAACTTCCCTGATGGATTCGACGGTTTGATGGCCGTTTGAATTGAGCAAAGCGCTGACACGAAGATGAACCTCACCCAAGCCGCATTGCGACGTCCGCTCACGGTTCTTGCCGTGGTGTTGGCGCTGGGCTTGGCGGCGCTGCCGGCTTGGCGGCGGATGGCGAAGGACATCTTCCCGCCGCTCGATCTGCCGACCATCTACGTCGCGCAAGCCTACGGCGGCATGGACCCCGCGCAGATGGAGGGTTACCTCACTTACTATTTTGAATACCACTTCCTCTACCTGACCGGCATCGAGCACGTCGAATCGAAGTCCATCCAAGGCGCGGCGCTCATCAAACTGCAATTTCATCCTGGCACCGACATGGCGCAGGCGATGGCGGAAACGGTCGCGTATGTGAACCGCGCCCGGGCTTTCATGCCGCCGGGAACCGTGCCGCCGTTCATCACGCGGCTCGACGAAGGCGGCGCACCGGTCGGGCAACTCGTCTTCACCAGCGACGCGCGCAGCGTCACCGAGTTGCAGGACCTCGCGCTCAATCGCGTGCGGCCTTTGTTTGCCACGTTGCCCGGCGTTTCGGCACCGCCGCCGTTTGGAGGAAATGCGCGGAGCATTGTGGTGAACCTGAAACCGGAGCGACTGCGTTCGTGCCGGCTTTCGCCCGACGACGTCGTCCAAGCCATCACATCCGCCAGTCTCGTGAGCCCGTCCGGCAACGTCATGATGGACGGCAAATTTCCCATGGTGCCGCTGAACTCCGTGCCCAAGGACATCAAGGACCTCGAAGCCGTGCCCATCCACGCGGGCAAATTGCCGGCGGTGTTCGTGCGCGACGTCGCGAGTGTTGAAGACGGTTCCGATATTGTCACGAGCGCCGCGCTCGTCGATGGCCGCCGTGCTGTGTTCATCCCGGTCACGAAGCGCACGGATGCCTCGACATTGGCGGTGGCAGACCTCGTGAAGGCGAACCTGCCACGGTTCCGCGCCGCCGTGCCCGCCGATGTCCGGATCACTTATGAACACGACCAATCGCCGAATGTCCGCTCGGCGTTGGCGGCGTTGCCGATGGAGGCGGTGTGCGGCGCGGTGTTGACGGGGCTGATGATCCTGCTGTTCCTGCGCGATGGACGCAGCGCGTGGATCGTGGTCGTCAACATCCCGCTCTCATTGCTTGCGGCGATGATCGCGTTGTGGGCCTGCGGTCAGACGATGAATCTGATGACGCTCGGCGGATTGACGCTCGCGGTCGGTATTCTGGTAGACGAAGCGACCGTCTGCATCGAGAACATCCACGTGCATCTTGCTCGTGATCCGCACGTGCCCAGCGCAGTCCTTGCCGCGGCCACGGAAACGGCGGCGCCGCGCCTGCTGACGATGCTGTGCGTCGTCGTCATCTTCACGCCGGTGTTCTTCATGGTCGGCGCGGCCCGTGCGATGTTCCAACCGCTCGTTCTCGCCGTCGGCTTCGCGATGGTTGCTTCGTATCTGCTGTCGAGCACGCTGGTGCCGATCTTGGCGGTCCGCTTTTTGAAAGGAGCGAAATCCTCCGTTGAACACGCCGGCATGTCCGCCTTGCGCGCGTGTTACGCAAATGCCATTGGCGCAGTTTTGCGGGTGCGTTGGATTCTTGTGCCGACCTATTTGCTCGTGGCTGCGGCTGGGATTTACTTCGTTGGTCGGCAATTGGGCACAGGCATCTTTCCATGTTCGGATTCGCCGGACGTGCGGATCCGTTTGCGGGCACCGGCGGGCACGGACCTTGACGGAACCGAGCGCGTCGCTTTGCGTGTGCTGGATGTCATCAAAGCCACCGTCGGCGAAACCAATGTGCAGTCCTCGTTGGGTTTGCTCGGCGTCCACGGCGCGTCGTATCCGATCAATCTGCTGCACATCTGGAACGGCGGCACAGAGGAGGGCGTGTTGCAAGTGAAGCTGAGCCAGCGCGCGTCGTTGCGTGGCGAGGCGTTGCACGAGCAGCTGCGCCGGGAATTCGCCGCGAAACTTCCCGAGGTGGAATTCTTCTGCGAGCCCGCGGACATCGTAAGTCGTGTGATGAGTTTGAACATCGCTGCGCCCGTCGAAGTCACGGTCGGCGGACTGAACTTGGCTGCGAACCGTGCGCATGCCGAAAAGGTTCAGGCCCGGCTCGCGCAACTCACGTCGTTGCGTGACGTGCAATTCGCGCAGTCGCTGGATTATCCGACCGTGGAAGTGACTGTGAACCGCGAACGCGCGGGCATCATCGGCGCCAGCATGGCGGATGTCTCGCGGGCGTTGGTGCCGGCGACGTCGTCGAGCCGTTTCACGGTGCCGAACTTCTGGGCCGACCCGAACAGCGGCGTGGCTTACCAAGTGCAGGTGCAGATCCAGCAGGAATTGACGTCGTCCACCGAAGAGTTGGAAAATCTGCCGGTGCTGGAGCGTGATGGTGAGCCGGTGCTGTTGCGAAACCTCGCGCGTATCACGACTGGCACCGCGATGAGCCAGCACGACCGCTACAACATGGAACGCCTCATCGCTGTGCGCGCCAACGTGGCGGGCGCAGATTTGGGCGGCGCCATCCGCGACGTGCGCCAGGTCTTGGCGGATCTCGGTCCAGCGCCGGCTGGCGTCAACGTCACGTTGCGCGGACAGGCTGGGCCGTTGCGCGAGATGCAGAGCGGTTTGCAACGCGGCTTGTTGCTCGCGATCGCGGCGACCTTTCTGTTGCTCACGGCGCATTTCCAATCGGTGAAGCTCGCGGCCATCGTGGTTTCCACCGTGCCCGCAGTGTTGGTCGGCGTGGTGCTGGCGCTGGCGGGGACGGGAACCACGCTGAACCTCCAATCGTTCATGGGCGCGATCATGGCCGTCGGCGTCGCGGTCGCGAATGCCATCCTGCTCGTGACCTTTGCGGAACGCGAACGCATGGCGGGTGCGATCGCGCTCGACGCGGCGCTACGCGGGGCAAACAGCCGTTTGCGGGCGATCCTGATGACGAGCTGCGCGATGCTGGCGGGCATGTTGCCGACGGCGCTGGGGTTCGGTGAAAGCGCCGGCCAAACGGCGCCGCTCGGGCGCGCGGTGGTCGGCGGGCTGGTTGCGGCAACGGTCGCGACGTTGTTCATCGTGCCGGCGGTCTTCGCGTTGGTTCAATCGCGGGCGCATCGCCGGAGCGCGTCGTTGGAAGTTTCGGCCGCGATCTTAACCGGGGAGCAAACCACATGAGCCTCGTTCAATTCGCGTTGCGTCGTCCGTTCACCGTGGTGGTCGCGGTGGTTGCCGTCGCGCTGGCTTCGTTGCTCGCGTGGCAACGCATGGCGAAGGACATCTTCCCGACGCTCGGCATCCCGACGATCTACGTCGCGCAACCTTATGGCGGCATGGACCCGGCGCAGATGGAAGGCTACCTCACTTACTACTACGAGTATCACTTCCTTTACATCAACGGCATCGAGCACGTCGAATCGAAGTCCATCCAGGGCGCCGCGCTCATCAAGTTGCAATTCCATTCCGGCACCGACATGGCGCAGGCGATGGCCGAGACGGTCGCGTATGTGAATGCCGCGCGCGCGTTCATGCCGCCGGGAACGTTGCCGCCGTTCATCACGCGCTTCGACGCGGGGAGCGTGCCCGTTGGACAACTCGTGTTCAGCAGCGAGTCGCGCTCGGTCGCCGCGATGCAGGACCTCGCGCTCAATCGCGTGCGACCTTTGTTCGCCACGTTGCCCGGCGTTTCCGCGCCGCCTCCGTTCGGCGGCAGCGCGCGCACGATCGTCGTCAATCTCAAGCCTGAGCGGTTGCAGTCCTACAAGATTTCGCCGGACGAAGTCGTGAAGGCCATCACCGAGGCCAACCTCATCAGCCCGTCCGGCAACATCCTGATGGGCGGCAAATATCCGATGGTCCCGCTCAATTCGGTTCCGCAAAACGTGAAGGACCTCGAGGCGGTGCCGATTCATCCGGGCAAACTGCCGGCGGTTTTCGTCCGTGACGTTGGTGAAGTCAGCGACGGTTCCGACATCGTGACCAGTTACGCTCTCGTGAATGGCCGGCGCACGGTTTACATCCCGGTGACCAAGCGCGCTGATGCTTCGACGCTCGATGTCGTGAAGCTCGTGCGCGAGAACTTGCCGAAGTTCCAAGCCGCCGTGCCGCCGGATGTCAAAGTGAGCTACGAGTTCGATCAATCGCCGTATGTAACGCGGGCGTTGAAGACGTTGACGCTCGAGGGCTGCTTGGGTGCGGTGCTGACGGGCTTGATGATCCTGCTGTTCCTCCGCGACCTGCGCAGCGCGTTGATCGTGGTCGTGAACATCCCGCTCGCGTTGTTCGCTGCCTTACTTGCGCTGTGGGTGAGCGGGCAAACCGTGAACATCATGACGCTCGGCGGGCTGGCGTTGGCGGTCGGCATTCTGGTGGATGAAGCCACCGTGTGCTTGGAGAACATCCACGTGCATCTCACGCAACGAAAACCTGTGGCGCTGGCGGCAGCGGAGGCCACGACGGAAACACGCGGCCCACGGCTCGTCGCGATGCTGTGCATCGTGGCGATGTTCATTCCGGCGCTGTTCATGGTGGGGGCAGCGAAGGCGATGTTCCAGCCGCTCGCACTCGCAGTCGGCTTCGCGATGGTCGCATCGTATCTGCTGTCGAGCACGTTGGTGCCGATCTTATCCGTCTGGTTGTTGCGCCGACATGAAGGGCTCGCGGCGGATTGGGCGCGGAGCGAAAGTCGTTTTACTGCGTTCCAGAAAACGTTTGGAGGTTGGGTTGAGACGGTGGTGCGTCGCCGCGTTGTCATGGTGTTGGGCTACTTCATTTTGGTTGTCGCGATCACGGTGTTGGTTGGTGCGCGGCTGGGAACGGCGATTTTCCCCCGCGTGGATGCCGGCCAACTGCAAGTGCGCCTGCGCGCGCCGGCGGGCACGGACATAGACGGCACGGAGAAGGTCGCGCGTCGGACGTTGGAGATCATCGCGCGTGTCGCGGGGCCGGAGAACGTGCATGTCTCCATCGGCTTGCTCGGTGTTCACGGCGCGAACTATCCGATCAACTTCGTCCATCTCTGGAATAGCGGTCCCGAGGAAGGCGTGTTGCAAGTGCATCTGAAACCCGGCGCGAGCGTCCACATCCGCGATTTGCAAGACGACCTGCGGCGGGAGTTGCAACAGGCGATGCCCGAGGTGCAGTTCTCGTTTGAGCCGGGCGACATCGTCAGTCGCGTGATGGCCTTGGGGGCGGCGACGCCAATCGTGGTCGCGGTTAGCGGACCGGACTTGAGCGCGAGCCGTGCGTTCGCGGAACAGATTCGTGAGCGACTGGCGCGGCTGGCGTCGTTGCGGGATGTGCAGTTCGGGCAATCGCTTGATTATCCGACCATTGATGTCGCGGTGGATCGCGAGCGCGCTGGCATCATCGGCGCGAAGATGGAAGATGTGTCGCGTGCGCTCGTGCCGACGACGTGGTCTACGCGGTTCACGGTGCCGAACTTTTGGGCCGACCCGAACAGCGGCGTGGCGTATCAGGTGCAAGTGCAGGTTCCGCAAAATTTGACGACATCGCTGGAGAAGGTTGGGAATCTTCCAGTGCTGCGCGCGGAAGTGGATGGCGCGGCGCTTCGCGACATCGGGAAGGTGCGGAAGGAAATCAAAGACGTGCTGCTGCGCAATGTGGCGCGCATCGAGGAAAGTTCCGCGCCCGGCGAGTTCGATCGTTACAACATGGAACGCCTCGTCACCGTGCGCGCTAATCTTTCCGGTGCCGATCTCGGCGGAGCCACGCGCGAAGTGGAACGGACCCTGGCGGAACTTGGCCCGCCGCCCGCAGGCGTGAACGTCGCGTTGCGCGGGCAGGTCGGCCCAATGCGCGAGATGCAGGATGGCTTGCGGCAGGGATTGTTGCTCGCCATCGCGGCGATTTTCCTTTTGCTAACCGCGCATTTCCAATCCGTGCGGCTCGCCGCGATCGTGGTTTCCACCGTGCCCGCGGTGCTCGCCGGGGTTGTCATCGCGCTAGGAGTCACGGAAACGACGTTGAACCTCCAGTCCTTCATGGGCGCGATCATGGCCGTGGGTGTCGCCGTGGCGAACGCCATTCTGCTGGTGACCTTCGCCGAGCGCAGCCGAATGGCGGGCACCAACGCGACGGACGCCGCAGTCGCGGGGGTGCGCGGGCGTTTGCGCCCCATCCTGATGACCAGCGCCGCGATGCTCGCTGGCATGTTGCCGGTGGCGCTGGGCTTGGGAGAAGGCGGCAGCCAGACGGCGCCTCTTGGCCGGGCAGTGGTCGGCGGACTGGCGGCGGCGACCTTTACCACGTTGTTCGTGTTGCCCGCAGTGTTCGCGCTGGTTCAAGCCAAGGCATCCCGTCGCAACGCCTCGATGGATCCGCAGGATCGTGCGAGCGACCATTTTCAATCTCAGACCAACCCCCACTGAACGTCATGAAAGCCAGAGCCATCGCATTGAAATTATTGGCGCCGCTAATCGCGCTGCTGTTGCTTGCCGGTTGCGAACGTAAAGCTGCGCCGCCCGCAGCCCGACCGGAACCGCCCGTCGCCGTCCAGACGGTGCGGGCTCATCGCGGCGAAGTTTGGCGCTCAATCACATTGCCGGGCGAGGTGCATCCATATTTTCAAGTCACCCTGTTCACGAAGGTCTCCGGCTACTTGCAAAAGCTCACCGTGGACAAAGGTGATTCTGCGAAGGCGGGCGATTTGATCGCGGACATCGAGGTGCCCGAGTTGAAAGCGGACAAGGTGCGGCAGGCGGCGGAGCTGGAGTTGGCCACGGCGGAGTTCGAGCGGTTGAACGCAGCAGCTGGCGCCAGCCCAAGCGATGAAGTCCGCCGGAATCTGGCCGTCGCAAAAGGCAAGCTCGCGGTCGCGAAGGCGAACCTTGATTACACGACCACGATGCTGAGCTACGCGCAGATCACGGCGCCGTTCGACGGCGTCATCACCAAACGCTATGTGGATCCGGGCGCGTTCATCCCGGCGCCGAACGCCGCTGACACGCCCGAAGCCGCCGCCATCGTGAACCTGACCGATTACAAAACGCTGCGCATCCAGATTCCCGTGCCCGAGAATGAAGCGCCGCACATCGAGCGCGGTTTGCCAGTGGAATTCGTTGCCGACGCGCTGCCGGGTCGGAAATTTTCCGGCACCGTGACGCGTTACTACCAAGCGTTGAACGACAAGACGAAGACCATGTTGACCGAAGTGCAGATGACGAATTCCACTCTCGAACTTCGTCCCGGCATGTTGATCACCGGCACGATTCGCGTCGAGAAGCGGACCAACGCGCTGCTGGTTCCGGCAGGAGCGGTGTTACGCGACAAATCTGGGTCGTTTGCGTTTGTCGCCAGCAACGGCGCGGCTAAAAGGGTCGTCGTGCGCACGGGGTTTTCCGACGGCGCGAACACGGAGATCGTGTCCGGCGTGGGCGAGCAGGATGCCGTGATCGTCTCGAATCAGGCGGCGTTACGCGATGGCAGCGCGGTGCAGGTATCCGAAGCGAGCGGGCATTGAAGCGCGGCGGGGTGGTGCGAAACGAGTTTGCCAGCGGGTTGGCCAACTGGTTTCATCAGGGTGAAATTCGGAAACCCTATGAAATCCCGCCAAGAAATAGTCCGCAATTGGCTCCCTCGTTACACTGGCGTCCCGCTCGATAAATTCGGCGACTACATCATCCTGACCAACTTCGACCGCTACGTCAGCTTGTTCGCCCAGTGGCATCGGGTGCCCATCATGGGGAAAGATAAACCGATGCGCAGCGCCACGCATGGCGACATCACCATCGTCAACTTCGGCATGGGCAGCGCGATGGCCGCGACGATGATGGACTTGTTGAGTGCGGTGAAACCGAAGGCGGCGCTGTTCCTCGGCAAGTGCGGCGGTATCAAACATCGCGCGGAGATCGGCGATCTGATTTTGCCGATCGCGGCGATTCGCGGTGAGGGCACGAGCAACGACTATTATCCGCCGGAGGTGCCCGCGTTGCCGTCGTTCGCGTTGCAGAAGGCGATCTCGACGACCATCCGCGATCACGCGCGTGACTATTGGACCGGCACCGTTTACACCACGAACCGCCGCGTCTGGGAGCACGACGATGCGTTCAAGAAGTATCTGAAGAAGATCCGCGCGCTGGCCATCGACATGGAGACGGCCACGATTTTCATGACCGGGTTCTACAACGAAATCCCCACCGGCGCGCTGCTGCTCGTGTCGGATCAGCCGATGACGCCGGAAGGCGTGAAGACGGCGGCGAGCGACAAGAAGGTGGACGAACATTTCGTGAACAGCCATCTGCGCATCGGCATCGACGCGTTGAAGCAGCTCATCAATCGCGGCCTCACCGTGAAGCATCTCCGCTTCTGACGGCTAGAGTCGCTTGACCAAAATCCAAGTCCGCAACTCGGCGCCTGACTTCGGCTCGCGCGCGGTCAACTCATGTCGACCTTCGCTCAAAATGGCGAAGCTGTTGCCGTCGCGGTGTTGGATCTCCAAAGAATCGCTGCGCCACTCGACTTCTGCGGAATCTCCAGCGCGCAGGCGCAAGCGGCTGCCGCTCTCCGGCAAATCCGGGTCGAGGAAATACGTCGTGCCAGGCAGGGGCGTGACGATGCGCGGCGTTGCGGCAGTTTGGTTGGCGACGACGGCTTTGTTCGCGAGCCAGCTTTGACCGGACGCCAGCCATTCGCGGTATTCAGCGGGCAACTTCACCCGGCCCTGTGCGTTGTAATCATCTGCTGAGGCAACGGGCGGCAACTTTCCCGCGATGAACTTTTCCCGCACCGCATCCGGCGAACCTGCTGCGACTAGTTTGCCCGAGATGGGATTCACCCAGCGTTCGACGATGTTGCTGGGCGTGGCAAACCAGCTTGTTCCGAGCTGGGCGTGAAGTTCTTCGAATACCTCGTGCAGCACTGGCGCAGCGCCGCTGACACCGGAGACTTCGCGCATCGGTGAGCCGTCGAAATTTCCGACCCACACGCCGACGGTGAATTCCGGCGTGAAACCCAGCGCCCAATTGTCGCGGAAGTCGGAGCTGGTGCCCGTTTTGCAGGCCACGGGAAAATCAAAACGCAAACTGGAGTTCGCGCCGAAGGCCAGCGTGCGCGCCCAATTGTCGCTGAGCATGTCGGCGATGAGGAAACAGGAGTCGGCATCGAACACGCGTCGGCTCGCGCCGGGATTTCCGGCGATCAAACGCACCGGCTTGAACTCGCCCATGCGCGCGATGCTTGCGTAGGCATTAGCAAGTTCGAGCAGACGCGCCTCGGCGTTCCCGATGGTGAGGCCCAAGCCGTAATATTCCGGCGGATTCGTGAGCGTTCCAAGACCGCAGGCTTGCAGGCGATCGCGCAAAACCGCCGGGCCGCCAATGGAATCCAGCACGCGCACGGCGGAGATGTTGAGGGAATTGGCGAGCGCGACACGATAACGCATCGGGCCATAGCAATGGCGGTCGTAGTTCAACGGAGCGAACACGCCGGTTGCCGTGGGAAATTCGGCGGGAACGTCCGCGACGATGCTGGCGGGCGTGGCGCCGCGTTCCAGAGCGAGCAGATAGGTGAAGGGCTTGAACGTGGAACCGGCGGAACGCGGAGCGAGCGCGCCGTTCACCTGACCGTCTTCGGGGGCGAAATAATTTCCGGAACCGACCAACGCGAGCACGTTGCCGGTCTGGTTCTCGATGACAACGACCGCGCCGTCCTTGGCGTTCTGTTTTGCGATCGCCGCCAGCTTATCGTTCAGCGCGCGCTGCACGAAGTCGTTCAACCGCAAGTCGAGCGTGGTTTGAATGGCGCTTCCGGTCGGTTCAACATTTTGCTGCAGCACGTAGTCCACGAAGTGCGGCGCTCGAAATGCACCGTGCGCGGGGCGGAGCGAAAGGCTCTGGGACTTGGCGCGCGTTACGACGTCCGCACTCAGCAGGTCTTCCTCTCGCTCGCGTTGCAGGATCCACTCCTGACGTTTCTTCGCGCGGTCGAAGTGTGTGTGAGGGTTCAGGCGCGTGGGCGATTGCGGGAGTCCTGCGAGGAACGCCGCTTCGGCTTCGCTCAAATCCGACGGCGGTTTTCCGAAATAAAAATCGGCTGCGGCTGCGATACCGATGCGGCGATTACCGTAATCGAGCCGGTTGAGATACTCGGCCAGGATCTGCTCCTTGCTCCAGATCTGTTCGAGGCGCATCGCCTGCGCCGTCTCCATGAATTTCGTCCGCAGCGTGCGCGGGCGGGGTTCGGCGAGCTTGATGACTTGCTGGCTGATGGTTGAGCCGCCGGAGACGACGCGGCCGTTGCGGATGAAGCCCATCGCTGCGCGCACCGATGCACGCCAGTCCACGCCGTGATGTTGCCAGAAGCGCTTGTCCTCCGCCGCGAGCGTGGCGCGCACGAGCGAATCCGGCACTTCTTGCAACGTTGCGATGCGACCATGCAGGCCGTTCGTGCTTTGGATCGTGCGGAGCGGAATACCATGGCGGTCGAGGAACTCCGTGTCCACTGGTCGCGCTGAGAGCAGTGACGCGGGCAGGGGAACGCAACGGATCACTAGCGGCAGCAACAGCCAGATCGCCAAGCCGCCAGCCACGGTGGCAACCGCGACCTTTCGCCAGTGTTGTTTGAATCGCTGCCGCACGTTCACTCCACCGGTCGAGTTGTGACGTGGCTCGTGCCGCTGAATCCGAAACGCTCAGGGTGATACATCTCCTCGACCTTCGCGCCGGGCGCAGTAGCTTCGCCGGCTGCCCGAACGCGGGCCAGATAACGGATCACGTATTGACCTGCAGGCAAGTGATCGCGGAAGAACTGAACGCGATCCGTCTTCAGTTGTTTGAAGTCGCTTACCCAATCCTCTGCCAGCGTGGCGTCGGCGGATTGCTCGGTCTTGAAGTTTGGATTGAGCGCTTCGAAAACGGACGGCAGTGCGTCGTCCACGGCGACGAACTGCGAGTTCTGGTGGACGTCGAGCTTCAAGGTCACGAGCACGGAGTCGCCAACGGTTGCATTCTTGAATTCAACCGGTTTGCCCTTCGCGTCCAGCAATTCGTAGCTGCGCGTCACGCCGAAGCCACGGTCCTGACGCGGCAACGCCGTCAACGCCGAGCGGGTTTCGATGGTCATCGACGTGAAGAGTTTTCCGGTCGCGGATTCGAGACGAAGCGTTGGCGGAGTGCCCGGCTGGATGGGGAATTCAAACTCTGTCGTTGAGCGCGGTTGGTCCAAGCGCACGGGTTGGGCTTGGTCGTTGAATACCAGTGAGCCAGTCGCGGGGCCGCTCTTGGCCTCGATGATGCGTGCGTATTCGGTCAGCGCGAAGAGCGCCCACGCGTTGCCTTGCGTTGAGGCCCAGCGTCCATCGCGTTGCGTCTTCATCAACTCGGCCACGAGTTGGTCCACCTGAACATCCTGCGGTCGCAGGCGGATCAACGCGGCGAGCCGGAACGCCAGCGTGCGTTCGGGACAGCTGAACAGCGACTCGACCTCGGCGTTCCGCGACGGTTGTTCGTCGAGCAACTGGGCTGCCATCGCTTGCGAACCGTTCGACTTGAGGATGGCTAGCGCGAGCAAGGCCCGGCTCTCGGCGGAAAGTTCGTCGCGCTTGCCGAAGAGGACTTCGAGATAGCCGGGTTCAGCTTTGTCCAGTTCGGCGAGCGCCAGTGCCGCGAGGCAGCGTTCGTTCAAGGCAGCATCGCCGCGCACCGCATCTGAGTTCTTCAGCGAGTCGCGCAAGTAACCCGCGAGTTTCTCGAGGATGTCCGCTGCCATCGGGACGTTGTGGCGGGGCGCCAGTGCGAGCACGAAGCCGCCGTAGGCGCTGGCCCAAGGTTGCGCGTAACCGCCCGGCCAGTAGGAAAGACCGCCGCTGGATTGTTGCATGCTGATGAGGCGGTTGATGCCAATCTCGATCGCCGTGGTGCGATTCAACTTGGGTTGCGCCGGCAGCACTTCGGGGAACTCATCCATCAAGAGCCACGGCAGCAACGCGGACGATGTCTGCTCCGCGCAGCCGTAGGGATAGTGCAGCAGATGGCTGACGCTCTCGCTCAATTCCACGAGCCGCGAGTTGGCGATGCGGAGATGGATCGTGCCCCGGCCTTCGAGGAGCTGCGGGTTCACGTTGGCGAGCAGGTTCACCGGTGTGGGAGCACTGCGAGCGAGGTGCGTCTCGCGCAACAGCGGCTGCGGCCAGCCGACTTCGAGGGTGGATTCGACGGCGTCAGTGAATGGTTTCGCCTCCGGGTCCATGAGCTTCGCGCGCCAGATCCATTTGGCGGTGCCGGGCTCGGTGAAGTGAACCGGGAATTCGACGAACGCGCTGGCGCCCGGCGCGAGGTTGATGGAGCGAACCAGTTCCGAGCCACTGGCGATGGTGGCGTGATCATCTAGCGCCAGTTCGACGCGCACTTCGCCAGCGCGCTCGCTCTTGTTGTGAACCACGCCGCGAAGGGTGATGTCGTCACCGACATTGGCGAAGCGCGGCAGGGCGGGTTCGACCATCACCGGCTTGTTGATGTTGAAACCAGATTCACCGCCGCCGAATTGTCGCGGCGTGTGCGCGACTGCGATAAGCCGAAAGCGGGTGAGATTGTCGGGCGCCTTGAACTGTGCGGTGATTTTGCCATTTGCATCGGTGCGGAGCGAGGCGGCCCAGAACGCGCACGCGGCGAAATTCTTCCGGATGTTCTCCGCGCCGCCGCCGCCGATGACGAAACCTTTGTTCGCGAAGTTCAATTCCTCCGGGTTCTCCGGCAGCAGGCGCGGAATGGAAATGCCGGAGCGGACGCCGAGCGGATGCGGTTTTATGAAAAGTTCGTGCGGCGCGGGTCGCTTGTAATCGGTCAGGCTCAGGATGCCTTCGTCCACGGCGTAGAGCGTGACTTCCGCGTCCGCCGCCGCAGCGCCGTAGCCGTCTTTCACCTCGGTGGTCACTTCAATCGTCTCGCCGGGGCGGTAATCCTTCTGTGAGGATTTGACGGCGACGTCCAGCTTGGACGCGCGGCTTTCGACCATTAACTGGCAGTAACCGTAGCGATATTCCGGGAGCTTGCTCTGGTGCGGATTCTTGTCCGCGCCGCGCAGGATGGTCACCGAGACAAACACGTTCGGTGCGTCGGCGTCGGTCAGCGGGACTTCAATCGAGGGCGCGTTGCCGGTGAGTTCTACATTGAACGAGCGGAGGACTTTGTTGCGTTCGACGGTCACCAAGGCCGGGCCGCTCAGGGGCGTCTTGACCAGAATGCGCGCCGTGTCGCCGGCTTGATAGGTGGGTTTGTCGGCGTCGAGCGTCATTCGCACTTCATCCTCGTAGGCGAACGACGCCGGGCCTTCGGCGCTTACGGAGAAAGGCTGGACGGTCAGCACGTCGTGTCCGGCATCGTCCTTTGCGCGCAGTTCGATGATGTAGTCGCCCGGCTCTGGCACTGCAATGCGGGTCGGCGTGGCTTCCAGCGCCAGATCGTAGCGCGTGCCCAAGTCGCGCACGGCGGAGGTCTTCAAGTCCAATTCGCTTACCTGCGTTTCTTCCTCTTCGTTTCGGAACGAAGCGCTGCTGCCCGCGCCTTCGATGCGCATGGAGCGATACGTTATCTTTTTCAATGTGCCGTGCACCTCGACGCCCGACGCGTGCGGCTTGCCATTGTGGTTCACGGCGATGACGTAAAGTAGCGCGGGCTCATTGCTGGTGACGACGTTGTTTTTCAAGCGCGCGCCGAGATAAAATGCCGAGGCGTGCAGCACCGTGGATTTGTAATCATTGATCGTTTGCTGGTTTTGATCCGTGACGGCAGCATAGACGTTGATCTCGCGCGGCTGTGGTAAGTTGGCGTTGCAAGCCGTCTCCACGGTCAGCACCGCGTGCCCGGTCTGGTCGAGTTGGTCTTCATCCTCGTCGTTCTGCGTGGTGCTGGATTGCCTTTCCTTGTCGTTCCCGGAGTAATGGCCCGGGAAAGTGAAGTCGTCGAAGCCGTGTGGCTCGAACGGCTGGTCGAATGCGCTCACGCGCCATTTGACCTGTGCGGAAGAGATAGCTTTGCCGAAGTAGTAGCGCGCCGAGAGCGGGAACTCGATGGGTTCGCCCGGCGCAAACGCCTGCTTGGTGGTGAGCTTGACTTCGAAGGCGTTGGGTTTGAATTCAGCGACTTCAAAGTTGCAGCGGGCGTGTGTGGCGCCGTTGGTCTCTTCGAGGCTGAACGTGTATTCGCCGAGCGGCGCGGAAGGCAGACGGACGGTGGCGTCGAACGAGCCCAAGGCGGAGTAGTTAAAATTGGTCGTGAACACCTCGGCATTACGAGGATCAGTGCAACGCAACCGAAGCGTTTTGGTTTCCGGCAATGTCAGTTGGCCAGCTTCGATGCGGCGGGCGATGGCCTTCACGAAAGCCGTATCGCCCGGGCTGTAAACGTCGCGTTCGGTGAAGAGCAGCGTTCGATTGCGGCTGTCCTCCCAACCAAAATCCGAGGCCCAGTGCTGATCGTAGCGCCAGGACCAAGTGGTCAGCTGATTGCCGGCCAGCAAGACCGCGTGGGCGTCGTCGCCCTTAACGGCCCGCACCCACACCGCGTTGGTGACCGAGCCGAAACGCGCCAAACCACCGGCATCGG
>JBEGQI010000178.1:0-17802 GCA_041181065.1 Verrucomicrobiota bacterium | reverse complement strand
CGACCGAAAGGCTTTCCAATTTGCTGACGATGTTCTTCTTGCCCGACACGCCAACACTTTGGTGGCGCATCTCGCCGCCACTGAAGTAAAGCAGGGTGGGGATGGATTGAATGCCGTAGCGGGCGGCAAGTGCGGCGTTCTCATCGACATTGATCTTCACGATTTTGGCACGTCCGGCCTGTTCGGTGGCGATTTCTTCCAAAACAGGGGCGATCATTTTGCAAGGCCCGCACCAAGCCGCCCAGAAGTCCACCAGGACGGGCTGCGAGGATTCCAGAACCTCGGTCGCAAAGTTTGATTCATTGATTTCAAGGGTTGATTTCATGTGTGGTGTAGGGGGTGTCAGGGGTTCAAAGTAGATTGTGCAAAGGCTGCGCTTGAAGCGCGGCGCAGCGCTTGCTGGCGATGATTCCAAGCTGCCAGTGATTGAATCTTTTCTGTCGCTAATGTGGGGAACACCAGATGCGGATATTCGGTCTGCCACGATTCGGCTTCGGCTTCGTTCAGCACGAGCCGGAGAAGATGTTGCGGGGCATTGAGGGCGGCACGCGACTCAGAAAAGATCGCGGACTTCACGCGATTCAACTGCCTCAGCACACTTTCGCACGAGTCGGCACAGGCGCGGCTGAATGCATTTCTGGTGGCCACGGAAACAATGTTCTTCATCGAGCGCTTTGTTTTCATGTTTTTGTTACATCTGTGTAACACCTGGAGTTACAAAAAGGTTCAAAAAATTTTAAGATTTTCCATGGCAACCACAGATCGCCTGAACATCAGTCATCAGGCTGGCCAGCGTTGTCTTTTGCAAATCACGTTTGAGAGCTGCTTCGGCGGAGGTGAAAATCTTTTCCAACACTTCGCGCATGCACTGGCCGACTGGGCAATGCTCGTTAGGTTTGCGGGTGGGTTTGGCGAACGGAATCTTCGCTTCCACGGCTTCATAGACCTCGGCCAGATGGATGCGGCTGGGGGCGCGGCTCAAACGTGACCCCGCCCCCGCGCCCTTAGTCGTCTCCACCAGCCGGGCGGCCTGCAAATCCAGCAACAATCGACGAATGATGACCGGGTTAGTATTCACGCTGCCGGCTAACTGGCTAGACGGCACGCGGTCGCCTTCCTTGTAGGCAAGGACGGTCAACACATGCACAGCCATCGCAAATCGGCAGCTCGTTTTCATATCGAACTGCGGGATATGTAATCTTTGGTATTACACTTGTCAAACCCTGTGTTCGCTTTGTGGCAAAACAGTTTCGCGGCCACGATTTGCCTCGCGTCCGAGGATGATTAGGCTATGCACGCAGCATGAAATCACTGACGGAACAACTTTGGTTTGAAGTTCCTGGGCGTCGCGGCTTTGTGAACATCACGGACACGGTCCGGAAACTGGTTCAAAAGAGCGGGGTGAAAGAAGGGCTTTGCCTAGTCAATGCGATGCATATCACGGCTTCGGTCTTCATCAATGATGCCGAGAGCGGGTTGTTGCATGATTATGAAGTCTGGCTGGAGCAGCTCGCACCGCATGCGCCAGTGTCGCGTTACGAGCATAATCGGACTGGTGAAGACAATGCTGATACCCACCTGAAACGGCAAATCATGGGGCGCGAGGTGGTGGTGGCGATCACGAATGGGCAACTCGATTTCGGACCGTGGGAGCAGATTTTTTATGGTGAGTTCGATGGGAACCGTCAAAAGCGTGTGCTGGTGAAAATTATCGGCGACTGAGTTGTCAGCACATCCGATCAGAAAACAGACACGACTCGGAATTTGTTCTGCGCACCCGGCAGGCTGATTTTTAAAGTGTCACCTGCCTGCTTGCCGACCAGTTGGGAGCCGAGCGGAGATTGTGGGGTGATGACCAGCACCTCACTCTTGTTCACGATGACTTCAGTGCCTCCGGCGCGCGGGCCGATGAAGTAGAAGGTTCGTTCCCGACCTTGCTCCAGTTCCACGAGCGCGCCGACGTCGATGGGTTCGCCAGATTTAAATGCGCGGGCGCCGATCTTGCGGAACTCCAGCACGGCGGCTTCAAGCTCCGCGATCTGTTGCGACTGGCCGCGTGCAAGGTAGGAGGCTTCGAGGCCGCGCGTGTCGTATTTGTTCTCCGCCTTGCTGGACTCGTGCGTCGCTTCGGCGCGCGAGGCGTTGGCGGCGTTGAGGTATGTCTGCAATTCTTCAACGAGCTTGTCGATGATGGCTTCGAGGACGGTTTGTTTATTCATCATTGTTTTTCAACTGAGCAGGGTGATCGCAATGCCGGCAAGCACGCCGGAGACGGCGAAGACTTTCACGCGGTCACAGGTTTCGCCAAAAAATAGAATCCCGCCGATGAAGGCGACAACAGTGTTGCCGCGGCGCAGACTTGCGACCAGAGAAATCAGGGCGCTTGGATCACGCAAAGCATTAAAGTAGACGAAGTCCGACACCAGTAACGCTAGCGTCAAGCCGACGATGCTCCACCGCCAGTGGAACTCATTGCGAGCCCAGAGGCGGAGCTTCCAGCCAATCGCGAGCGGCAGAAACAGCATGGCGAGGTAGATGGAAAACCAGGCTTGCACAGTGGCGGCATCGAATCCACAACGGCCCAGCAGGTGTTTATCGTAAAGTGTGCTGATGGCACCGAGCAACATTCCGATCGTGGCCCACCAGACCCATTTGTTGCGGTGAAAGTGGATCCCCTCGCGCTGGCCAGCGAAGGAGAGTCCGATGAATGATGCGATGGTGATGGCAACCCCGAGCAACTCCAGCTTGGTCGGGCGCTCGCTCAAAATCAGCAGCGCGCCGACAAGAGTCCACGCTGGAGCCGTGGCGCGGATGGGTGAGGAAATGGATACCGGGAGATGTTTCACGGCGAAGTAAGTAGCCACCCACGAGCAGGCGACGATGAAGGACTTCAGCGCGATCTGGGCGTGTTGATGCGGCGTAATCGGGGCCACAATGAAAATTTCCGGCAACTGTGCCCAGTGGCTTCGTTGCGCGATGATGGTGGTAGTCCAGAGGCCGGCGCTGACACAGTTGGCGAGGAAAAGGACAGGCAGCACGGCGTTTTTGTGAACGGCGTGCTTGGTGCAGAGCTCGTAGAGGCCGAGAAAAAACGCGGCGACGAGGCTGGCGACGACCCAATGCATCGAAGGCTGCGGATTGTGTCAGGCAAGGGCGCCTTGCTCCAGCATGGAACGCAGCTTTTGCGTGATATTGAACCAAAACGTGTTATGGTCCGCGCACGCTCCGACTGATGAAAACGTATCCGCTTTATTTGAACGGTGATTTTGTGACGACCGAGGAGACTTTGCCGGTGACCAATCCGGCGAGTGGGGAGGTTTTCGCGCGCATGTCGCTTGTGGGGAGAGAGCGAGTGGCCATCGCTGTGCAGGATGCGCAGGCGGCTTTTATTATGTGGCGTTCGGTGACGGCGAAGAGTCGCGGTGAATTTCTGCTGCGCGTCGCGGCGGAAGTGGAGCGGCGGCGGGCGGAGATCGCGCGGACCATCACGGTCGAAAGCGGGAAACCTTTGACTCAAAGCCTCGGCGAAGTCGCAATGGCCGTGGCGCATTTGCACTGGTTTGCGGAAGAGGCGCGGCGCGTTTACGGGCGTGTCGTGCCGCCGATGGCGAATGGCAAGCGTCATCTAGTCCTCAAATCGCCGCTCGGGGTGGTGGCAGGTATAACGCCGTGGAATTTTCCATTCATGCTGCCAGTCCGAAAGGTTGCCGCGGCCTTGGCTGCTGGTTGCACCATTGTATTGAAACCTTCGTCAACCGCCCCAACCAGCGCAGTGGTGCTTGCGGAGTGCATCCATGCTGCCAAACCCATGCCGGATGTTTTCCAATTGGTGCTGGCGCCTGCAAGTGAGGCGGCGATTGAATTCGCGGAAAATCCGCTTTGTCGAAAGATCTCCTTCACCGGTTCCAACGCCACGGCGAAACTCTTGATTGGGCATGCGGCCCGCCATCTGAAGCCATTGTTGTTGCAACTCAGCGGTCAAGCTCCGGCAATTGTATTCAGTGATGCCGACCTTTATGCCACAATTGATAATCTGATGATGGCGAAGTTTCGAAACGCGGGCCAGTCGTGCATGGCCCCGAATCGGATCTATGTGCAGCACGACATCTATGACAAATTCGTCGAGACTTTGGTGGCTCGGGTGCGTGAACTTAAAGTAGGTGACGGGCTGGAGGACCGGGTGGAGGTTGGGCCGCTAATCGACGGGCCGGCAGTGGAACGTGCACGAGAGCACGTGCGTGATGCCGTGTTGGGCGGGGCCACGGTGATGTGCGGTGGGAATTCGCTGCCCGGGAGCGGTTATTTTTTTCAACCGACGGTGCTGTCAAATGTTGGGCGACAAAGCTTGTGTATGCTGGAGGAAACGTTCGCGCCGATTGCTCCGGTTTGTTCGTTTACCAAAGAGGAAGAAGTTGTGGAGCTTGCCAATGATTCGATGCACGGTTTGGCCGCTTATGTTTTCACTCGTGACTTGTCCCGTTCATTTCGACTGATGGATAGTTTGGAAACGGGAGTCATTGCCATCAATGATGGATTGCCTACTACGAGTCAGGCACCGTTTGGCGGTGGCAAGGGGAGCGGTTGGGGCCGCGAACTCGGGATGGAAGGGTTGGAGGCTTTCGTGGAAACCAAGCACGTGTCGATTGGCGTGTGAATTGTCAGCGCGACTATGGGCGAACTTACGGACGCATTCTACGACTATCCCGTCATCTCGATCGCGGCTGCGATCTGTTTAGCCGTGGTGGTTTATCTGTGTTGGCGCGAACTGAGCATCCGCTTCGCGTCGCGTCGGCCGCGGAGGCGGCTACGAGTTCATCGTAAGAGAGCGGAGGAAAAAGCAAGCGGGGGGACGAGAGGGCAAAAACAGGACAGGACTGCCCAAGGCGAGGGCAGTGAGGATGCGTCGGCACGTTAACTTACTTGGCGAGAAGCAGCCGCATCAACATGGCGGCGCCAGCCAGAAGACCAAAACAGCAGGCTCTTTCCATCAGTCCAAAAGTTGCTTTGCGCATGTGGTTGATGGGGCAGAGCGAGGCGCTGAAGGCGCTGGTAACGCTGCGTGCCAATTTGTGGGACGGACTTTTCATACTTCGCATTAATCCTAATGCATGTGCCGTGCCAGAGGTCGTCCAGGCGGCAGGAGAAACTTCTTTGGCTGCTGACTTGGATTGTGAATTCATCTTCATTTAGCAATTGGACGGTCATGCGTATGTTTAGCTTCAAGATGACTTCGCCCCATATTGAAGCGTTTGGGCCTTTGAGTTGTTTTCAAAGGGTGAAGATGTTCCTTCTCATAGTGATGCCGTCGAGGTCTGCGTTGACTTTGAATCGCTCACCGATAGTCTGCGTGCACCTCACGAGAGAAGATTTCGTGCAAACCTTTGTGACCTGTGGCTGAGAAAGACGATTATCTGTTGGACATGCTGATGGACCTTGGGTTCGTCACCCCTGATCAGGTGGCGAATGCAAAGACTGAGGCTCATTCGGCGGGGGTTGGAGCGGTGGATTTGCTTCTTGCAAATAAACTGATCCGCGCGGCGGATGTCACCCAAGCCAAGGCTGCGCACTTCGGAGCAGAAGTCGTCCATCTCGAGGGGTTGTCCATCTCCGACGATCTCATTGCAGCCGTGCCTCGCAACGTCGCGCGCAAGTATCGCGTCATCCCAGTTTTCCGGCACGACAACACGATCACCGTTGCATTGGCAGATCCTTCCGACATCGCAACCATCGACGCGCTCGGCCATGTCTTGCACGCTGAAGTTCAAGTGCAGGTCGCCTCCGAGCAGGACATCGAGAACGCACTCTCAAAATATTATGGCGGGCGGATCGGTGGCGATTCCGTGGTCGACAAGGCGATCCAGGAATTAACCCGTGAGGATGTTGGCTTTGCGGTTCCGACCGAAAAGTTGGAGGACAGCGGCACAGTTGAAGCAGATGCGCCACTCATCAAGCTCGTCAACCAAATCATCATCGATGCCTTCAAGATGCGGGCTTCGGACATTCACCTTGAGCCGTTGTCGAAGAAGTTTCGTTTGCGCTATCGCATCGACGGTGTTTTGCACGAGATGAAGAATCCGCCGAAGCGTTTGCAGGCGGCGGTGGTCGCACGGTTGAAGATTCAGTCGAACATGTCTATCGCAGAGCACCGCGTTCCGCAGGACGGACGTATTCAGACCAACGTTGGTAACAAAACCATCGACCTACGCGTTTCCTGCCTGCCGACAAATCACGGCGAGAGCATCGTGATGCGTATTCTCGACAAGGAAGGTCTGCGGCTTGGGCTCGCGGAACTCGGCTTCTTCGCAGATGACCAGCAGACGTTCGAGCGCCTCATTGGTTTGCCCGACGGCATCATTCTGGTGACTGGCCCCACAGGCTCCGGTAAGACGACCACGCTTTATTCCTGCCTTCACTTCATCAACCGCCCTGACCGGAAAATCATCACAGTCGAGGATCCGGTGGAATACATTCTTGCGGGCATCAATCAGGTGCAGGTGAATGAAGTGGTCGGGTTGAGTTTTTCTGCGGCGCTGCGTTCCATTCTCCGTCAGGCGCCGAACATCATCATGATCGGGGAAATTCGTGACTTGGAGACCGCGAGCATCGCGATCAACGCTTCACTTACCGGTCACATGGTGTTTTCCACCCTGCACACGAATGATGCTCCAAGCGCTGTCACACGTCTGATTGATATTGGGGTGAAGCCGTTCTTGGTGGCATCTTCGACTCGGGCGCTGATGGCCCAACGGCTGGTCCGCAAGATTTGCAAGCACTGCCTCTCGCCCTACGCACCGACAGAACACGAGTTGAAGCAACTCAACTTGCAACCGGATCAGATCGCGTCGGCTACCTTCATGCATGGGAAGGGGTGCAGCAATTGTTCCAATACTGGTCATCGTGGGCGCATGGGCATTTTTGAAGTCTTCGTAATCGACGACGACGTTCGGAAGTTGATTTACGACAAAGTGCCTGCATCCGTGCTGCGGACCCGCGCCCGCGAAATGGGCATGCGGACGTTGCGCGAGGACGGCATCCGGAAGGTGCTCGGCGGCTTGACGACACCGGAAGAAGTAATCCGGGCAACCGTGGGTGACATCGATTGACCTGCCCGGTCTAATGGAAGAACGCGTTAACAAACGAACAATTTGAGCCAGTTTGGGAGACTGATTTAACATGTCATATTCGATGTCAGACCTGTTGCAGTTGGTGGTGTCCGAAGGCGCCTCCGACTTGCATGTCCGTGTGGGCACGGCGCCAACGATCCGTGTTCATGGCATTCTGCACCGCGTTGAAGGGCCGGCTTGCACGCCGGAGGATACCGAGGAGTTGATGCGCAGTATCACCTCGGAGGAGCACATCCAGCACACCCGCGAAAAAGGTGGCGCTGACTTCGCATTTGCTTTTGCTGATGCCGCCCGTTTCCGTGTCAGCGTATTCAAGGAGAAGGGCAACTTTGGCATGGTGCTCCGGCAGATCCCGAACAAGATGCTGACGTTTGAGCAAATCGGCCTGCCGCCCTCAGTGAAGGAGCTACTATACAAGCCGCGTGGTTTGATTCTTGTTGTCGGCCCGACTGGTTCTGGCAAATCCACCACCCTTGCCTCGCTTTTGAATATCGTGAACGAGGAGCGCGACGAAGTTCACCTCATCACGATCGAGGATCCGATCGAATATTACCACAAGCATAAGAAGGCGCTGGTCACCCAGCGCGAGGTGCACGTGGATGTTCCGAGTTTTGCCGAGGCGTTGCGCCGTGCGTTGCGTCAAGATCCGGACATGGTTCTGGTCGGTGAAATGCGCGACCTTGAAACCATTGAAGCGGCTATCACCGCTGCTGAGACAGGTCACTTGGTATTTGGCACACTGCACACGACTGGTGCGGCGAAGACTATTGATCGTCTTGTGAACGCCTTCCCGCAAAATCAGCAGGAAACCATCCGCATTCAGCTTTCGACGGTGTTGCAGGCTGTGATTTCGCAGCTGCTCATTCCGCGGGTGGACAAGCCTGGGCGCGTCGCGGTCTTTGAGATCATGGTGAACACGCCGTCTGTCGCTGCGCTTATCCGCGATAACAAGACGTTTCGTATCCAGTCGGATATCCAGACTGGCGCGAAGTATGGCATGATCACGCTCGACGCGTATCTGATAGAGAAGTATCTCGCCGGCATGATCGCGCGCGAGGAAGTCGTCTCCAAGGCCCAGGATCCGACCACCATTCAGGCGAAGTTGCAGGAACTCGAACTCGCCCAAGCGGTCGGAGTGGACAAGGAGAATCTGATGAAAGGCAAGGTTTAAGCGAGTATGGCCGAGATCACCGATCCGCTGCTGGAACTCATCCGCTCACAGGCGTTGATCGACGACCTTCAATTCGAGGAAGTGTCGTCCGAGCACAAGCGCAGCGGTGAACCCGTCTTCCAGATCCTTCAGAACTTCGGGATCATGGATGCTGATTCCATTCTCCAAGCGATAGCGAATCAGTTGAGTGCTGAGGTCTTTTCATTGCGCGGTGCCGAGGTTCCCAAGAATGTGACCGGGTTGTTGCCGGCGGCCCAGGCGCGCGCGTTGGAGTGCTTGCCGGTTGAAGACACTGGCAGCTATGTGAAGGTTGCTTTTGTTGACCCCTTCAACCCGCAGCGCATTGATGAAGCGGGCTTCGTGATGAAGCGGGATGTGCAGTTGGTGATTGCCGAGCCGGGTGAGATCAGAAAGGCGATCGATAAATACTATGCCGACGAGGGCGGCGGTAACTTTGCCGACCTCCTAAAGGAAATCGGCGCTGATGAAGAGATCGCTCAGGAAGTTAAACAGGTCGAGGAGCAGGACGACGAAACAGTCATGGCCCAACTGGCAGACGCCGCGCCTATCGTCAAATTCGTGAACATGGTTCTGTTCCAAGCAGTCAAGGACCGCGCGAGTGATATTCACTTTGAACCATTCGAAACCGAGTTCCGCATCCGCTATCGCGTGGACGGCGCGCTTTACGAGATGTCGCCGCCGCCCAAGCACCTGTCGTTGCCGGTCATTTCGCGTATCAAGGTCATGGCGAACTTGAACATTTCCGAACGCCGGTTGCCGCAGGACGGACGCATTAACATGATGATGGGCAGCAAGAGCATCGACTTACGTGTCTCCTGTCTGCCCACACAGTTTGGAGAGTCAGTCGTGCTGCGCGTCTTGGATCGTTCGGCGGTCAACCTCGAACTTGAGTCGCTCGGGTTTCCCAAAGAGGTTCACGAATACGTCACGGATGTCATCCAGCGGCCCAACGGGATTTTCGTCGTCACCGGCCCGACCGGTTCCGGCAAGACGACCACGCTTTATTCGTGCTTGCGTCGCGTCAATGCCATCGACTCCAAACTGCTGACTGCTGAAGACCCGGTGGAATACGACCTCGAAGGCGTGATGCAGGTTGCGGTGAATGATGCGCTAGGCATGACCTTCGGCAAGGCGTTGCGCTCATTTTTGCGTCAGGACCCCGACATCATCATGGTTGGTGAAATGCGCGACGTTGAGACGGCGCAAATTGCGATTCAAGCATCGCTCACTGGTCACTTTGTGCTCAGCACGCTTCACACGAATGATGCCCCTGGCGCGGTGACGCGTCTCATTGACATGGGTGTCGAGCCATTCCTGATTTCCTCCACGCTCATGGCGGTGCTCGGCCAGCGACTGGTTCGAAAAGTGTGCGCCAATTGCCGCACGCCATTTGAACCCACGGATGCGCAACTTGCGATGCTCAACCTCTCGCCGCACGACTTGGGCGACAAGCTTTTCTATTATGGTCGCGGTTGTTCCACCTGCAATGATACCGGCTACAAGGGGCGCAAAGGCATTTACGAATTGCTTGTCATCAGCGACGCAGTTCGCAATCTGATCAACGAGCGTGCGCCAACCGTGGTCATGCGACAGAAGGCGATTGAGTTGGGCATGGTCACGTTGCGCGAAGATGGCTTGCGCAGCATTTTTGAGGGCTCAACCAGCATCGAAGAAGTGGTCAAATACACGTAAACAAAGGATTTTCCATGGCTAAATTCAGCTACGTTGCAATGGACTCCAAGGGGAAGGAGCAGAAGGGCGTCCTCGAAGTTGGAACCCAGAACGAAGCCATCTCCCGCGTCCGCGAGATGGGGCTCTTCCCGACGAAGATCGTCGAAGTGGACAAGCCCAAGGACAAGGCCGACAAGAAGGCCAAGCCTGCGGCTGCAGGAAAGACTGGCGGCAAGAAGAAGGGGGGCGGCTCGATCAATATCAAGATTCCCGGCACGGGCGGTGTGAAGTCGAAGACGTTGACGACTTTCACGCGTCAGTTGGCAACGCTGGTGGATGCCGGTTTGCCATTGCTGCGCGGGTTGCGGGTGCTGGAGAAGCAGGAGCGTAACGCCACATTGCGCAGCACGATCGGCGAATTGGCCTTGTCCGTCGAAGGCGGCAGCACATTCTCCGAAGCGTTGGCGCAGCATCCGAAAATTTTCAACCGTCTTTACGTGAACATGGTCAAGGCCGGCGAATTGGGCGGCGTGCTGGAAGTTGTTTTGAACCGTCTGGCTGAATTTCAGGAAAAGGCGCAAAAGATCAAGGGCAAGGTCATCGCCGCGATGTTTTATCCTGTGGCGGTGCTGGTGGTCGCGACCGCAATTCTGGGCGTGTTGACGGTCATCGTCATCCCGAAGTTCAAAGAAGTTTTTGCGGGCTTAGGTGAAGGTCGTCCGTTGCCAGGCTTCACGGTGTTCGTGTTGAACGTCAGCGATACCATTCGCGGGCACTTCGTGTGGACGGCGGTCGGCGTCATTGTTTTGATTGTCCTATTCATGATGACCATCCGGACGAAGGGCGGCCGTCGCGTTTGGGACAAATTCAAGCTCAAGATGCCAGTCATCGGCCCGGTGGTCAGCAAGGTTTCCATCTCCCGGTTTACCCGCACCTTGGGCACGCTGGTCAGTTCAGGTGTTCCCATCCTTCAAGCTTTGACCATTGTGAAGGAAACATCCGGCAATGTCATCATTGCCAACGCCGTCGGTGCCGTGCATGAAAGCGTGAAGGAAGGCGAAACCATCACGGCTCCACTCGAAGCGTCAGGCGTGTTCCCGCCCATGGTCATTTCGATGGTGGACGTCGGTGAGCAAACCGGCGCCCTTCCCGAAATGATGATGAAGATTGCGGACAATTTCGACGACGAGGTGGACAACGCCGTCGCCGCCATGACCTCGCTCCTTGAGCCGATCATGATCATCTTCCTCGCTGTCATCGTCGGTAGCATCGTCATCGCAATGTTTCTTCCGCTCATCGACCTGATGAACAATCTCGGTGGTAGCGGTGAAGGCGGCGATTAAGCTCTTGCCAGGACCATTTACCAGCGCCGTTGGTTTGTTGAACCGACGGCGCTTTTTGCCTGTTAATGGAAATTCATTTGAACTTTCCGCGGGCGGCGCGTAAATACTTTGTATTCACATCACATGAACCGTTGAACCCCAACTAGACCGATGGAATTTGACTGGGATAACGTGCCGTTCGAGATGGGTAACCCGCTGACTCAGAAAGATGTGGAGGAGTCATTTGAAGATCCGTTTGCGATCAAATTGCTCCCGGATTCGGAACGGTTCTCGGTTCAGGCAAGGTATCTGAACGTTGGGATGTCAGCGTCCGGGTTGGGCGTGTTCAGCGTGTATAGGACGAATGGGCGGCAGGTGCGGGTTATCCTTGCTCGCGGGCTGGAGCCTGAAGAGCGCTATTTTTATCAGCGCAAGATGGAGCAGACCCTGTCTTCATGACGGGTCTCGCGTTGACGCCATGACTGGTGCTTTGAGAAAGTCACAGAAATATGCGGACCTTTGCGAGCTGGGAGGAAGTTCCCATCTTCGACAGCGAAGAGTCGGAGGCTGGGTTCTGGGCGGAGCATCGCCCGGACCTGCGATTGATGGAGGCGGCTGTCGCGTCCAGCGCGGAGTCGTCAGAATCTGTCACCATCACGCTGCGCATGGATCCGCGGATGCTCGCGCGCATCAAGCGCCTCGCGCGTGCGCGCTATCTGAATTACCAGAGCATGATCAAACAATGGCTCAGCGAGCGGATGGAAGATGAATTACGCGAACGATGAAGGTCAGATGATGAAGACGATACAAACTCAAAAGCGCAGAACCGGTTTCACATTGATTGAATTGCTGGTGGTGATCGCCATCATCGCCATCCTTGCCGGACTGCTCATTCCGGCAATCGGCAAGATCAAGCAGAAGGCGGCCATCAACCGGGCACAGGCGGAATTGAGTCGGGTGGCTGGAGCCATCACGTCTTACAAGGCGAAGCTGGGCGATTATCCAATCGACAACATCTCCAATTTTGCCCGCTGCACGAACCTCTACTATGAATTGGTCGGTTGCACGGCCTCTGGTGATGGCGCGAAGTTTACACCGTTGGATGGTTCGCCCACGGTCTTCTTCCCAGTCGTAAATTCCACAATTGGTTCGGGGGATAATGGCAATTCCGCAGTTCCCTTCCTGAAAGACCTCAAGACCAGCCAGTATGGGATTGAAAATGGCTATCGATACCTCGGCGTGGCGGTGGACGGGCCTAGTAACATGATCGCGGACTTAAACCCATTCCGCTACAACCGCACCAACCCGACCAACAACCCCACCACGTTTGATCTCTGGGTCGATTTGAAATTTGGCAAGGACATCTACCGCGTTAACAACTGGAGCAAAGTTCCCATCAAAAACCCGTAATCGTCAGCGTATGCACAAGCTGAACATCAATCGCCCGTCCCGCCAGTTGTTGGTCAACTGGCACGAGTGCGTCTGGTGTCCGCAGGTGCGCCATCACCATTCCGGAAGCAGACGCCAAGACAACCGCGGCCTGGGCCTGGCCGGCATTCAATTCAATATCTTTCAAGGTGTCTTTGCCGACCCGATCACTACCAAACGTCCCAACAAAATGAACTCCCACTCACGCAATCATGCTCGCTCCGGCGGCTTCACGCTCATTGAACTGCTCGTTGTCATCGCCATCATCGGCATCCTTGCAGCGATGCTGTTGCCGGCCATCGCCAAGGTGAAGCAGAAGGCCCTTGAGTCCCGCGCCAAGACCGAGGCGGGCGACCTCGCCCAAGCCATCAACAAATTTGAAAGCGACTACAGCCGCATGCCATCGTGGAGTGCGCTGCGCACCCTGGCCAATGGCAATGATTACACTTTTGGCGGGAGCTTGGTGGGTGGCAACAACAACTCTGAGATCGTCGCGATCCTTATGGCCAAGGAAAAGTTTCCCAATGGCTCTGCCTCAGTCAATGCGGGCAACGTCATCAACACCAAGGTCACCCAGTATCTGAATCCCAAGATGGCAAACGACGCCGCATCCGGTGGCCTTGGAACGGACGGCATCTATCGTGATCCGTGGGGCAATCCTTACGTCATCTCCATCGACCTCAACATGGACGATAAGTGTTTCGATACGTTCTATTCAAAGGACGCGGTTTCAGTGAATGGCTCGGCGGGTTTTGATGGTTTGGTTCGTCTCGGCGCTGGTCCCAATGATTGGGTTTACTCGGGTTCCGTCATGGTCTGGTCCGCGGGCGCGGATGGTAAGATTTCCAACACCGTCAAAGCCAACGTGGCTCCGAACAAGGACAACATCTGCTCCTGGAAATAATGAGTGTGAAACGCGCAACGCAGGAACTGGCGGGCCGCGATCAAGCGGGCGGGCGGGCGCACGCACCGGAGTTGCGCGCGTTCACCCTCATCGAGATGCTCGTGGTCATCGCCATCATCGGCATCATGGCGGCTATCTCCGTGCCCATGTTCAGCAACTTCCGCAAGGCCGATGCCGAGGCGGCGGCCCAGCGCCAGTTGCTCGATGACATCGGTCGTGCCCGACAGTTCGCCATCAGCCGGCGCTCGGACGTTTACATGGTTTTTGTCCCGCGCAACTTTTGGGACAACAATGGTGGCATCACGGCTAACCTGAATCCATACAACGCCCTCACGCCATTGCAAAAGACCAACGCCTACGCGCTGCTGGATAAACAACTCATCGGCTACAACTTCGTCAGCCTGCGTGATGTCGGCGATCAACCCGGTGTCCAGCATCCGAAATACCTCACCGAATGGCAGGTGATGCCGGATGGGGTGTTCATTCCCGAATACAAGTTCGCCCTGCGCAGCGCCACGCCGGTCATTTCGATGCCCAACTCCGAAGGTCCGTTTCCGCATCCGGTTTATGGTTTCAACTATTCAACCGCGATTCCCTTTCCGGTGGCCGATGCGCTCCCGGATAACACCGGCAATTATATCGGCGTGCCTTACCTCGCTTTCAATTCCCTCGGCCAACTGATCTCGGATCGCGATCAGGAGATCATCCCGCTCGCCCGGGGCACGGTGGTTCACCCGCTGGACGTGAACAAGAAGCCGTTGTATCAGGCGCCCACGCTCACCGAGAAACCCACTACCAACAGCATCAGCAGCGCCTACACCATCATCGTCATCGACCGGCTTACGGGCCGTGCGCACGTTGAACGTCAAAAACCACAATGAGAATCGTTCTTCACTCTTCCGGTCGTCGCTCGGCCTTTACGATGATTGAGATCGCGCTGTGCCTGGCCATCGTTGGCTTCGCGCTCGTCGCCATCATCGGCGTGCTTCCTGCGGGGCTCAATGTGCAGCGCGAGAATCGCGAGGAGACGATCATCAATCAGGACTCCACCGTCTGGCTCGATGCCATCCGCACCGGTGCGCGTGGTTACGATGAACTGACGAACTACGTGGATCGGATCGTGATTTATAGCACTAACTACAACGCTGCGGGGGTTATGCAGGGAGGGCAAGCGCCGTTGGTTGCCCAGCACAAGCTGGTTAATGGCGCGATCGTTCCACTCAACTCCGGTTCGAATGTGGTGGGACTGCTGACTACGCCAAAATACGTCTCAGTTGCCGGTGGCGGTTACATCCAAAACACCGTCCATGCCTACTGCCGGGCCATCAGTGGCGTCGCGACCGAGAAGCCGCCCGGGCAGCAAAACGTGGAAGCGCGCGCCAACGCGTTCGCTTATCGCATGGCCGTGGAAATCACCGGGGCAGGGGAAGTGGATCCCGATCTGGTCTCCACGAACGCGACTGGCGTGGCGTTGCGGCAGAATTTGACCGACATCCGGATGGTGGTGCGCTGGCCGTTGCGTCAGCCAGTGGATCAGGATCAGCCCAACCAACAGGTGAGCGTGGCCGATTCGTCGCGCATGACCTTCCGCGCTCAGGCCAGTGGCCGCCTCGATATCACCAATGCGCCGCTCTTCTTCATTCGCCCGCACGAATACCAATGAAACGCCGCTTTGCCATGACTCGAACAGAACCTCCGGCGCGCACCCGGTTTGAGACTGCTTTTTCGCTCGTTGAAATTTTGGTCGCGGTCACGTTGATGTCCATCATCGTGCTCGGGTTGATGGCGATGTTCGCCCAGACGCAACGCGCGTTCCGCACGGGCATGACGCAGGCCGACATCATGGAAGGCGGGCGGGCCGCGATGGAGATGATTCCGCGCGAGTTGGAACAGATGCGCCCGACGGGTTTAAGCGATAGCCTCACTTTCTACGCCCGGTGGAACAACTTCATCAACATACAATCTCTTCCGGGCGGTCCTACGGATCCAGTCCAGCGGCGCACGAACATCACGCAGGACATCCTGTTCACGGCCCGCGACAGTCTGAATCCCCAGCAGTGGAATGGCATCGGTTACCGCGTGGTCTTCAACGATGGGATCGTCGGCACGCTTTACCGGTTTGAGACGAATTGTTCCGTGTTGGATACGCTCGGCGTCCGGCGTATGGGTGTGACCACATTCAACATGCCGTCGAATCGTGTCGTGGATGGCGTGTTGCACTTCCGGGTGCTGGCCTACGATTCCAACGGGCAGCTCATCGTGCCCGGTCGGCCGTATGTCGTGCCGAATTCCGTCGATGGGAGCATTGGTGTCACCAACAACGTTCCTGGCGAACTCAGTTACGAATACCACTTCCGCAGCAATGCTGTTCCTGCCTACCTCGAACTGGAATTGGGTTTGCTGGAGAAGAAGACTTTGGACCGCGTGCGCAATGTTGCGCTTGGCGCTACAACAGCCGTCTTGGTGCAGCGGCAGAACGATTACCTGACCAACAAAGTCGGCGCTGTCCAAGTGTTTCGGCAACGCATTCCCATCCGCAACGTTGACCCAACCGTTTTTCAATGAACCTCTCCAAGTCAATCTGTCCCTCGACGTGTAACCGCTCGCAGCGTGGCGTCGCGTTGGTGGTTACGCTCATCCTGCTCTCGGTGATCACCTTCCTGGCCGTGGCGTTTCTGTTCCTCGCGCGACGTGAGAAGGGCGCGTCTTCGCAGGGCGTCGCACAACTTACGGCCAAGCGCATGAACGAAACCGGCACCGAACGGGCGATCGCCGAGACGGTGAGTCACATCACGGCCACGCGTAACCCGTTCAACTACGAACTCCGCGTCTCGACGAATTATGTTAACACTTTGGGATTCGCTTCGGGTGTCGGCAGCCTGACCAACGTCAATTTCTTTTACCCCAACGGAAACCCAGTTTGGCAGAACCCAAATGATTTCGAGACGTTGGTTGGGAATCTTTATTACAGCCCGCGTCCGCCGGTTTTCATCACCACCAACAAGGGGTTCCCGGCAGACTTCCGCTACTACTGGGATTTGAATCGCAACGGGCTTTATGACACCAACGGGCTTTGGGCCGTGATTGGTTTCAACCCCGGCAATCCACCCTTCTACTACGACACGAATGGCAACCAAGTCGCCAACTACGACCCGGCCAATTCGCTCAAGTATTTCTTCAAGGGCGACCCGGAGTTTGTCGGCATCCTCCAACATCCGGACCGCCCGCACTCGTCGAGCAATCTCTTCGTCGGACGCTTCGCGTGGGCGCTGGTCCCGTCCGGGAAAACGATGGATGTGAATTACATCCACAACCAGTCGCGTCAGGCAAATCAAGCCGTTGTTTCAGCGCCGGAAGGATTCTCCCGGAACATGGGCGTGGGCACGTGGGAATTAAATCTCGGCGCCTTTTTGTCGGATTTGAATACGAACTATTGGGGGGATTACGTCTATCAGATCGCCAATCCAAATCAGCCGGCAGGCGGCTATGCGATGCTTGATGCCTGGCGGATGCTTCAGTATCGCTACGATGCGGCCAATGGGATTGGCACGCGGGCCATCTCCCAAGTGTTGCCCGCCGGTGCGGGTGGCCTGCGCACGGACTTGATCGATGATTTCGGCAGCGGCTTTCCCTTGTTCACCAATGTCGCGCCGCCTGCTTTTTCCCCTGACAATGGACCGGACCGCACGGTCGGGCCATGGCACTGGCCGGGTGACGACAACCCGAATCACCTTTTCACGACCCAGGACTTTTTTGACGCCAATAAGATCCGGAACTTGCAGCCTCTCATTGGCGGGGATCGTGGTTTTGGCTATCGCCTTCAATCTTCTGGCTTGGGGATCAGTTCCTACGACCGCTACACGTATTATCGCATGCTGGAGCAGTTGGGCACGGACAGTGCGCCGGAGCCGACGGGGAAGATGCATTTGAACTATGTCAACGTGGACGCTGCGGGTAAGACGGTCGTGGATGCGCAGACGAACTTCGTCCCGTGGCAGGCGTTGCAATTCTTCACCAACGCCCTGGATCGCATCCTCGCTGCAACTTACGACAACGCGGATACCAATGTCGTGCTCTTCAATGTCCATGCGCCGCTGTCCTTCACGAACATCCCGGTCTGGGTCAGCAACCGCTTCGTCTACACCGCCGGCCTGCATCGTT
>JBEGQI010000177.1:0-4923 GCA_041181065.1 Verrucomicrobiota bacterium | reverse complement strand
GGCCCGACCCTCGTTCTCCAAGGCACTTTGCAAGTGTCCAACCTCACCGGCAGCGCGACCGGCTCGGGTTCGGTCACGGTCTCCGTCGGCGCCACCCTCGCCGGCACCGGTAAGATTCTCGGCCCAGTCACCGTCAGCGGCTCTTTCACGCCCGGCCCTTCCGTCGGCACATTAGCCATCAGCAACTCACTCGTCCTGGCCAGCAACACGGTGATCAAAATCAACAAGAGCCTCGCCCAGACCAGCGATAAAGTGGTCGGCATGACGACGTTCACCGCCGGCGGCAAACTTGTGGTCAGCACGAACGTCGTTGTCGCGGGCGACATCCTCGTCGCGGGCGACACATTTCAAGTCTTCAGCGCGAATAGTTACGCCGGCAGCTTCAGCAGCATCACTCCCGCCACACCCGGCCCGGGCCTGGCTTGGGACACCGTCGCCCTGGCGAACAACGGCATACTAACGGTTCACGCCAATCCAACGGCCACCGCCGACAGCCTCACGGTTCAACACGGCCAAACCACCACGGTTCCCGCCATTAAACTGCTCGCCAACGACATCGCTGAAGTTGGCGAAACCCTCAGCATCACCTCCGTCAGCAATGCCAGCCTCACCGCCGGCTTAATCACTTACACCGCCCCAACCTCAGGGTCGAGCGACACGATCAATTACACGGTTAGCGACGGACGCGGTGGCACATCCATCGGCACCATCAACGTCACCCTCACCAACAACGGTGCCAGTTACAACCAGCTCTCTGCCACGGTCCTCCTCGGTGGCGACCTCGAGCTGAGCTACCTCGGTATCCCCGGCACCAACTATGTGCTCGATTTAACCCACGACCTCACACCGCCGGTCAGCTGGACCGGACTCAAGACCAATGCCGCCGCCGCCAACGGCGTCATCCTGTTCACCAATACCCCGTCGCTTTCACCGACCAACGATTTCTATCGCACGCGTTACGCGCCGTGATCAGCAAATAATCAAACTCCCGCAGAACTACAACGGGTCGGCCGCAGCCGGCCCGATTTCTTTTATCCCAACCGGATGTAAATGCTGCGCCCGCCGACAATTTCTGGCACACTCCTCCCGTGAACCTTTTGATCGCCGACACCGCCTATCGCAGATTCCCGCGAAACGGTTGCGTGTCCCGATTCGTGAGCGTGATCTTTGCAGCCGTCGTCTCCGTGCTGACCCTCACCGCCCAGCAGGTTCACGACGACAAGAATCCCGAGGCGAAGTGGGAAACGCTGGAGCAATGCAAGTTGGTCACGAGCGAACCGATGGACGGCGACAGCTTCCATCTGTTGCACGACGGACGTGAATACCTTGTCCGCCTCTACTTCGTCGATGCCCCGGAAGAGGACGCCGCGCTGCGGGAACGCATCCAGGACCAGGCGGCGTATTTCGGCATCAACCCGGATGACGTGACCCGCGCCGGCCTGGCGGCATCAAAATTCACGCGGGAAAAATTGACCGGCAAAGCCTTCACCGTGAAGACGCGCTGGCAAAATGCGATGGGCCGCAGCAGCCTCGCCCGATTCTACGCCACCGTGACCGTGGATGACGAAGACCTCGCCGAGTTGCTCGTCGCCAACGGCCTCGCCCGCATCCACGGCATCCGCGCGAACATCCCCGGCGCCATGCGTTCGACCACCTTCATCAGCACGTTGAAGAACCTCGAACTCACCGCGCGGGAAAAACAACTCGGCATCTGGAATGAGAAACAATTCCCGCGTGTCGCCCAGCCCGACCTCATCGCCACCAACGAAACTAGCACCGTTGCCGAAACCAAGCCCGCGCTAACTTCCCCTGCCCCCGCCGGGACCAACGCCCTCGAACTCAACGGCGCCTCCCTCGAAGAATTGATGGCCCTGCCCTACATCGGCCAGAAGATGGCGCAACGCATCATCGCCACTCGCCCGCTCTCTTCCGTGGACGACTTGACCCGCGTGCCCGGCATCGGACCGAAGACTTTGGAGAAACTGCGTCCGCTCGTTCGCGTCGAAGCCGCGAGCCCGGCGACTCCCGCGCCTAGCGCAGCTGCAAAGTGACGCGATTCCCATTCGTGGCGTAAGCGTTGACGCCCTGCTCGCTCACCATCACGCGCTCCGCGTTCACCTTCAATTCATCCACCAGCATGCCACGGATATTCTTCGCCCGCTTCGCCGCCAGCGCTGCATAGTCCGTGTCCGTCAGGCTCACAGTCGTCATCAACGCCTGCATCTTCTGCTCGTCCGTCAGAACACCGCTCACTGAACTCTTTGAACCGGCCGACGGAACCGCACTGGCACTGACTGTCCCCGACGAATCACGCAACAACCGGGCCGCGCCTTTTCCGAGTTCATTCCGCAGACGAACGGCGGGCGATGCCGCGGTCGTCGGGGTCACATTGGTCGCCGCCTGCGCCAGCACGGCGAGTTGCGGGTTCGTTCGGCTCGCATCGCGATAGGCACGGTTCAACAAGGTCGCATAATCATCCGGCGGGATGACCAATTGCTCCGGGGTCGTGTTCGTGCGCGTGCCGGCGCGCAACGAATTCCACTCCGTCAGGCGCAATTGCCGGTCCACCTTCGCCCGCCGCAACGCCTCGCCATCCAGCTCGGGATGCACGTTGCCTTCCACCTCGACCTGCAACTCCGGCCGCGCTTCGAGCGCCTTCGCCAACGTCATCAATTTCTCGCGGGCCGTCGGCGTGATCTCGACGGAGCCCGGTGCGAACACCTGAAACTGCATCTCCTCCCCGCCCTTGCCGCCGACGAGACTTCCGAGCAACGAGAACGGCGACGAGATCGCCTTCACGAACACGTTGCCGATGACATGCCAGATGACCGGCCCAAGTCGGAACTGCGGATCATCCAAATTTCCTTCGACCGGCACATTGATCTCCACCTTGCCGTGCGAATCTTTCAGCAACGCCAGCCCAAGCTTCACCGGGAGCTTCGTCGCGTTCGTGCTCGCGACCTTTGCGCCCAGCGTCGGCTGGTCGAGGACGATGAGGTTCTTACCCTTCACCTGGCTCGCCGTGATGGTGTAATCCACATCCACGTTCAATTCGCCGCGCGTCAGCCGATAGCCGAGGAACTTGCCCGTGTAAGGATCCGCCGGATTCAACTTCACGTGCTTCAACGACACCTTCGCCTCCGTCGCCTGCTTGGCGTTGAGCGGATTCAACTGCCCCGTCACCTCGATCGGCCCAGTGCCGCCAGCCATCGCAGTCACGCGCACCTGCGCCCGCCGCATCTCTTCGGTCGAAATGTTCTGGATGCTCGCGTTGATCTTGGTCACCGCGGCCTTCGCCGTCGGCGTCACGGAACGATCCGTGAATTGCAACTCACCGTCTTCCACCGTCACAGTGTTGATCTCAACCTTGGGCAAGCCAGCGAACGTGTTCGTCTCCACGCCGAGCAACGCCTTCACCTGCGCGAATGCCCGCTTGATCGCGCTGCCGTCCGTTGCCGACTCCGCCGCCACTGGCACAGCAGGCGTGATGTTCGTCTCCCCGGCCCGCACGACGGACAACACGTTCATCGTTCCGTTCGACTCGATGAGCACGTGCGCCGCGAAGTTCTTCAACGTGATGTTCGTCACGCTCACCGCCGGCGGATTCAAGTTCGCAGCGATGCCGTCGAAGCGCAGCGAAGCCCAGCGCAACAAATCATCCCCGCCGCCACCGCCCACCAGATTCAAATCATCCAGCCCCGTCGAGCCGTCGAACGTCACCTTCGGCAACTGCCCCGGCTCCGTGCGCAAGCGGATCGCGCCATCGAGACCGACCTTGCTCCCGAGCACCCACAGGTTCACGAACGAGTCCAGATACGGACTCAACGGCGCCAGTTCGAGTTGCTCGATCTTCAGCCGCACATCTGCGTTCAACGGACTCAACGACGCATCGAGGTCAGTCTTGAACGTCCCATTGGTGTTCCAGCGCAACGACACGCTCGTCAGCAGATTCGTGTCCGGCCGGTTGGAAAGATTCTTCGCCGAGACGTTGATCTGGTCCACGCGCAACCCCACCGGGCGACCGAGCGATTCATCGGTCAACGTCACCGCGCAATCCGTCACCGCCACCTCCCGCACCGTGGCCGACGCCAGGTTCGTGCTGTTCAACAACTGCTGGAACGCATTCGTCACCGCGCCCATCAACACCAGGATGCCGCCTGGTGCGCTGGCGTTCGTGTTCGCCTGCGCGGCGCTCACTACGTTGAACTCCGCGCCCTTGCTGCGCGTCACATTCAATTCCGCGCCCCGCACCACCACCGACCCCACTTCGCCGCGCCGCGTGAAGGCCTCACCGCTCACGCCGCTCACCGCGAACTCCGGAAGCTCCACCAGATTCTGCTCCGTGCCCGGCACGCCAAGCTTGAACGACTTCAACGTGAACGACGCATTCGACACCGCCGCGATGTTCGTCGCCGCGCTCATCTGGAACTCGTAATTCACATGGAACCCCGCCACGCCGTCGCGGATCTCGAAGCTCACGAAGTCCTGATACAACGCCGCGAAGTTCGTGAGCGACAGATTTTCCACGCCCAACTCTCCGGAAGCGCCTACCGGATCCGTCGAGAAATGCCCGCCCCACGTGAACGTCTCGCCCGTGTCCGTCGAACCAGTGAACACGTGCGGGTTACTGTTGTTCGGGTCCGTGTGGAAATCCGTCACCGAAATCTTCACCGGACCGATCACGCGCCGGAATGGCTTCTTCGGCGTCAGGTCCGCCACGGACAACTTCGCGCCCTCCACCCGCACCTGCCCGATGCGCAACGCCAACGGCGCCGCCGCCTTCTCCGGCTTCACCGCCGCCGCGTTCGTGCCCGCGTGTGCCGCGAGGATGTCCGAGAAATTCAACGTCCGGTCCTTGTTCATCTGCACGCGCGCGTAGGGATTGATGACCGCGATCTCCTTGAACTTCCACGCGTGACTCAC
>JBEGQI010000176.1:0-12849 GCA_041181065.1 Verrucomicrobiota bacterium | reverse complement strand
TTCACACTTTGATCCTTCATGGTCACGGCGATTTCCACCGCGAGCAGGCCGAAGAGCGTGGTGAACTTGATTACCGGATTCAGAGCGACAGACGAGGTGTCCTTGAAAGGATCGCCCACGGTGTCGCCGACGACGGTAGCGGCGTGCAGGTCGGTGCCTTTGGCGCGCATGTCCACTTCAACGATCTTCTTGGCGTTGTCCCACGCACCACCCGCGTTCGCCATGAAGATGGCTTGGAACAGACCGAAGAACGCGATGCCGATGAGGTAGCCGATGAAGAAGTAGGGATTGAAGAACGGCAGCGCGAGCGCGAAGCAGAACACGACGATGAAGATGTTCCACATGCCCTTCTGCGCATACACGGTGCAGATGCGGACGACTTCGTTGCTGTCCTTCTGCGAAGCCGTGGTGGCGTCGAGTTTCATGTTCTCCTTGATGTAAACCACCGCGCGATAGGCACCGGTCACGACCGCCTGACATGAGGCGCCAGTGAACCAGTAGATGACTGAACCACCCATGATGAGGCCGAGGATGATCTCCGGTTGCACGATGGAAAGTTTCGGAATCACGCCGCCAAACATGTTTTCGAGCAAGATGATGATGCCGAACACCATCGTGGTCGCGCCGACGACCGCCGTGCCGATGAGCACGGGCTTGGCGGTGGCCTTGAACGTATTGCCCGCGCCGTCGCCCTTTTCCAATTGATACTTGGCGTTCTCGAAATCGGCGTCGAAACCAAACTGGTTTTTGATCTCCTCCTTGATGCCTTTGCGGCCTTCGATCTGGCTCAACTCATAAACGGACTGGGCGTTGTCGGTGACCGGCCCGTAACTGTCCACCGCGATGGTCACGGGGCCCATGCCAAGGAAGCCAAAGGCCACGAGGCCGAACGCGAAGATCGGGGCGGCGAACGCGAATTCCTTGGGCATGATCGTCATGAGCGCCGGGTTCTGGGAGAAGTGATACGAGGCAAACATCAGGACCATGATGACCAGGCCCATCCAAAAGGCAGAAAAGTTGCCGGCGACAAAGCCAGAAAGGATGTTCAGCGAAGCGCCGCCGTGCTTGGAGCAGTTGGTCACTTCGCGCACATGGCGGCTATTGGTGCTGGTGAAGACCTTGGTGAATTCGGGGATCAATGCGCCCGCCACCGTGCCACAACTGATGATGACGGAGAGCACCCACCAGAGCTTACCGGTGATCGCCGGGTCAATACCTTCGATTTTGAAATCGCCGAGCAACAGTTTACTGGCAACGAACGTGACGGCGATGGAAACCGCCGACGTGATCCACACCAGATGCGTGAGCGGCGCCTCGAAATCGAAATCCTTCTTCCCGCCGAACATCGCCTGGCTGATGCCTTCGTTGACGAAATAGGAAACCAGCGAAGTCACAATCATCAGCGCACGCATGGCGAACAACCAGATGATGAGCGTCGCGCAAATCGCGGGACTGGCCGCGAGCGCGAGCGCAAGGAACGCGATGAGCGCAACACCAGTCACACCGTAGGTCTCGAACCCGTCCGCCGTCGGCCCGACGGAGTCACCCGCGTTGTCGCCCGTGCAGTCCGCGATGACGCCGGGATTCTTCGGGTCATCTTCCGGCAACTTGAAGACGATCTTCATGAGATCAGAGCCGATGTCCGCGATCTTCGTGAAGATGCCGCCGCAGATACGGAGCACCGAGGCCCCGAGCGATTCGCCGATGGCGAAACCAATGAAGCACGGACCGACCAGTTCGCGTGGGAGGAAGCAGAGGATGCAGATCATGAAGAACAGTTCTACCGCCACGAGGAGCAAACCGATGCTCATGCCCGAGCGGAGCGGGATGCCGAGCGTGGCAAGCGGGTTACCCTTCAGCGCGGAGAACGCAGCGCGGGAGTTGGAGATGGTATTGATCTTGATGCCGAACCAGGCCACGCCGTAGGAGCCGAGGATGCCAAGGATGGAGGCCAGCAGGATCACGAAAACATGCCCCCAGGAATTCTCGGACTGCAGGAACTTGAAGTAAACGATCATGCACGCACCGATCAACACCCAGAGGATGGCGAGCAGTTTGCCCTGCGTGAACAGGTAGGTCTTGCAGGTTTCGTAGATGCTCTTGGACACGTTGCCCATGCACTCATGGACCGGCAGTGATTTGGTCTGGAAATACTGCACGATGCCGAACAACGCGCCGATGGCGCAGACGACGATGCCTGCCATCATCAACGTATGACCGCTCACCCCCCCCAGCCCCGCGAACTTCACGGCGGTCAGGTCTGGAATCTTGATGTCCGCTTCGCTGGCGCGAACACCAACCGTTGACAACAGCGTTAACAGCGCGATGGCGCCCAGTTTCTGAGTGTGTGGTTTGATGGATTTCTGGTTCATAAGATTTCCGTTTGGTGGCTTGTAGGCATAATGATGCCAGACCCGCCCCCATCACAGCGAACACTTTCTGAAACTATGCGCCCCGGCTTTGCGCTTCTTGGTTATTCTAAATCGTTTTTTGGCGATTATGATTTCCAAGCACAACTGATGAACGCCAGATCAGTCTTTTGGCGGTTCTGATTTTTTAGGCACCGCAAAGACCGACTGGGCGTTGGTGGCAGGAGCCACATTGCTGTCCGCTCCCGCCAGTTCCTCAGAGAGCACGGTGATGGCGATGCGCCGGTTGCGGGCGCGGCCTTCCGCCGTGGAGTTGTCAGCGATCGGGCGGAACTCACCATAGCCCAAAGCTCCGAGCCGGTGCGGATCGACCCCCGCCTGCTCCGAAAGAAACCTCACAGCCGCACCTGCACGGGCGAGCGAAAGTTCCCAGTTGCTTGGATACCTGCTTCGCGCCGACGGCTTGATTGGAATATTGTCTGTATGACCAATGACGTGGACTTTTAGTGTCGGATGCTGCGTAAGGAACCCCGCCACCTTGCGGAGGACGGACTCTCCATCAGGCTTTAAATACGCTTCACCAGAATCGAACAACACCCGGTCAAGGATGTTCACCGTCAACTTGCCTTGCAGCTTTGAAATCGTGACATCCTTCGATTCGAGCGTCGCGCGCATCTCATCTTCGAGACTGCGCCGTGAAAGAGCCGCTTGGTCGTTGGCCTGCTGCAATTCGCTGATCCGCCCGCCTGCTTGCTCCAACTTTTCCTTGAGCAAGGACGCTTCAGATTCAGCACGTTCCAATTCCGCACGAGACCTCTTCAAAGCTTCAGCCGAATCGGCAAGCGCCGCCTTTTGCAGGCTCAACTGCCGGTTCGTCCCGACTATCGTCACCACGCCCGCAATGACGAGCACCACGGCAGTAATAATGCCGGCGATGGCCCAAGTTTGTCTATCCATGCGTTGTGTTTACCACCAACTAGCCGGGAAAGGCATGGCATTTCAAGCTCGCGAACACATCGGGCCGTAATCGCTTTCCCGCTTTCCGCCTTTTGGTTTTCCCCCTAGTCTCGGTTCATGCCGCAACGGATGATATCGGAAGTGCTCGCGAAGCCTGACGCCGCGCTGGAAATGACGCTGCGTCCGTCGCTCTTTTCCGACTTCACCGGCCAGCCCAAGGTAAAGGAACGTCTGGAGATCACCGTCGCCGCCGCCAAGCAGCGTGGCGAAGCGCTCGACCATATCCTGCTTTCTGGCCCGCCCGGCCTCGGCAAGACCACGCTCGCCAACATCCTCGCCAAGGCGATGGGCACAAATCTGAAATCCACCAGCGGGCCGACCATCGAAAAGGCTGCCGATCTCGCGGGCTTGCTGACAAATCTTGAAGAAGGCGACGTGCTGTTCATTGACGAAATCCATCGCCTGCAAAAGACCATCGAAGAATATCTCTATCCGGCGATGGAGGATTTCAAACTCGACATCATCATCGATCAAGGACCGAACGCTCGCAGCGTCCGGCTAAACCTGCCGCGCTTCACACTCATTGGGGCGACCACCCGCAGCGGGCTGCTCACTGCACCGCTACTGACGCGCTTCCCAGTGCGCGAACGCCTCGATTACTATGACGCCACGCAGATCACGAAGATAGTAATCCGCGCCGCTAATTTATTGAACATCGACATTGATGAAGCTGGTGCACACGAAATTGCCAGACGTAGCCGCGGCACGCCGCGCATCGCGAACAATCTCCTGCGACGGGTGCGTGATTATGCCCAAGTCAAACATGACGGCTCCGTGACCAAGGAAATCGCCGATCGCGCGCTGGAGATTTTGGAAATCGACGAGAATGGTCTCGACGAAATGGACAAGCGTATCCTCGAATCGGTGATCGCCAAGTTTGGCGGCGGTCCGGTGGGAGTAAATTCACTTGCTGTCGCGGTTGGCGAAGAGCCTGACACCCTCGAGGAAGTCTACGAGCCTTATCTTATCATGGAAGGCTACCTCAAGCGAACCCCACAAGGTCGTGTCGCGACGGAGTTGAGCTACCAAAAGCTCGGATTGAAACCGACGCGTTCCAGCCAAAGCGCTTTGCTTTGATTTGAAGCGACTCCTAGCTGCTCGGTTGAAAGCGATAGATCTGCGCCGCGTAAGCCGGCACGTCGAGGTAAAGCCCCTGCCGTTCCAAGTCGGCGCCGACACGCAAGTATCGTTCCGTGCCCAGCAGATCCCGCATCGACCAATGGTGGCTGGCCAGATTGGGAATGGTGAGCGGCACGTAACACTGGCAGCGATGCGGCACCAAGTTCACCACCACAATGTCAAACGCCTCCGGCTGCACCTGCCATTGCACGATCACAAAATTGCGCCAGGTCTGGTTGTCCGACCACGCGGCCCGCGGACGGAGCAACGTTGCCCTGCCCCGCCCCACCGCTGAGTCGCGAATTGCGCGCAGCAGTTGATCGTAGAGTCGCCTGACTTCCTCATTCACGAGTTCAACCGGGCGACGCATCAATTGAACTGGGGTTCTAATCCGTGCGCCTGTCAGCTGTCGCTCGTGTATCAGTCTCATGCCAGGCAAACCGAGGACCAGCAATGCTGCCACGCGATGCTCAGGCAGGATGAAAATACCAGCGGCACGATGCTCGTCATGGTTCTCTAGGAAATGAACACTGTTCTCTACGAAAGCTGCTGAACTTTCCTCGTAAAGATGGCGGGTCACCGCCGATGGATCGTGATACACCAGCTCGTCGTAAAGCACCTTGTCGTAGGTAAAATCAAACCCAAGCGTCTGAAGTGCCGACTCAAGTCCCCAGTAGGCTTCCGCCACGAATAAGAAATTTGAGTGCTTTTTCCACACGGCCGCAATGGCATCCGTCCAGAACTCGCGATCCGGTATTGCGTCCGTGAATGGATACTTCGCCCAGTGCCGCGCAAACACCTCATTCAGCAGCAGCATTGCCATGTCGCAACGCACCCCGTCACAACGGTCCGCCACCAGAAGCAGCTGCTCGATCATTGCGGCGCGCGTGTCGGGGTTGCGATAATCCAATTGGGCGGTGTCCGTCCATGCTGGGAAATTTGGATCCCGCCCATGCGCGATCCAACGCGTGCCGATTGCCCGTTGCACAGGAAATGTTTCCGGCATCTGCTTTGCACTCTGCACGAACAACTCCGTCCGCTCGCGAATCCAGCGGTGGTCAATCCCCACATGGTTCGGCACGAAGTCCAGGATCAGCTTGATACCAGCTTCGTTCAACTTTGCCCGGAACGCCGCCAACGCCGCGTCGCCTCCGAGTTCCACAGCAACGGTGTATTCAGATATCGCATACGGCGATCCAGCCACATCCTCCTCGCGCCAGTCGCGCAAGACTTCTGAATAGACGCGGCGGTTGATGGCCTCGGACAACGCTACTTTCTTTGCCTTGGGCCCGCTCGTCCAAACGCCCATCAACCAAACGTGCGTAAAACCACGTTCCCGCCAACCCGCGAACTCCGTTGTCGGAACATCCGCCAAGGCCAGGGCGCGGCCCGTCGACGCCGAAAGTTCACGCAACCAGCAGCGCGTGTTGATTTGATAGACGAGTGGATAGCTCATGCGCACCGTCCCCAGCCCTGTTCTAAAGCAGTGGAATCAACTGTTGAGTATCTTCAACGCCTTCTTCGCATCGGAAACGCGCATGACCATCAGACCCTTCTTTTCCCTTGGGCCAGTAGCACTATAGCAATACTCGATGTTCACTTTTGCATCGGAAAGCTTGTGCGCCATACGCGCCAGCGAACCCGGCTTGTTGTCTCCCTCAATAACCAGCACATCGTCTTCCACCACCAGCGCGCCACGCTCTTCAAAAACATGCATGGCCTTGCGATAATCACTGACAACCAGACGCACAACTGAATGGTCGATCGTGTCGCTCGTGGAAATCGCAAAGATGTTCACTTCTGCTTCACCCAGCGCATCCGCAAGGCGGGCCAGTGTTCCAGGGCGGTTATCGAGAAAAAGAGCGAGTTGTTTTGCGATATGCATAAGGCAGTTCCTTTCATCAAGTTTTCACGCGCGCCCAAATTAATCGACGTTTCATCACTGCGCCAACGAAAACAAAAAGTCCGCGCGTGACGACTGCACACGTTCTTGGTCTGATTAACCGTCGCTGGTCAATGAGACCAGCCTCATTCCGCCCAGCGTCTGACATGAACCAATTCATGAACCGTCGGCGCCTGTTCGCCGCATTATTTCTTATCGTCGCTGCGCTCATGCTCATTGTCGGCGAAACGTTACTCAAGCAACGGCTGAGCCCTTACAGCATGCTAATTTACTGGGCGGGTTGCTTTCTTGCGACCATTGCGGCAGTCCTTTGCGCTTTCCTTGACCTTGGGCACTCGTTCCGTGATTCACACTCGGAACAACGCAAACTGCTTCAGGAAACTGTCCTCAAAATCAAATCCGAACGCGACTGCCGCCCACCCCCTGATTCCGACACACGGAAATCTCGTTGAATTCACTCCTTAACGTGCTTCAATCGCCACGGCACATGGATACATCCGCCTCCACCGCCAGTCTGCCGCTTGACGAACACAAACGTGCGGTGTTCCTAAATCTGCTCGGTGATGATGACCCTGCGGTCGTTCTGGCTGTGCATGCCAAGTTGGTTTCCCTCGGTCCGGACGTTTGTGCGTGGCTCCGCCCACACACCTTGAGCAGTGACGCCGTCGTCCGCCGTCACGCTCGCGCGGTCATCCAGCACTTCGAAGGACGCGATGCCGAACACGACTTCCTTTCTTTTTGCCTGCGGCACGGTGAAGACATCGATCTGGAAGCTGGTGCGCTCAAGCTCTGTTGCACAACGTATCCAACGACAAACTGCGCAGCCTATTCTGCAGTGCTTGACGAGTTCGCCAACGAATTGCGCGATCGCACCCCGTCGGTGGCATCGCCGCGCGACGAACTGGAAATCATCAACACCTACCTGTTCAAGGAACTCCGTTTTCGCGGCAATGAAGAAAACTATTTCGACCCGCGCAACAGTTACCTTTCGCAGGTCCTCGACCACCGCACCGGCAATCCCATCAGCCTGTGCACGCTCTACATGCTCGTTGCCCGCCGGCTCGGACTGCCGATTGTGGGCATTGGTTTACCAGGTCATTTTCTCTGCCGCTACCAATCCAGCGAAGGTTCCATTTACATCGACCCCTTCCATCGCGGACGACTGCTGACGAAAGCGGATTGTGTCCAATACCTCCTAGACTCCGCGTTTGGACTTAACGAGCAATTCCTGGCACCTGTTACAACACGCCGCATGCTGATGCGCATGTGCGGCAACCTGCATCAATGCTATCTGCACCTGGAACAAGCCGCGAACGCGACACGCATCAACGGATATCTGCTCGCGCTCGCCCGGGATAATACATGATGCACGTCGAACCTTGGCCCAACGTCTCAACCGGACCGAATCCGTCGCCATTGACGCAGCGCAAAGAAAGGGTCCACCCGAGCCAGAATGAAATTAGCCCAGCGTTCCTTGAACCGCGTCCAGAACGAACGTGACTTCTTCCACGTCTTTTGATCAACCCGCCATGAACGTTGCAGCAACGAGTCAAAGATCTGGTTTGCCCGCGCTGTCATATCTGCTTCGGTGAAACGCACCATCAACTCGTAATTCAGGTGCAGGCTTCGGGGATCAAGATTTGCTGAACCAACGTATATCGCCTCACCCACAATGAACAGTTTCGCGTGAAGGATTTGGGGCTCATATTCGTAAATCTCAACCCCCGCCCGCAGCAATCGCTGGTATAGGCTCCGCGCCGCGAGTTGCGACAGCGCAACGTCTGATTTGCCCGGCAGGATGAGTTGGACGCGCCCACCATGCCGCGCAATGCGCTGCAGGTCGCGACGCAATTGAAACGACGGCAGGAAATATGGCACGACGATCCGCACCAGCGGAGCTGACGCCTGCTTTTCCTTTCGCAAATCCGCACGCAAGGTTCGCATCAACGGACTTGCCCCACGCCCCGGTCCGCATAACAACAGTCGCTCACACCCTCCACCCAAGGTCCGCTTTGCTCCGGTTTTGCGCAAGCGGGGAAAGCGTTTGTGGCGGAAGTCCGCCAGCTTGAACATTTGCTCGAAGGACGCTGCCAACTGCTCCGCCAGGATGCCGCCCAATTTCACCCCCAGATCGCACCACCCGCGTTCAACGCCATCGCCTTCGTATTCATGCGCAATATTGAATCCACCGATGAACGCCACACGCTCGTCACAGACGAGCAGCTTGCGATGATTCCTTATGGCCATGCGCTGCAACGCGACTGGATTGAAAATCCGCACTTCGCCGCCCACCGACTGCAACGGATGCCAGAAATAATCCGGCAACTCCAGAGAGCCAAGTCCGTCCACCAACACCTGGACGTGCACACCGCGTTCGCACGCCTCAATTAACGCAGTGCGGAAGGTCTCACCGAGTTTGCAATCGGTGAAGATGTAGGTTTCCAGCGCAACCGATTTCACCGCCTCGTCAATGGCTGACAACATCGCAGGAAACACCTCGTCCCCAGTCGTGAACCATTGAGATGCGTTATTGCGGGCGGCTTCCACGAAGGCAATTTATCCCCGGCTGGCTCCGAATTGCGAGTTGAACCGTGCGCTGTGCCCGACTTACGTTGCATCATCAGACAATGGCAACCAGCCCTCTCCCCGGACGAAGTTCAGTCCTACATCCGCGCAAACCACGCTCCGTGTGTTCACTCCTCGCACCCTCATCATCGGCACCCTGCTAGGAATGGTATTCATAAAATCAGGCCAATGCTTGGACTAACACATCAGTGGTTCAGAAAGTTGAGCCCGGTCATGCATTATTGCCCTAGCTTAAGGGTATACCGATCAGCCACATATCCCCTTCCCTTTTTCTCAACGGATAAATATTCCACAACCGCTACACTTGCATCGACCGTGACCAGAAGATAACCCGAACTGCCCAGTATCACACCGCTCTTGTAACCATACTCCGCCGCGCTGCGCGTGCTACCGCGCGGGTCACCAGGTTGAGGAACTTCCTGATACACGATGCCATCCAACTCCTGCTTCACGTAAAGATGATCGTGACCGTGGAAGACGGCATTGACGTGATTCGTGACGAGCAGTTGATGAATCGGCATCGCCCAGCCCGGTCGATGCGCGGCGAAACCATCTGTGCCATCCGCGTTTTTGCCGCCCCATTCGTATAGCGACGCGATTTCCACGCCGCCGCGACATTGCCGGTCTTTGCCGCCCACAAGGTGATGGATAAAGATAAATTTGAACTTCGCCTTGCTGGTTTCGAGCGTGCGCTTGAGCCAGTCGTATTGCTCCTTGCCGAGCGTGAAAACCCAGTTGTCATCGCCGCGGCGGGCACGAGGCGAAAACCAGAACGGATCAAGCGCAATGAACAATGCGTTGTTCGTCTCCCACGCGTAGTAATTCCGTCCATCTGGCGCGAGCGGCTCGGGGAAATACTTCATCCGCATCGCCCTCGACCAGACCGCCAGGTTGTTCGTCGTGCCGTCGAGATAACGACCGCTCTCCCCATCGTGATTACCGATGACGAGATGCACCGGCGTGCCGAGCAAAGCGAAAAAGCGCTGCTGGTCTACGTATTGTTGCGCGGCGTTGGTGCGGTTCGTGTGCTTTTCGGACATGAACGTGTCGCCGAGGTCGATGTGAAACGCCGGTTTCTCCGCCGCCGCGCGCTTCAAGGTGCATTCGTAAAGCGCCCGGTCCGTATTGTAATCCAGATGAGAGTCAGCAGTTATGGTGAAGACGAACTTGTCTGCCGCGAACAAGTTGAGCGACACCGAAGAGGTAGTGATGATAACAGCCATCACAGATTTCCAAAAAATCATTGCTGCGCCTTTCGCTTGCCGCCTGGGCGATTGGTCTCGGTGGGCCTGCTTGGATCGTAATTTGGATTCGGCTTGGGCAACTGCGCATTCACCGTCTTGAGATACGCCAGTAAACGCGCGTCGAGTTCCTTTACCTGATCCGGAATCTGCGACGCCAGATCGCGCCGCTCGCCGGGATCGTTTGCGAGGTTGAAGAGTTTCACCGTGCCCGTCTCGTAAACGTGAATCAACTTCAGGTCGCCGACATAAATCGCCGAGGCTGGGCCTTGGGCGTCCTTGTCGTAATGCGGAAAATGCACGACAAACTCCTCGCGCGCCCGCTTGACCGCACCGACGACACCGTTCTTGAGCACAGCGGAAAAACTCCCGCCTTCGACGCTCGTGGGCAACGTCTCGCGCACACCAGCCAGTTCGGCGAAGGTCGGAAACAAATCTGTCGCACTCACGCGCACATGGGAGCAAGCGCCCGCTTTCACGCCCGGGCCCGCGACGATGAATGGCACGCGCAAGCCCCCTTCCCACACCGTGCCTTTGCCGCCGGTGAGCGGCGGATTGCGCCCCGGCGTCCCATGGTCAGTGGTGTAGAGTATGTATGTGCTGCCTTTCAATCCGAGACGTTCGACCGCATCGAGCAACTGGCCCAGCGTTTGATCCGGGATAGTCGTTTCATCGTCTGATGTTTTCGTCGGACGTTCGCCGCCGCCGCGCTCCGGCTGATTCGGATAGTGCGAGATTTGGAGATAGAACGGCTTGCCTGCCTTCGCCTGACGCTCCATGAAATCTATGCCCTTCGCCGTCATCGCGAGCGCTTGTTTCGGATTTGGCGCTGCGACATTGTCCGGCCCGCCGTTGCCCGTCGCTCCGTCGCTCTCATCAAAGCCATGCTGGCTGGGGCTGACGCGCCCAACATGCCATTTGCCGAAATGCGCCGTCGCGTAACCCGCACGCTTGAGCAATTCCCCAATGGTTGTTTCCGCTGCCGGCAATTCCGTCGAGGCATTCGGTGTGATGACGCGACCGTTGGCCTCGCCGGCGCTGTCGCGTTTGCCTTCGTTCACAAATGTCATATGCAGCTGCGCCGGACTTTTGCCGGTGAACAGCGCCGCACGTGAGGGTGTGCAGCGCGGCGATGCCGCATAGCCATCCGAAAAACGCATTCCCGCTGCCGCGAGCCGCTCCAGATTTGGAGTGCGAACACCCGAGCCTTTCGACGCCGGATTCCGGTCATCCATTTGCACCGAAGTGCTTGTCCAACCCGAACCTTCGCCAAGAATGACGATGAAGTTGGGCTGAGTGGAAGCCATCGCCCACGTGGCTTTGAACACCACTACCAGCGCGAGGGCGAAGCCAATCAAATTGGTGAAACGTCCTCCCTCACCCCGGCCCTCTCCCCAAGGAGAGTGAGAATCGTCCACCCCTGTTTGGCAAACTCGTGAGTTGGCGCTGGTTCGGAGATCACACGAGTTACCAGGGATGCTCGCAGCTTTTCCCTCTCCTTGGGGGAGAGGGTCAGGGTGAGGGCGGGCCAAACAACCCGCTGCTTCGGTCGGGCTAGAATTTTCTCGGCGCATATTCTCTCGGGTCAATTTGAATTCCTTGCCCGGCGCGGCGGTTCGTTTTCACCACCGGCCGTCTCAGGCTTCGTGTAAGTCACTTTCAGTTCCGCGCTATCGAGGATGGAATCCTTGATGGCAGCGAGCAACACCTCGCGCGTCACCTGGCGTGCGTTTTGCGGCAACCGCGGTGAGTCAGAAAGCGCGTAAATGTGGATAGTGTAAGTCTTCAGCCCCGGCCCTTGCGAATGCGGCGGTTCGTAACCAAGTTGCCCGCGGAAACTCCCGCCGACTTTACCAACCCCGCGCACGTTCTTCGGCAGATTGGTGACGCTGCTCGGGATATCCCACATCGTCCAGTAGCACTTCATCACGTCACCGGGTGCAAGATGGTCCATGACGAGCGCAAAACTTTTCGTGCCTGCCGGTGCGCCACGCCATTCAAGGGGTGGTGAAGCGCCTGCGCCGTCGCCGTTGAATTCCAGCGGCAATGCTCCACCGTCTTTCACGACGGGGCTTGTCAGCACAAATTTTCCGCTGTGCTTCGGCTGCAAAATCATGGGCGCGGCGCTGGAAGCAGCCTCGTTTCGAGCGGGGCGGGACTCATTGCGTTCGCGCGGGGGATTGCCTTCACGATTGCCATCTCGACGCGGGCCTCCCGGCGGGCGATCTCCATTGCCACCACCACCGCCGCCCGGGCCGCGTTGCCGGGGTGAATAGGTTTGGGAACGCACCTGACCGCTGCCGTCCACGAAATCAAACTTCACTGTGCCGTTTTCGCCGAGCGTATAATTGACGTAGCGCGTCTCGCTGCCGACCTCGTATTTGAGGCTGCGCGTTTTTGAGTCTTTGGTCGTAAAACCGGTGATCTTCGCACCACGCAGCGCTTGCAATGCTTCGCGAACGCCTTGCGCGCGCGGCTGCGGGTCAACCTGCCCCTCGGCCTCAACAACCTCGCCGTGAAAGCCACCGTTGACGTAGGGATACTTCGTCGAAGCGTGATAGTGATAACTGAGCGCGGCGGTGCTATGGCCGTTGAACGAATCCAAGCCAGCGGG
>JBEGQI010000175.1:0-8206 GCA_041181065.1 Verrucomicrobiota bacterium | reverse complement strand
GGAGAAAGAGATCGTCCCGTAAGCAGGCGCGCCGTCCGGATTCCAATTCGCGCCGGTGCCCCAATTGTTATCGCCACCCCCACCATCCCAAGTGTTGCCGGCCAACAGAGCCAGGTTGAAGCTCAAGAACAGCGTCAGCATCAACGCCGCCGTCGAACAGGGAGCATGGATTCGTTTCATAATCGGGTTCCAAACCATGGAGAGGCGCGCCCACATGGGCACACGACCCTTCCAAGGGATGACGCAATAGTAGCCCTCACCGGGGCGAACTCTACCGCATCTTTGTGCGGGGGCTCAGGGCAGCAACTTGACCCGATAAAACTTCTGAGTGGGCTGGGGCGCGAACGTATCGCCGTAGTTGAGGTTGAGTTGCAACGCCCCGCAATTCGTCTGCGACGCCACGATGTCAGCCCACGGACCGGCGGGGCCATCGGCGGTTTGCACGCGATAGGTGTGGCCCGGCATGGCGTTCCAATTCAGGAGCGCGTTGCTGCCGGTGATGGCGAGGCTTTGCACGGTGAAGCCCAGTTGCGGGTCAACCCGGTCGAAGACGCCGTCGCCGTTGTGGTCGCGGAGCGCGTCGGTGGGAATGACGAAGAACTCGTTGGTCTCGATGTCGGCGCCCGAGCCGGCGGGACATTGCGAAACAAGCGCGCCGCCGTCGGCGGTCTGATACGCGGCGCTGCACAAATAAATGTTCGTCGGCATCGCGCCGAACGCGGCGACAAGATCAATCGTGCCTTCCAAGGCCCCGGAGTTCGCCGATGCTTTCACCGCTTGCGAACCGGCGGGCGCGTTGAACCAACTGACGTAGGTGCCCGCGCTTTCGCCGGCAAGGAACGGCTTGCTCGTCGCTACGGCCACGCGACCAGCCTTCGCCCACGGCGCGGCGGCGTTGGTGGCGGTCAGCAACTGGTCGGTGACGAAGATGAAATGATCGTTGAGCCCGCTGTTGCCCGGCGACCACGTCGCGACGTAAAGCCGCGTGCCACGCAGCATCGCGTAGAGAGTCATACCGCTGTTGGCGAGGAGGCAGTTCGTGGAATCGAGCACGCCGTCCATGTTGAACGCAGGATAATTCGGCGAAGGCGCGAGCGTCGTGGCGCATTGCGAAGCGGTGGCGGGAGAATTGCCGACGCTGTTCGTCGCCACCACCGTGTAGCAATACGCCGTCGCCGTCGCGAGGCTGGTGTCGCTGAAGCTCGTCGCGGAAGTCGTCGCGATGTCGGTGCCCGCGCGGTTCACGATGTAGCCAGTCGCGCCGGAGGACGCCGACCACGTGAGGTTGATCTGGTTCGTGCCGACCGGCGACGCGGTCAAGCCGGTGGGCGTGGGCGGCGGTTGCGGCACCGGCGGCGCGGTGTTCGACGCCACGACGAAATGCCAATCCTGACCGCTGTTGTTGTCCCACGTCCCGCTGCCGTTGTTGAAGACGCAATCGAGCTGCGTGGCAAACACCGCCGCGGCTGTGGTGTATTCCCAACGGCTATTGTTCGTGTTGAACGTCATGGTCGGGTCCGGCGAAATGACATTGGCCCAGTTGTTCCAGCCGAGATGGATTTTCACCGGGTTCGCGCCCGGAATCGGCCCGCTCGATGCGTCATAGGAAACCGTCACGTTGCTGCCCTGCATCGGCGGCACGGGCGAAACGCAGACGCGGCCGTTGCAACCATTCGTGCTGGCGCCACCGCCGCCACCACCACCGCTGCCCGCGAGATTTTGCCCGACCCACACGTGCTGGATCGGCGACTGATACGTGTTGCCGCGCGCGTCGGTCGCGGTGACGTAGTAATCCACGTAGGCGTTCGAGATGCCGGTGACGCGGGCGTAATAATAATCCGCAATAAACTGCGGCGAGGCACCGATGACCGGCGCCACGATGCGTTGCGGCATGTTCGTCGTGACCCACGCGCCGGTCAGCCCGCCACCCGCGTAGGTTTTGAACTGGTCACTCGTCGGCGGGTTGGTGCCGTTGCTGCGGAACTTGAGACTCACGTTCGTGATGCCGCTCGCGTCGTAGGCGTAGGTCCAGACCCAGAAATCGGAGTTCGTCGCGACGTAGGTGCGGTAGCCGTATTGCACGCCGTAGTTCGTGCCGCCCGGATTCCACGGATGCCGCTGCGGCGGGAAGATCGTCGGTGGCGTGGTGTCGGTGGTGAGGGTCGCAAGATAGGAGCTCGTGTTGCGCACGGCATTCGATTGCGCGACGACCGCCCGCTGGCACTCGTCGTCGTGGCAGCCATAATAGACGAAGCCGCTGTCGAGCGAGCCGAGATAATAATGCCACCCAAGTTCAACGCCGTTCGCCGTGCCGGAATAACTGCCGGGGTCGCGCACTTGATCAATGTTCGGTGTGATGCCTGAAATCTGCTGGGCCGTCTTCACGCGATTCTCCGTGGCGATGATGACGCGCCAATTGTCCGCCTTGTCGCTGACGCCGAGGCTCGGGTCCACGACGTTCACGCCGCCGCTCGCGTAACTCGGCGGCCAATGCCAGTTGATGAACACCGGCGAACCGAAATCGCCATCCGCATAGACCCAGCCGCCGTCCTCGACGTGCACGACGTCATTCGCATCCGGCGCGTGCTCGGCGATGAATTGCTCCACCGTCGTCGGCTCGTAACCGCGCGAGGCCGCCTGGCTCGCCATATTCGGCACCCACTCGTTGTAATAGCTGAAGCCGCCGCTCCATGCGTTGTCGCCGTCGTGCGCGCACATCACCAGCGCGGGTTTGTTCGCGTCGTTGCGCGCAGCGAGATTGTTCAACAGGTTCAAATCCCACTGGCTGTAACTGTCCTTCCAGCCCAACACCTGATCGCTCGGCACCACGATGAGCTTGCTCTCCGCGCCGGTGACCGGGTCCACGTAACGCGCGTAGTGCAGTTGAAAACCGAACGGCATTACCTGCGTGGGTGAGCAGCCGCGATCAATCGTGATGCGCTGGTAATTGCCCGCGCCCTGCGCCGGGTTCAACTGATCCGCGCGATTCGGGATGTCGCAATTCTCGCCGCCGCTGCCGGTGACGACCGGAAAATCCGCACACGACCGCGCGAGATGGGAGTTTGCGATGATGCTCCAATCGATGCCCACCTTCTTGAGCGTCGGGATCATCCGCTCCGTGAAACACGTCTCCGCCGGGAAATAGCCGCGCGACGTCGCCGGGTTCGTGCCCCAGAAGATTTCCATCTGCCGCTTGTGGATGCGCAATTCCATCTCCAGGGTCTCGTCGCTCAGCAACGGCGCGAGCGCGTGATGATAGGTGAAGTTGACGAGGTCCATGCGCGGTTTGCCGCCGCTCGTGGACCAACCGCGCGCTTCGCGATTGCCGTTATACCAGCCGCTGCCATAGCCGAGCTGACCCGCGCCGCCGAGACTCTGCACGTTTTCCATCAACGCGCCCGAGTAACTGACCTGCACACCCGCCTTCGGATAGCCGAGCAGCGAATTCACTGTGTCTCGCGGACGGCTCTGATACGCATTGCGCCGGTCGTCGAGGCCGAAGATGGTGCTGAGCACCTCGGGCGACGGATGCGCGCGCCCGCCGTTCTGCTGTTGAACGGTGTCCCACGCGTTCTCGTAGTGGTCATTGCCGTAATTGCGCCGGTCCGGCCAATACACCGGCTGATGCAGATGCCAGAGCCAGGTGGTGTGGACGGAATTTCCGGCGAAGCACGCGGCCAACGAGGAGAGCAACGCCGCCGAAACCGCCACCGCCCGAGTGGGAAACTTGAGGGGGTTCAACACGATGCGCCCACATTAACCGGAAACCCGCACAGCAACACCGCATCTTTGTGCGGGCTTGAAAAACTGATTAGCTGGCAACGTTTCAACGACTCATCACTTGCGATTTTGCCGGGATGCCCAAGACTGCGCGCATGAAGAAGACGTTGCTCACGTTCGTGGATGACATCTACGAAGACCTCGAACTCTGGTATCCCAAGCTACGCGTCGAAGAGGCCGGCTACGCCATGCGCGTCGCCGGACCGGAGATCAAGACTTACGCTGGCAAACACGGCTATCCCGCCGCGAGCGATATGCTCATCAAGGACGCACGCAGCGAGGATTTCTGCGGGTTGCTCGTGCCCGGTGGTTTCATGCCGGACAAGCTGCGCCGCGATGCCAAGGTGCTTTCGCTCACGCGAGAGTTTTTCGAACAGGGCAAACTGGTCGCGTTCATCTGTCACGGTGGCTGGATTCCGATCTCGGCGAAAATCCTGAAGGGCAAACGCGTCACCGGCTCGCTCGGCATCAAGGACGACCTCGAAAACGCCGGCGGCATTTGGGTGAACGAACCCGTCGTCGTGGACGGCAACCTCATCTCCAGCCGCACGCCCAAGGACCTCGCGCCTTTCAGCAAAGCGATGGTGGATTTCTTGAACGCCAACACCTGATGCGTTACCGCTTTCCGACTTTCGCTTTCCGCTTTTCCTCATGAGCAGTCATCCCGGTTACGGCAGCCACACGGATCCGTCGTTCAAGTCCGCGCCACGTCCCGCGGGCGAAGTGATCCGGCGCGTGGCGGTGTATCTGCGGCCCTACAAGTTCATGGCCGTCGGCACCGTGCTGGTTGCCATCTTGTCGCTCGCGTGCGGCATGGCGTATCCAAAGCTAACCAAGGTCATCATTGACGATGTCATCAAAGCCGGGCGACACGACTTGCTCACGCCAGCGGCTCTGGGTTTGCTCGGAGCTTTCTTCCTGCGCGAGGCGTTCAATACGCTGCGCATCCGCATCAACAACCGGCTCGAACAGAACGTCATCTTCGACATGCGCTGTCAGGTTTACGCGAAACTGCAACGACTGCCCGTCGCATGGTTCGATCCGCGTTCCTCCGGCGACCTAATGACGCGCGTCATTGAAGACGTGAACAACGTGGAGCGCCTGCTCATCGACGGCACGGAGCAAGGGAGCGTGGCGTTCCTTTCCATCGGCGGCGCGTTGGTGTTCATGTTCCTCTACAGCCCGACGCTCGCGTTGGTGGCGTTGATTCCCCTGCCCTTCCTCATCGGCGGCGCGCTCTGGTATACGCTCACGGCGCACAAGCGTTATCGCCTGCAACGCCAGGCCTCGAGCGCGATGAATGCTCTGCTCATGGACAACTTGCAGGGCATCCGGCAAGTGAAGGCATTCGGCCGGCAGGAGCACGAAGACAAACGCTTCGCTCAACGCGCCAACGAACTCCGCGACGGCACGCTCGTCGTGATGAAAGCGTGGTCGTGGTATGGCCCAGCGATGCAATTCGTTGGGGCCGCCGGCATCGGACTCATCTTGTGGGTCGGCGGACGCGAGGTGTTGCACGGAAAGATGGAAGTCGGTCAGCTCGTCGCGTTCATGCTCTACGCCGGAATGTTTTTCTACGAACCCATCGGGCGCCTGCACGGCTTGAACCAGATGCTGCAATCCGCCCGCGCCGCCGCCGCCCGCGTGTTCGACATCCTCGACGCCGAAGCCGAGCGCGCTGACCGTCGTGAATCGCTGCAGCTTCCCGTTAGAGGCGAGATCCACTACGCCAACGTCGGTTTCACCTACGGCGAGAATCGCACCGTGCTCCGCGACGTCAGCCTGCGCGCGATGCCCGGGCAGATGATTGCGCTCGTTGGCCCGACCGGCGCGGGCAAGTCCACGCTGGTGAATCTGCTGCCCGCATTTTATGAAGCCACCGCCGGGCAGATCACCATCGACGGCCAGGATATCCGCAACGTCCGCCTCGAATCGCTCCGCGAACACATCAGCGTCGTGAGCCAGGAAGCGTTCCTCTTCAACGGCACGATTCGCGAGAACATCCTCTACGGCAAACTCGACGCCACCGAAGCGGAGATGATCGCCGCAGCGAAGGCCGCCAACTGTCACGAGTTCATTTCGCGGCTGCCCGAGGGCTACGATTCCCGCGTCGGCGAACGCGGCGTGAAATTGAGCGTCGGCGAGAAACAGCGCGTCAGCATCGCGCGCGCGCTGCTGAAGAATTCACCCTTACTCATCCTCGACGAAGCCACCGCGAGCGTGGACACCGCCACGGAGCGGCTAATCCAGGAAGCGCTGGAACGTCTGATGACCGGGCGCACCAGCTTCGTCATCGCGCACCGGCTCAGCACCGTGCGGCGGGCGGACCAAATTCTTGTTTTGCGCCACGGCGAAATCGTCGAACGCGGCACCCATGAGGAATTGCTCGCCGCCAACGGCCTCTACGCCCGGCTGGCGAAGATCCAGGACACGAGTTCCATCGAAGAGAGCTTTGAGAAACTGGCGGGAGAATTGTAGTTCACGTGGTCACGCGCTTTGTTAGCCTGCTGCGACCAACTAAACCGACCATGAACACTCCAAGCCAACGCCCGCCGCTGTTCGCGCTGATCTTCATGTCGATGTTCGGGTTCATCGGCCTGGGATTGCTCATCTTCATCTGGTCGCAGCCCAGCGGATTTCCGCCGTTGTTCTTCAAGTTCTTTGCGTCGTGTATTGCCGTCGGATTCATGGCGATGGGTTTTGGTGGACCGATCTCGATGTTGAAAGCAAGCGGCAAGACACCAGGTTCACCGAACGCCACCGAAACAGAGTCCGCCCCGCCGGTCAAAGGTTACCAATGCCCGAATTGCGGCGCCGGTCTCGGACAACAAGAGGTTTCTCCCAGCGGCGATGTGAAATGTTCCTACTGCCACAAATGGTGGAACATCCACTCCCACCAATAACACAAACTGCCGCGGCCCCCGTGGAATGAGGCAGCAAAATCATTTGGTCGCCGGGGCCGCTTTTTTCGCATACCAATCCCGCATGATATAGAAAGCCTGCTTGCGCTCGCCGCGCTCGGAAATCAGGCCCTTACGATTCCAACCATCCTGAATACCGGGGAGCATCCTCAAGGGGGATCGAAAATCGACGAGAATCCATGGTGCTGTGCCGCGCAGCTGCGGAATTTTTTCCAGCATCGGAATGCTCTCTTTGAATAGCCATGCCTGATATTCCTCGGACCAACGGCTTTCACGATTGCCGTGCAGCCCTTGCAGTGCGTCACCACCAAATTCACTGACGATGAGCGGCTTGTCATAGTGGACGTCGAACGTCTTTTCCCGGCAGCGGTCTGGGAGGCCATTATACCAACCGACGTATTCGTTGAATGCCACCACATCGAGGTGCTTTCCGAGCGGATCAGTAAAGGACAAGATCTGATCCTTGTCCGAGGTGCTGTCATTGTCCGGCTTGAGCGCGGCGCTGAGCAATCTCGTGTCATCCCGACTCCGCACATGCTCTGCCACATCGGCGAGGAAACGGTTGCGCGGCTCACTGATGCCAGTCTCATTGCAGATGGACCAGATGATGATGGAGGCACGGTTGCCGTCCCGGGCGATTTGCTCATCAAACAGGCGCTTCGCCTTGGTCCTCACCGCATCGTTTTTCCAATCGATGCCCCAGTAAAGCGGCTGCTCGCACCACAACATGATGCCCCATTCGTCGGCGACACGGATGATGTTCTCGTTATGCGGATAGTGCGCCAAACGGACAAAGTTGCAGTTCATGTCGCGGGCAAATCCGAGCAGTTTTTCCGCATCCGCACGAGACCAGGCCCGCCCGCCGCGCGACGCTTCCTCCTCATGCAAACACACGCCTCGCAAAAACACCGGGCGCCCATTGACCAGGATGTCCTGCCCGCGCGCTGCCAGCGTGCGAAAGCCGATGCGCTCCGTCAGCACATCACCGCCCGCCTGCAACCGCACAGGGTAAAGCTTCGGGGATTCCGGCGACCACAATTGGAGATTGTTCATCTCCAATGCCAGCGCCGCCCGGCCATTGGAATCTACATTGAAGGACTGGCGCACGCCGAGTTCGTCGATCGAAACCTCAATTTGCGCCGGACGCTTTCCACCGTTCAATTCGACCCAGCCGGTGGCCCGGTTCGCCGATCCCTTGGCAAGTTGCAACCGGAAATTCTGAATGAACGTCTCCGGCACCGCCACCAACCGGACATCGCGCGTGATGCCACCGTAATTCCACCAATCGGTTGTCTTGCCGGGGATGCCGTCGATCCACCGGGTGTTACTGACGCCGACAATCAATGTGTTTGTGCCCGGCTGGACCTGATCGGTGACCTCGAAGTTGAAAGGCGTGAAACCGCCCTCGTGTCGGCCCAAATCCTTTCCATTGAGATAGGCATGCGTGTTGTAATTAACCCCATCAAAATAGACAAAGAGACGCTTCCCCTTCGCATCAGTTGGAA
>JBEGQI010000174.1:0-6020 GCA_041181065.1 Verrucomicrobiota bacterium | reverse complement strand
TTATTCGCGCTGACCCAAAACGCAATGGCGGCAAAGGATCGCTAGAGTTTGTGGTGAAAAACCCAACCACCGCAAAGCACTTTGCGCCGCTTGCGGATGCCGCCGGGCAGTGGCGCACGCGTGACGATGTCTGGATATCCTACCTCGATCGCAAAGGTCCGCTTACGGTTGGCTATGGCGCTCGTGCGGAAATGATCGGTCCCGAACTTGGCTTTGGCTGGGTGATGGGCGATGCGCTCGATGAGCCGGTGTTGCTCATCAAATGTGCCTGGGGCGGGAAGAGCCTCGCGGTGGATTTCCGTCCACCCAGCGCGGGCAGGCCACCGTATTCCCTTGGTGAGAAGGGCGACGCTGCGATTGCCACGGAACCTGCCATCCTCGGTAAATATTATCGCGAGACGCTGGCGCTCACGAAGACTGCGCTGGCGGATATCAAGCACCTCGTGCCGGGCAGCGACGGACGCTATGTGCTCGCGGGCTTTGGCTGGCATCAGGGCTGGAACGACCGCATCAACGACAAATTCAACGCGGAATACGAAACCAACATGGTTCGCTTCATTCGCGACATGCGCAAAGACCTCGGCGCTCCCGCGCTGCCGTTCGTGATCGCCGAAACTGGCATGACCGGTCCTGAGGAGAAGAACCCGCGGGCGCTGTCATTGATGAAAGCGCAAGCCGCAGTGGCCGAGCATCCGGAGTTCAAAGGCAACGTCGCGTTCGTGAGCACCCGGGCGTTCTGGCGTCCTGAAGATCAGTCGCCCAGCAAGCAGGGCTATCACTGGAACTCGAACGCCGAAACCTATTACCTCATCGGCGAAGCGATGGGCGAAGCGATGAAACGCCTACTTTCCCCCAAGTGACGTTTTTTCAAAACGACGGAACGATTGTTATGAGAAGCCTCATCGCCGCCCTGTTGCTCGTGCCATTGGCCGCGCTGCACGGTGCCGAACAGTCCAAACCGGGCAGCAAGCCGAACATACTGATCCTGCTCGCGGACGACATGGGTTATGGCGACCCCGGCTGCAATAACCCGCACTCGAAGATTGCCACGCCACATATTGACCGCCTGGCTCGTGAAGGATTGAGGTTCACCGATGCCCATGCGCCCGGCCCGCTGTGTCATCCCTCGCGCTACGGGCTGATGACCGGACGGTATCCGTTTCGCACGGACATTTCGCGCTGGCCGACACAGCCGCTCATCGAAGAAGGCCAAGTGACCATTGCTTCGTTGCTGCGGGACCAAGGTTACCGCACCGCGATGGTGGGCAAATGGCATCTCGGCTTCCGCGAGCAAGGGTATGACCAGCCACTCCCGGGCGGACCGGTGGATTGCGGGTTCGACAGCTTCTTCGGATTGCGCGCTTCCACCGACATTTCGCCCTACTTCTACATTCGGGGCAATCGAGCCGTCACGCCGCCGACCAACCATGTTGCCGAGCAGCACTCGGAGGGCTGGACATCAATCCAAGGCGCTTTCTGGCGCGGCGGCGGCATCGCGCCGGACCTCGAACTGAAAGACGTTCTCCCGAAACTCACGGACGAAGCTTGCGCAGTCATCAAATCGCACGCGGGCCGAAATCCGCAGACTCCACAACCTCTGTTTCTGTATTTGGCCCTGACCGCGCCACACACGCCCTGGTTGCCGACGGCGGAGTTCGCCGGAAAGAGCGGTGCGGGAATGTATGGTGACTTTGTCATGATGGTGGATGCGCAGATTGGTCGTGTGCTCGCCGCACTGGATGAAGCGCACCTGGCAAACGACACGCTAGTGATCTTCACCTCCGACAACGGACCCGTCTGGTATCCGGCTGACGTGGCGCGATTCGGTCATGATGCAGCGGGTGGCTTCCGCGGCATGAAGTCCGATGCGTGGGAGGCGGGTCACCGGATGCCATTCATTGTGCGCTGGCCGGAACGCGTGAAGCCCGGCATGGTGACCAAGCAGACGATTTGCTTCACCGACTTGCTCGCGACGTTCGCCGATGTCTGTGGAGCAACTCTGCCCGCCGAAGCCGGTCCGGATAGCTTCAGCTTCCTCCCCGTGCTTGAAGGCAGACAACCCGAAGACAAACCAACGCGCGGCCCGGTCGTCATGCAAGCCGGCAGTTCCTCGGCCATGATGATCCGCGACGGCGATTGGAAACTCATCAATCAACTCGGCTCGGGTGGATTCAGCAAACCCAGCAGAATCAAACCCGGCGCGGGCGATCCGGCCGGTCAGCTCTACAATCTGCGCAACGACTTGGCCGAGACTAACAATCTCTATCTAAAACATCCTGAAATCGTCGCTCGGCTAACGGCGGAGATGGAGCGAATTGTAAAATCGGAAGGCAGCCGGTGAAGGCGAAATAAATTCTTTAGGCGCGACATCAACCCAATTCTAAACACATAACGACATGAAAAACATCATCAACAAGGCGTTCACGCTTTCCCTATCAATGCTGGCCGCGACGGCGTTCGCGGCGGACGACGGCTGGCGCGATCTGTTCAATGGCAAGGACCTCACTGGTTGGGAACAGCACAGCGGCAAGGCGAAGTATTCCGTCGAGGACGGCGTGCTCGTGGGTGAATCCGTGCCCAATACGGGGAACAGTTTTCTCTGTCCCGTCGGAGAGTTCGGCGATTTTGAATTTGAGGTGGATTACCAGGTGGACGGGGCGTTGAATTCCGGCGTGCAGTTCCGCAGCGATATTTTCCCTGACGCACGCACGATCACGTTCGGCACGAAGTCCAAGAGCCTGCCCGCCGACCGGATGCACGGTTATCAGTGCGAGATAGACATGGACACGGCGCGCAACCGCATGTGGACGGCGGGCATCTATGACGAGATGCGGCGGCTCTGGCTTTTTCCCGGCTCGCTCGGCGGCGACGCGAATCAATTCACCGAGATCGGGCGCAAACTCAGCAAGCCAGGCGAGTGGAATCACCTGCGTATCCTCTGCATCGGGCCTTCGATCAAGACCTGGCTCAACGGCGAGCCGCGCGCGGAGATCAATGACGCGATGACGTTGAAGGGCCGCATCGGATTGCAGGTCCACGGCGTGAACAAGGACGAGAAGAAAGTCGGGCTGCACGCGAAGTTCCGCAACATCCGCATCCGCGAGATCAAATCGGAATCAACCGCTGCCAACACGTTGAGTGCCGAAGAAAAAGCAGCGGGCTGGCAGGTATTGTGGGATGGCAAAACCGGCGAAGGCTGGCGCAGTCCGAAGACGGACAAGTTTCCCGATCACGGCTGGACAATCCACGACGGCATCCTCACCGTAAATGACAACAAGGGCGAGGAATCCGCCGGCGGCGGCGACATCATCACGCGCGAGCGTTACTCGGATTTTGAACTCGTTGCGGACTTCAAGCTCACTCCTGGCGCAAATAGCGGCATCAAGATCTTCGTGCAGCCGAATATCTCGCCGATTGACAAGGTCACCGGGAAGCCTGCCGCCGTCGGCTCCGCCATCGGTTGTGAGTTTCAGATTCTCGACGACGCGCTGCATCCCGACGCCACGCTCGGGAGGGACGGCAACCGCAAGCTCGCGTCACTCTACGATCTGATCCCCGCGCCGGCGGACAAACAGACTGTGGCCATCGGCGAATGGAATCACGCGCGGATTCTTTCGCGCGGCAAGCACGTCGAGTTCTGGCTCAACGGCGCGAAGACCATCGAGTTCGAGCGCAGCTCGGAGGAATTCCGGAAGCTCGTCGCCGCCAGTAAATACAAGGACATCCCCCAGTTCGGCGAGTGGGCGGACGGCCACATCCTGTTGCAGGAACACGGCAATGAAGTTTCCTTCCGCAACGTGAAACTCCGCGAACTCACCGGCAATTGATTCCAACGAAAACAATAGATTCCTTACCGCCATGAAAACAAATATCCCCAAACAAAACATTCCCCTCGCACGCCGTTCGTTCCTTAAGTCCATTCTCGTCGCGGGTGCGGGCGCGACGCTCGCACCGCAGTTGATCTTCGCGCAGGCTGGCAAGGCGAAGCCCAGCGCGCGCGTCAATGTCGCCTGCATCGGCATCGGCAATCGCCCCGCGGAAGTCATCGCTGCGCTGAACAAGACCGGTCTCGCCAATTTCACCGCGTTTTGCGACGTGGACATGGGCGCGGCACACACCCTCAAGACGTTGCAAAAATATCCTGACGTTCCCCGGTTTCAAAACGCCGAGAAGATGTTCGACAAACTGGGCAAACAGATTGACGCCGTGCTCGTGGGGACGCCGGACTTCTCGCATTTCCCGAACGTGATGCTCGCGCTGATGAACGGCAAACACGTCTATGTCGAAAAGCCGATGGGCCACACGTTCCGCGAGGTCGAGTTGATGATGGCGGCGGAGAAGAAGTTCAAGCTCGCCTGCCAGATGGGCAACCAAGGCCATTCCGACGCGAACTATTTTCAGTTCAAGGCATGGACGGACGCGGGCGTGATCAAGAACGTGACGAAGATCACCGCGTTCATGAACGGCAAACGTCGCTGGCACGGCATGAACGTGGACGGCTATCTCGCGAAGCAGGAAATACCCGCGACGCTTGACTGGGATCGCTGGCTCGCCACCGCGCCGGCGCACGACTACAATCAGGGCTACATCAACGGCGAGTGGCGCTCGTGGTTCGAGTTCGGCAACGGTGCCCTCGGCGACTGGGGCGCGCACATTTTTGATACTTGCCACGAATTTTTGGAATTGGGACTGCCCACGGAAGTTAACGCGGTGAAGCTCGCCGGCTGGAGTCCGTTCATTTTTCCGCAAGCCTCGACGCTCGCCTTCAAGTTCCCCGCGCGCGATAGTAAACCGCCGGTGGAATTGACGTGGTATGACGGCCAGGAAAATCTGCCGCCGTTGCCGGGTGATTTCGGCGATGCTCCGCTTGATCCGAACATCCCGCCGCCCTCCAACGCCACCGGCGCGGCGGACATCAAAAAGAAACCCATCGGCAAAGTCATCTATGGCGATGGGCTCACGTTCAAGGGCGGCAGCCATGGCGCGACGTTGCGCGTGATCCCCGAGGAAAAGGAAAAAGACCTGAAGCTGCCCGAAGTGCCGAAGAGTCCGTCGAATCATTTCAGAAACTTCCTGCTCGCGGCGAAAGGCGAGGAGAAATGCCGCTCGTCATTCGCCGTTGCCGGCCCGCTTTGTCAAACGATGGCACTGGGGATTGTGGCGCAACGCGTCAACGCGCGGCTGGAATTCGACCGGGCCACGAAACAAATCACGAACCACAAAGTCGCCAACGAGTTGCTCGTCGGCCCGCCCCCGCGCAAGGGCTGGGAGCAGTTTTACAAGCTGACTTGAATTTTGTCCCCGGCCGCGACGCTGATGGATAAATTGGGGGCGGAGTATTGCCAATCCTTCGCCCCCAAGACTTGGGTCGGCGCTTTCTGGCAATGGACGGTTATCCTGGCGCCGGGGTGGCACTCCAAGACTTCGATTTTCAAAACGTCGTTGTTTCGATTCAACGGATAGACACGCACCTTTTCGGTGTTTTGCAGCCGGTGGACATAATGCTCTTTCACCTCGCCCATCGGCGCAATCACGACTTCCCGGCGATGCGTCCAAGGGTTTCGCAAGGGACCGATCTCCAAGTATTTTCCGTGATCGGCCACCGTCGCGTTGCGCACCTGCCAATCCAACGCTTGGTGGCGCACCAGCCAGGTCACCCGGCGGTTGCCGTCCGCCCGGCATTCATAGACGCTCCGCGCTGCTGTGGGCGGCGGAATCTCGAAGCGCACCGGCTGGCCGGAAGTCGTCACCCCGGCGTGGGAATACTTTTTACCGTCAATGATCATGGCTGGATTCAGTGTGCCGCCCTTGGCGTCGGCCGCCAGCAGTTCAAATTTCCGCAGCGTCAACTCGCTGCTCAGTCCGGCAAAATTCGCCTGGACCATCACTTGGATCAGGTTGTCGCTGGCCGGATCGGAATAGATGGTTTGCTGCGCCGCTGCTGCCGGCATTGCGGCCTCCGCTTCGTAGGTGTGCAATCCTTGCTTGAGCATCAGGCTGGAAGCCGCCACGGCGGCCAG
>JBEGQI010000173.1:0-26038 GCA_041181065.1 Verrucomicrobiota bacterium | reverse complement strand
GGCCGTCGCCCTCGTCGCGCTGGCGGCGCTCGCCAGTTGCGCCACCAAACCCAAGCTCACGAAAACCCTCTTTTATCCGCCCGCGCCGGACGTGCCGCGGTTCCAGTATCTGACGGGCTTCTCCTCGGAGAAGGAACTTTTTGGCGAAAGCGGGTTTCAAAAATTCGTCGTCGGCAGCGCCAAGACCGAAGTGCTCGTCGGCAAGCCCTACGGCATCGCGGCCCGCAAGGATGAGATCGTGTTCTGCGATACCGGCTTTTCTGGTGCGGGATTCTTCGAGCTGAATCGCAAGCGCATGGACCGCCTCATCCCTGAAGGTCAGGAGAAGATGATGGCGCCGATCAACGCTGCCTTCGATGGGCGCGGCAACCTTTACGTCACGGACACCGAACGCGAGCAGGTCATGATCTACGGCCCGGATCGCGCGCCGCAGGACCCGTTGGGACGGAAAGGGGAGATGAAGCCCTGCGGCATTTGCGTGGCTGGCGAAAACCTTTACGTCACCGATCTTAAAAATCATCAGGTGCGGATCTACAGCCTGCCCGATCGCAAGCTCGTGCGCTCGATCCCGCGAGCGGACGACAAGCCGGAGGCAAAATTATTCTCGCCCGTGAACGTGGCGGTGGATGGGAAGGGGAATGTTTATGTCTGCGACCCGGGTTCGTTCTGCGTTCAAGTCTATGATGCCGAGGGGAAACACCTCCGCAAACTGGGCTCGCAAGGCTTGGGGCCGGGTAAATTCGCCCGGCCGCGCGGCATCGCTGCAGATCGTGACGGTCGCGTTTATGTGGTCGATGCCGCCACGCAAAAGATCCAGCTCTTCGACAACGAAGGGCGCTTGTTGATTTTTCTCGGCGATCCGACCATCAGCGGGCCCGGCTCAACGCACCTGCCCGCGGGTGTGGCGGTGGATTACGAGAACGTCGGCTTCTTTCAAAAATATGCCGCTCCGGGCAAGCAGCTGGAATATGTGGTTTACCTGACGAATCAATACGGCGATCCCAAGATCAGTGTTTACGGCTTCCTGAAGCAACCGGCAAACTGAGGCGCACAGCATGAGACCTCGACGAACAGGGGTGCGAAAGTGGATGGGCGCGATGTTAATGTTCGCGCTCGTGCTGGCATTTCTGGTCGGCTGCAAAGTCACGGAGCAAAACTACCAGCGGCTCTCGTTCTACTTCGATGGCGTCCCCAACCCGCACGCGCGGACGAATGCACCGGCCACGTCCGCCGCTGCGGGTTCGACGAACAGCGCGACGCCCGTCGCGGTGAAAGTGCCGGTGTTCTTCAAGCATCCGCCTTACGCGGACCACCAATGCTTTGAGTGCCACGAATCTGCGTTCTCCGTGAAGATGAAGGGACCGCAGCGTCAGGTCTGCTTCGCGTGCCATGACGATTTTCTGAGCAAGCTCAAGGTCAAGCATCCGCCCGCAGTGAACAGCGAATGTTCCTCCTGCCACAATCCGCATGGATCGCCGATCAAGAAGTTGCTCGTGAAATCTGGCGGCGCGTTGTGTGCGGATTGCCACGAGGACATGGTGGGCAAGAACAAGGTGAAGCATCCGCCGGTGGCGGATGGCGAATGTCTCTCCTGCCACAACCCGCACGCGACCGATTTCAAAGGCCTCGTGAAGCAGCCTGCGCCGAAGCTTTGCGCCGAGTGTCATGACGACGTGCTGGGCAAAAATAAATTCAAACATCAGCCCGTTGAAGGCGGTGAATGTCTGTCGTGCCACACGCCGCATGCCTCGAACAACAAGGGCCTGACCAAGAAAGCCAATGGCGCCTTGTGCGCGGAATGTCACGACGACGTGCTCGGGAAGAACAAGTTCAAACACCAGCCGGTCGAGGGCGGTGAATGTCTGTCCTGCCATGCACCGCACGCGTCGAACAACAAGGGGCTGGTAAAGAAGGCCGGCGGCGCGCTGTGCGCCGAGTGTCATGACGATGTGCTGGGCAAGAACAAGTTCAAGCATCAACCTGTTGAAGGCGGCGAATGCCTGGCCTGTCATGCCCCGCACGCCTCGAACAACAAGGGGATGGTCAAGAAAGCCGGCGGTGCGTTGTGTGCGGAATGCCACGACGACGTGCTCGGCAAGAACAAGGTGAAGCATCAGCCCGTCGAGGGCGGCGAGTGTCTCGCGTGCCATTCCCCGCACGCGTCCAACGTGAAAGGCATCGTGAAGAAGGCCGGCGCCGCGTTGTGCTGGGATTGCCACGATGACTTCACCAAGACTGCCAAGTTCAAACATCAGCCCGCTGCGGATGGTGATTGCTTCGCTTGTCACAAGCCGCATGCGTCGAACGAAAAGGCATTGTTGGCGAAGCCCGTTGCGCAAACCTGCTACGAGTGTCACGAGCAGCCGGACATGGCGAAGGTCGCCGCGCACAAGGGCGTGGACCTCAACGCTTGCGTGTCGTGCCATGACCCTCATGGCGGTTCCGACAAATCGTTCCTGAAAGGTGCGGCCCGGAAGTCAGCGGCGAAAGGGGACGCCAAATGAACGGGCGCATGGACCAGCAACGCATTGCCGGCTCACGTTCGCCCGCGGCCCATCGTCAATTGCAGGTCTTGTCCGCAGTTTGCCGCGTGGCTGCGATGGGCGCCTTGTTCGCCAGCGCGTGGCCGATGAGCGCCCAGACAGCGCTGCGCCCCTATCAGGAGCCGCATTGGGCCACGCTGAACATCGACCGGGTTTACACCGGCGTTTACGCCGAGGCATACACGCAGACGACCAGTATTTCTGGCGGCGGCGAGTCAACCGAGGATCGTTTGTTCTTTGGACCGTTGCTCGGCCTCGACCTGTCCGGCTCGGTTTATCACCCCAACCTCATCGCCTACCACATCAACGTGGATGGCTCCGTGGGTTGGACGGAGGACAATTACAGCGGCGCGGCGACAGCCTCCACGCGTGAACTTCGTTTTCTCGGTTCGTTCTTCGGCGAGATCGGCATTCTCGACAGCAAGCCGCTGCATGGCCGGTTGTTCTCCAGTTACACGCACAGCTATCAGGACTACGATTTCTTCAACCGCATCTACGTGGACACCTGGCGATACGGCGGCTCGCTGAATTATTCCACCGGCCCGTGGCGTTTCTTCACGAGCGTCTCGCACGAAACACAGGACGCCACCGGCAACCCCATCCCCATCTGGAGCGACAGCACCATCGCCTCTGCGTCCCTCACGCACCAACGCAAGAGCGGCAGCTCGACGATCTTTGGCAGCGTCAACGATTACACGCGCACCGACTACGGCGTTGCCGGTGCCGGGCGGGATTACACGTTGAACCTGTCCGACTCGGAAGATTTCGGTCCTCGCAAGAATTGGCACTCGGTGGTGAACGCGGGCTACAACCACCTCGAAAGCATGACGCTGCCGAGCCAGCTTTACAGCGCCGCCGCCAATCTCCGCGCCGAACACAGCGAACAGTTGAGCAGTCAATACAACCTCAACTACTCGCAGAACACTTACGGCGAATCCGACAACGACAACATCAGCGGCAACCTGTTGTTGGAACACAAACTCTTCCAAAGCCTCGTCACCGACTTGAATTTGCAAGGCTACCGCTACACGGCATCGAGCAGCACGGATTCGCAACGCTCGTGGCAGTTCGGCGGCGGACCGGGCGTCCGCTACACCAAGCGCCTGAGCCGGACCAGCGTGCTCTCCGCGTATGAGAACATCGGTTATTTCCACACGGACGTCCAAAGTTCCGGCGGTTTGATCCCGGTCATCGACGAGCAACATGTCTTCGGGTCGAGCGGTCAACCCATCACGCTTCGCCAGCCCAACATCATCCAGAGCACCATCGTCGTCACCGATAATTCGCACCTGCCTCCTGGCGGCTACATCGCCGGGCTGGACTACAACATCATCCAGAACGGCCAGTTTACGCTCATCGAACGCCCCGTCGGATCGCGCGTTCCGGATTCCGTGCTGATCAGCTACAACTTCGAGGCCAGCCCATCCGGCAGTTATGACACCGTGAACAACGCCTGCGGCCTGCGCTTCGACTTCTTCGACAATCACTGGAGTGTTTACACCCGCTACTCGCTGACGCACAACGACGGCGCCGAAAACCTCGTCGTGCAGGACTTGAACCTCTTCGTGCTCGGCACGGAAGGTCATTGGAAGGCCCTCCGCGCGGGTGTCGAGTTCGAGATCTACGATTCCAGCCTCGCGCCCTATGACTCATTGCGATTCTTCCAGAGCCTGACCTTCGCTCCCGCGCAACGCTCCCGCCTCGGCTTCAATTTCACGGAGACGTTGATGAACTATGAACAGGCCAACCGCGCCGATCAGAACTACACCGCCACCGTGAATTACAATCAGGCCTTCACGCGCCACCTGAATTTCGACGTGGAAACGGGCGTCAGCCAGCGCATCGGCGAAGGTGTGGACCAGACGCTCGCCGTCTTCCGTCCGCAGGTGCAGTATTCGTCCGGGAAATTTTCGGCCAGCATCGGCTATGATTTGAACTACGATGAATACTTGAGTTCGCAGACGCGCATCCGAAACTTGGCCTATATTCGCCTGCGCAAAGATTTTTGAGCGTCACATGATCCAATCCGTCCGTCAGAGCACCGTCCGCTTCGCCGCCCTGGTCACCTTGGGGCTGCTGGCCTCGTGTGCCTCGCGCCCGGCGCCAACGACGGCGAATGCCAATCCCATCGTCTGGCCGGCGCCGCCGAACCCGGCCCGCTTCGCATTTGAACGCAGCATCAGCGGGCCGTCCGATCTCGGCGTGAAGCGTTCTACCATGGGCCGGTTCGCCGACTGGCTCACGGGCGAGACGCGCGGCAACGGCGCCTTCGCCCGGCCATTCGGCCTCGCGCTCGACGAGGACGGTAATCTTTGCGTCACCGACACCGCTGCCAAGTCCGTAGGTTGCTTCGATGCCAAGACCACGCGCTGGCATCGCTGGACCGCCGTGGGCAAACGGGAATTCGAATCACCCGTCAGCGTCGCGAAGGCGAAGGATGTCCTTTACGTCGCGGATTCCGGCCGGGGTGAAGTCATCGCCTTCGATGTCGCGGGCCATTTGAAGTTCGTCTGTCGTGAGCATCTTTCCCGGCCGGTGGCGGTGCTGTTGACGGGTGAACGGTTGCTCGTCGCTGACTCGGAACGTCATGCCATCGTCGTGTTCAACTTGCGCGGCGAATACGAATCGGAATTCGGCAAACGCGGCACGGCGCCGGGTGAATTCAACTTCCCGACGCATCTGGCCACCGATGCCGCTGGCAAGATTTATGTCACGGACTCGATGAATTGCCGCGTCCAGATCTTCGATGCGAAGGGTGAATTTTGCAGCCAGATCGGGCGCATGGGCGACAGCCCCGGCTGCTTCAGCCGTCCGAAGGGCGTTGCTGTCAGCCCGCAAGGCCACATCTACGTCGCCGATGCGCTGTTCGACAACGTGCAGGTGTTCAATGCTGAAGGCCGGTTGCTGTTGCCGGTCGGTGAAGCGGGCAATGGACCTGGCGAGTTCGGCTTGCCGGCGGGCATCGCCATCGCTCGCGACAACCGCATTTACATCGCCGACTGTTACAACAGCCGCGTGCAGGTGTTGCGCTACTTGGGTGACGAATGAATTCAACGCTGCCAATCGAACGAGCCCGGCTGCGTCTGCTAGAAGCAGCCGTCCCACTGCTGTTGGTTTTGCTCGCGGTGCCGGCTTTTGCGGCCACCGGCATCGTCACGACCAAGCACAATCTTTCGTCACAGTCTTCCGCCAACATCCGCGCCGTCTCGGAGACGGAGGTGTGCATCTTCTGCCACACGCCGCATCGCGCGATGACGGAAGGGCCGTTGTGGAACCACGAATTGGCGGGGCTCGGCTACACGACTTACAGCAGCAGCACGATGAAGGCGATCGTCGGCCAGCCGAGCGGTGCGTCGCGCCTGTGCCTCAGCTGCCACGACGGCACCGTCGCCATCGGCATGCTGCACAATCAGACGTTGCCGGTGTCCTTCCGGAATGGTGTCACCACGATGCCGCCGGGCGCGGCGAACTTGGGCACGGACCTTTCCAACGACCATCCCATTTCGTTCCGCTACGACAGCACGCTGGCTGGGTTGAACCCGGAACTCAACAGCCCGGCGACCTTGAACCAGCAGGTCCGGCTCGATCGTGACGGTCTCCTGCAATGCACGTCGTGTCACGATCCGCACAGCGACACGTTCGGCAAATTCCTCGTGATGGATCCACGCGGCGGCCAGCTCTGCGTCACGTGCCACAATCCGAATTACTGGACCGCTTCGTCGCACAAGACCTCGACGAAGACTTGGAACGGTTCCGGCCAGAACCCATGGCCGCACACGAACTACACCACCGTAGCCGACAACGCGTGCGCGAATTGCCATGCTCCACACGGGGCCGGCACGGCGCGGCGATTGTTGAATTTCGCCGTCGAGGAGGACAACTGCTTGAACTGTCACAACGGGAACGTCGCCGCCAAGGATGTTGCCGCCGATTTCAGCAAGTTCAGCGTTCACCCGATCACGTTGACGGCTGGCGTGCACGATCCGATGGAGAACCTCGTCAATCCGCCGCGGCACGTTGAGTGTGTGGATTGTCACAATCCGCACGCCGCCAAGCAACTCACGGCGGTGGCGCCGAACGCCTCGGGCGCGTTGGCCGGGGTGCGCGGCGTGGACGCAACGACCGGCGCGGCGGCGAATCCGGTGACGAAGGAATATGAACTCTGTTTCCGCTGCCACGCCGACAGCTTGAATCGCGGATCGGCGATCGTTCCCCGCGTCGCACCCGAGACCAACACGCGCTACGAATTTGCCACGGTCAACGCGAGCTATCACCCTGTGCTCGGCGCCGGCAAGCAGGGCACATCGCCCAGCCTCATCGCTCCATGGAATACCACGAGCGTGATGTATTGCACCGATTGTCACAACAGCGACCAATCACCGGCGGCGGGCGGCAGCGGCGCGAACGGCCCGCACGGCTCGCTTTACACGCCCATCCTGGAGCGGCAGTTGGTCGTGGCCGACTTCAACGCGGAAAACTCCGGCACTTACGCGCTGTGCTACAAATGCCATAGCCGCACCGTGGTGACCGACGAGAATGCTTCCAGCTGGCTGTATCACAAGAAGCACGTGGTCGAGAAACAGGCGGCCTGCACGACGTGCCATGACCCGCACGGCGTCGTGGCGAATGCGCATCTCATCAACTTCAACACCACTTACGTCTCACCCAACGGTGGCGTGATTTCCTTCAACGACGGCGCCGTCGGCGCGCGCTATTGCACGCTCACCTGCCACGGCACGGCGCACGATTCGACCAAGAAATATTGAGCGGCCGTCGGGTCGCACTCCGTCCATTGCCCGCCGTTCGGCAAAAAAGGTTCATTAACCGGCAAGAACGGTATAGTCTCAATTCACTGCGGCACTAATCTGAATTCAGCGTGGATGCCGCCGCCGCGCGTCGTTTGCGAACGGGCGGCAAGCAGTGAAGCGCATGAGTGGAACAGCAATCAAAAAGTCGGAGCCTCAAGGCGTAGGAAACGCCGGAGCCTCAACCATGAACAGTCGAAACCTCTTTCTTGCCGCCGTTCGTTGTGAACCCGTGCCGCGCCCGCCCGTCTGGCTGATGCGCCAGGCCGGTCGCGCCTTGCCGGAGTATCGCGCTCTCAAGGAGAAGTTCACGTTCCTCCAGCTGGTCCAGTCGCCCGAGCTCGCTGCCGAGGTCACGATGCAACCCATCCGCCGTTTCGGTTTTGATGCGGCAATCCTTTTCAGCGACATCCTCGTTGTCTGCGAGGGTTTGGGGCAGGGCTACAAGTTCCGCGAGGAAGGCGGCATCGGCATGGATTTCGCCGTGCGCACGGCGGCGGACGTGGACAAGCTCGACGTGAACGCCGTCGTCGGGCGGCTCCAGTATGTCAGCGAAGCGCTCAAGCTCATCCATTCGCAATTAGGCGCCAAGACTGCGCTGCTCGGCTTTGCGGGTTCGCCGTGGACGCTGGCCAACTTCATGATCGAGGGCGGCAGCTCGAAGGAATTCACCGGCGCGAAGGCGATGTTTTACGAGAACCCCGCGCTCTTCAACCGTCTCTGCGAAAAGCTCACCGAGGCGACGACCCGTTATCTGCAGATGCAGATCGACACCGGCGTGGACGCCATCCAGATCTTCGACACGCTCGGCGGCTCACTCAGCGCGGGCGCGTTCCAAGCCGCGTCGGGCCGTTGGATCAAGGACATCATCGCAGGGCTGAAGGGCAAGACTCCCGTCATCGTTTTCTCGAAGGGCACGCACGGCAACTGGGACGATCTGATCGCCACTCGCGCCAATGTTCTCGGCGTGGATTGGACCGTGCGTTTGTCGGAAGTCGCGGCGCGGTTGCCGAAGAACATCGCGGTGCAGGGCAACCTCGATCCGTCGTTACTCGCCGCCACGCCTGCCGCCGTCGCAGCCGAAACAAAGCGCATCCTGACCGACATGAAAGGCCGGCCCGGTCACATCTTTAACCTCGGCCACGGCGTGACGCCGGAGTCGAAACTGGAGTGCATCCAGGCCGTCGTTGACACGGTGCGCGGCGACTAAATCGGTGTGCATCCACGTCCGGTCGTGTTTAAAGTAGTTTCACATGAGCACGCTCAAAGTTGATCTCGCCCTGGTTGAGAAATACAACCAGCCCGGCCCGCGTTACACGTCGTATCCGCCCGCGACCAAGTTCACGGACGTCACGTGGGATGCGCTGCGCCAACGCATCGAGGCCAACAACCAGACGGACCGCGGCCTCTCGCTCTACTTCCACATCCCCTTCTGCGAGACGCTCTGCTGGTTCTGCGGTTGCACCACCGTCATCACACTCGACCACAGCCGCGGCATGGGCTACGTCGAGGCGTTGGGCCGCGAAGTCGCCGCGATGGCCCCGCTCATCAACAAGAAGCGCAAGGCCGTCCAACTCCACTTCGGCGGCGGCTCACCGACGTTTCTCAAGCCCGACGAAATCCGCCGGCTCGGCGAGATTATCCACAAGAATTTCGAGTTCGCCTCCGACATCGAAGCGAGCGTCGAGGTGGACCCGCGTCGGCTGACGCGTGACCACGTCGTGGCGCTGGCTGAGATCGGTTTCAACCGCGCGTCGATGGGCGTGCAGGATTTCAACCCGCAGGTGCAGGAAGCGGTTCACCGCATCCAGCCCGTCGAGATGACGCAGCAGGCCCTCGACTGGATGCGCGAACTCGGCTTCGGCTCCGTGAATCTCGACCTCATCTACGGTCTGCCGAACCAGACCGTCGCGTCGTTCAACCACACGCTCGACACCGTGTTGAAGATGCAGCCCGACCGGTTGGCGGTGTTCAGTTACGCGCACGTCCCGTGGATCAAGCCCGCGCAGAAGATTCTTCAGGCGAAGATCCTGCCGACGGCGGACGTGAAGTTGCAGATTCTCAAAACCGTCATCGAGCGGCTCACCGAGAACGATCGCTACGTTTACATTGGCATGGATCACTTCGCGAAGCCGAACGACGAACTCGCCGTGGCGCAGCGGAAGAAGCAGCTCCAGCGGAATTTCCAGGGCTACAGCACGCGCGCTGGCTCGGACATCTACGCGTTTGGCATGTCAAGCATCTCGCAGATCCCCGACGCCTACTGGCAGAACGAAAAGGAACTGCCCGCGTGGCAATCCGCCGTGGACGCGGGCCGCACGCCGCTGCACAAAGGCTATTTCGTGACGGAGGAGGACAATCGCCGCCGCGAAACCATCATGCGCACGATGTGCGACCTCTCGCTCGACTTCGCCGCGATGAGCAAAAGCCTCGGCATCAACTTCACCGAACATTTCGCCAAGGAACTTGCGTCGCTCGCGCCCTTCGAGGCCGACGGACTCGTGAAACGCACGGCGGGCGGCTTGGAAGTCACCGAGACCGGTCGCCTGTTCATCCGCAACATCGCGATGAGTTTCGACAACACGCTCGCGCCCGTGGGCGAGCGGCGGCATTCGCGGACGATTTGAGCTATGGGTAAAGCGCGTCGAGGCGGATACCTGTTCATCTGGTGGGTTGGCGATCATACGCCCCGCCATGTGCATGTGTTCGACAAGAACGGCAGGCTGATCACGCGTTTCAACCTCGAAACCATGGAACCAATGGACATTCCCAAGGTTGACCGTAGAATTGTGGTGTTGATTCGCGAACTACAGGACGAAGGCCGACTATGAAAACCGCCGCCAAGAACGCCAAGGCGCCCTTCGGTAAGGGCAAATTCTCAAAAGTGAAGAACGTCCGCTACCTGAGCTGGGAGGATGCGTTTGACGTGGAGTTCGAAGACGGGCTGTGCATCCTTGAACCGCACGCCACCATCCGGAAGGCGAACAAAATTTCGTCCAAGGCGAAGTTCGATCGCTTGGAGATTGAGGATTGGGTTCAGGCCGGCTTCTTCGTGCATTACGATAACGGGCAGGTGGCGGAAGTCTCTTGGTCCTTCATCCGCGAACTACCGCCGAAGAAGTAGGTCACCCTTGATCCGCAGCATCGCGATGAGTTTCGACAACACGCTCGCGCCCGTGGGCGGACGTCGCCACTCGCGGACGATTTAATTTTTCTATGAAGCCGGTCGCAATCATCGGCGGAGGCATCACCGGACTCACGGCGGGGTTTTATCTCCAACGCCGCGGGATTCCGGTCACGGTTTATGAAGCCACGGGCCGCGTGGGCGGGGCGATCCAAAGCCTGCGCAAGGACGGTTACCTCGCCGAGTTCGGGCCGAACACCATCCTCGAAACATCGCCTAAGATCGGTCAGCTCGTGAACGACGCCGGGCTTCAACCGCGTCGCCTGGACCCGGATCCGAAGGCCGAGGCGCGTTATGTGGTGCGCTACCAACGGCCCATCGAGATGCCGGGTTCGCCGCTGGGATTTTTCACCACGCCGCTGTTTACGCTCGGCGCAAAGTTTGCCGTGTTGCGCGAGCCGTTCCGGCCCGTGAAGCGCGATGGCCTCGAGGAGAGCATTGCGAGTTTTGTGCGGCGCCGCTTGTGCAAGGAGTTCCTCGACCACGCGATTGATGCGCTCGTCGCCGGCATCTACGCGGGTGACCCGGAAAAGCTCTCGGTGCAACAGGCGTTCCCCAAGCTGGCCGCGCTCGAAGAGAAATACGGCTCGATGATCAAGGGCCAGATCCTCGGCGCCCGCGAACGGAAGAAGAGCGGCGAAGTCGCGAAGGACCGCGCGCCAAAGTTTTCGTTCGATGAAGGTTTGCAGGTGTTGCCGGATACGTTGCGCGATTTGCTCGGTGCTTCGGTCAAGCTGAACACCAGCGTCACGAAGCTTACGCAAACGGCGGACGGCTGGACGGTGGATTTCCAGAATGCCGGGGGCGCGGGTCAGGCGCAGCATAGCGCCGTGTTGTATGCGGGCACCGCGTTCAAGCTTGCGGAGTTGAATGTGGCCGCAGCCAATGCCGTGGACTTAAAGCCGTTCTCCGAAATCCGCTATCCGCCGGTGGCGAGCGTGGTGCTGGGTTTCCGGCGCGAGGACGTGGCGCATTCGTGCAATGGTTTCGGCATGTTGATCCCGCGCGTTGAAGGTTTCAAAATCCTCGGCACCATTTTCTCCTCGGCGCTGTTCCCAAATCGCGCGCCGGCCGGTCATCACACGCTGACGAGCTACATCGGTGGCGAGCGCTATCCGGAGCTGGCGTCGTTACCGGAAGAAAAGCTTTACGAAGTCGTGCAGGAAGATTTGCGCGTGCTGCTGGGCGTGCGCGGCAAGCCTACGTTCGCGCACACGGTCTATTGGCCGCGCGCCATCCCGCAATACAACCTCGGCTACGGCAAATACCGAACGCTTATGACCGACATCGAAGCGAAGACGCCCGGGCTCTTCCTCGCCGGCCATTACCGCGACGGCATCTCGCTCGGCGATTCCATCGTGTCCGGCATAAATGTCGTTGAACGGGTTGAGAATTTTCTAAAAGCAGGCAAGCTGGGCGCGAGCAAATGAGCAAAGCTGTTCTCCTCGTCAATCTTGGTTCGCCCGATTCGCCGTCGGTGCCGGATGTGCGCCGTTATCTGAATGAATTTCTCATGGACGGTCGCGTGATCGATGTCGCGTGGCCGTTGCGGCGGCTCGTGGTTGGACTGATCCTGATCAACCGCCCCAAGGAATCCGGCCACGCCTACGAAAAGGTCTGGACGAAGGAAGGTTCGCCGTTGGTCGTGACCAGTCGGCACGTGCAGGAGCTGCTCCAGAAGCGAGTGAAGGTGCCGGTGGAGCTGGCGATGCGTTACCAGAATCCCTCCATCGAATCCGCCGTGAAGAGCTTGGCGAGCCGGGGAGCGACGGACGTATTGCTCATCCCGCTGTTTCCGCACTACGCAATGTCGAGTTATGAAACAGCGGTTGTGCGCGTGCAGGAAGTCGTGGCGAAGCTGGCGCCGCAGATGAAGGTGGCGGTGCAGCCGCCGTATTATGACGCGCCGGATTTCATCAACGCACTGGTGGCCAGCGCTGCGGATTATCTGAAAAAGGATTTCGACCATCTGCTCTTCAGCTTTCATGGCATCCCCGAGCGGCACATCAAAAAGTCCGACCCGACGGGATGTCATTGCCTCGCTACGCCGAACTGTTGCGAGACGCCCAGCTCGGCTCACGCGCAATGCTATCGTGCGCAGTGTTACCGGACGGCCGCTCTCTTCATCGAGAAGGCTGGTGTGCCTGCTGGCAAATGGTCGGTGTCCTTCCAGTCGCGGCTCGGCAAAGACCCGTGGCTTAAACCTTACACGGACTACGAACTCCCGCGCCTCGCGACCGAAGGCAAAAAGAAGATGCTCGTGATCTGCCCGGCCTTCGTCTCCGACTGTCTGGAGACGATCGAGGAGATCGGCATCCGCGGTTGCGAGGAGTTCATGGCGGGCAACGGCCAGGAGTTCACGCGCATTCCGTGCATGAATGAGCATCCGGCCTGGATCGACGCGCTCGAAAACATGGTCAAAAAATTTACCGGCTGAGCTGTCGTTTAGCGGGGCCGGGAGAAAGTGGTGCGATGCATACACACGACAACCCCTCCTGGAACATCAGTCATGCGTGGCTCGAAGTCCCGCGCGTGCTCCCGCCCAAACGCCCCGCCCGCGAGCGCGGTCAGGACTTCCGCGAGATCAACGTCCTTTACGATGAGGAGACCGCGCGCGAACAAGCCCGCCGCTGCATCCAATGCCCCGACGCCTTGTGCATCAGCGCTTGCCCGTTGACCAACCGCATCCCTGAATGGCTCGGGCTCGTCGCGGACGGAAAATTTCAGGAGGCGTCCGAGGTTTCCCACAGCACGAGCAACATGCCGGAGATCTGCGGCCGCATCTGTCCGCACGAAAAGCTCTGCGAAGGCGCGTGTATCCTGAACTCCCATTCCGCGCCCGTCACGATCGGCGCCATCGAGGTGTTCCTCAACGAATACGCGTTCAGCCACAGTTGCCCGCTGCCGCTGCCCGGGCCGCCGAATGGATTGCGCGTGGCGTGCGTGGGCGCCGGACCGGCCAGCCTTGCGTGCGCCGATGAACTGGCCAAACGCGGCTTTGCGGTGACGATCTTTGAATCGCGCCCGACCCCCGGCGGCTTGCTAATGAACGGCATCCCGGCGTTCAAGCTCGAGAAATCTGTCGTGGAGCGGCGCGCGGAGCTGCTGCGCCGGCGCGGCGTCCGCTTTGAATTCAACCAGACCGTCGGGCGCGACGTGAAGCTGGGCCAGTTGCGCCGCGACTTCCACGCCGTCTTCCTCGGCATCGGTTGCGAACAGCCGAAGCCGCTCGACATCCCCGGCGCGGAATTGCGCGGCGTGTGCGAGGCGATGCCGTTCCTCATCCAGAAGAACGTCGCCAACCCGCCGGCGCTCGAGACGATTGATTGTCGCGGTAAACGCGTCGCTGTGCTGGGCGGCGGCGACACCGCGATGGATTGCCTGCGCACGGCCTTGCGCAGCGGGGCGAAGACAGCGGCATGCATCTACCGGCGCGACCTCGAAAACATGCCGGGCAGCCGCAAGGAATATCTCAACGCCGTGGAGGAAGGCGCGCAGTTCTTCTTCCTCACCAACCCGCTGAAGCTCGAAGGCGACGCGCAGGGCAACGTGGCCAGGCTGCATTACGTCCGAATGCAGCTCGGTGCGCCGGACGCTTCCGGGCGTCGCCGGCCCAAAGCTGTGCCGGGTTCCGAAGCGGCGATGGAAGTGGACCTCGTGCTGGTAGCGTATGGCTTTGATCCCGTGCCGTTGAAGGCGCAGGGCGACTTTGAATTCATCCGCTTGAACGAGTGGGGCGGCATCATCGTGGATGAAAACCAGATGACCAGCGAAGCGGGGGTCTTTGCGGGCGGCGATTCCGTGCGCGGCGCGCAACTGGTCGTTCACGCCGTGCGCGACGGACGCAAAGCCGCCGAGGGAATCGCCAATTGGTTCGCCGACTGGAAGCCGCTTACGCCCGGACAAAAGCCGGCCGCATCGGCTCAACCATGATCATCGCGGCCATCTGCTCGCTGAGCGCGAGGCGGGAGTTGCAGACCTGGCAGATGAAGCCGGTGCGGTTCGTGATGAGCCGGATGACTTGATCCTCGCAGAAGCCCAGCTCGCGGAGGCGCGACTGGATCTCCGGCGCGGCGCAAAGTTGGCGCACACGCACGGCGATGCCGGTTTGCACGCGGGAAAGGGGACACAATTCGCAGGCGGGTTCACCGCTGCACTTCAGGTCTGCCATACTGCCAGCACTCATAACTTCGGGGTCAGGTTCGGTTCGTGAGCGGGCTTCAACCACACCGCTTTTGGCATTTGCTGTGCATTTCTTGTTTTGTGGCTGAAACCACGTGACGAGCTTCTTTCTCCGGTGCTATGACTGGAGGTGAAATCAAACCGACGTAACATGAGTGCGCAAACCCGCTTCAGCCTGACGCAATCGGACATCCCCCAACAATGGTATAACTTGCTCGCGGATTTCCCCGAGCCGCTGCCACCGCCGCTGCATCCCGGCACGAAACAACCGGTCACGCCCGATCTGCTCGCGCCCATCTTTCCGGAAAATCTCATCATGCAGGAGATGTGCCCGGATCGTTACGTCGCGATCCCCGAGGAAGTGCGCGACATTTATGCACTGTGGCGTCCCACGCCGCTCTTGCGCGCGGTGCGATTGGAGAAGGCGCTCCAGACGCCGGCGCACATCTACTACAAATACGAGGGCTCCAGTCCGGCGGGCAGTCACAAGGTGAACACGTCCGTGCCGCAGGCGTATTACAACAAGGTCGCGGGCACGAAGCGCCTCGCCACCGAGACGGGCGCGGGTCAGTGGGGTTCGTCGGTCGCGCTCGCCTGCAAACTCTTTGGCCTCGAATGCAACGTTTACATGGTCAAGGTCAGTTACCAACAGAAGCCGTATCGCCGCATGCTGATGCATACATGGGGTGCGACGGTTCATCCGAGCCCAAGTGACCTGACGAATTACGGACGCAAGCTGCTGGCGGAAGATCCGCATTGCAACGGTAGCCTCGGCATCGCCATCAGCGAAGCCATCGAGGACACCGTCACGCATCCGAACACGAAGTATGCGCTCGGCAGCGTGCTCAACCACGTTTGCCTGCATCAGACCGTCATCGGCGAGGAATCCATCAAGCAGATGGAACTCGCGGGCGAGGAGCCAGATTCGATCTTCGGTTGTGCGGGCGGCGGCAGCAATTTCGCCGGCATCGCGTTCCCGTTCATCCGCCGCAAGCTGAAGGATGGAAAGAAGTATCGCATCGTCGCCTGTGAGCCTTCCGCTTGTCCGTCGCTGACCGAAGGCGAACTGCGCTACGACTTCGGCGACACCGCCGAGACCACGCCGTTGATGATGATGTATACGCTCGGGCACAAGTTCATGCCGCCGAGCATCCACGCGGGTGGGCTGCGTTATCACGGGATGGCGCCGATGGTCAGCCACGCGCTCAAGCTCGGGCTCATCGAGGCTGAGGCGTATCATCAGACGAAGGTGTTTGAAGCGGCCACATTGTTTGCGCGCAGCGAAGGCATAGTGCCAGCGCCGGAATCATCCCACGCGATCGCCGCTGTGGTGAAGGAAGCCATCGCCGCGCGTGAGGCCGGCCAGAAGCGTGTGTTGCTCTTCAACCTCTCCGGCCACGGATTGCTCGACCTCGCGGCCTACGAAACTTACCTGTCCGGCAAACTTCAGGACGTTTAACCCACACACCTCATGCAAACACTCGTGAAGAAAATCCTGCTCACCACGGCAGCGTTGACCGCCGCGCCGGTCCTGCTCCTCGCACAACCCACGGCGCATTACGTTCCCGGCGTGGAAGGCATCAAAGGCGCGAGCCTGCCGCCGCCTGGATTCTATTTGCGCGACTACAACGTTTGCTATTTCGCCGACCGGCTGAATGACAACCACGGCGACGAGATCAAGCCCGCCGATCCCAGCGCCTTCATCTACGCGAACGTGCCGCGTCTGCTTTGGATCACGGAGGAAAAACTGTTGGGCGGCTCAGTCGGTGTGGATGCGTTGCTGCCGCTGCAATACACCTCGCTCAAGGCCAACACGCCCGGCGGTCCGTTTGACGACAGCACGTTCGGCATCGGCGACTTCTTCGTGGAAGGCACGTTATCGTGGCACAAACCGCAGGCGGACTACTCGCTCGCATACGGTCTCTGGATGCCGACGGACGATTCCTCCGTGTCCAATCCGACGCGCGCCGGGCTGGGTTATTTCACGCACATGCTCACCGCCGGTGCGACGTGGTATCCGGACAAAGACAAGCAATGGTCCATCTCGCTGTTGAACCGCTACGAGTTCAACCACGAGAAAGCGGACACCAGCATCACGCCCGGTCAGGCCTGGACGCTCGAATGGGGCGCCGGTTATTCGCTGAGCAAGAAGACAGACGTCGGGGTGGTGGGATATTTTCAATACCAGACCACGCGCGATTCCGGCTCTGGCGCCAGCAATGAGAAGGACCAGGTCATCGCCATCGGCCCGGAAGTTTCGACGGTCTGCCCGCTCACCGGCATGCTCGTCTCGCTCCGTTACCTTCGCGAAGTCAGCGCCGAGAACCGGTTGCAGGGCAACACGGTTGCGTTGACGCTGACCAAACGCTTTTGAAGCAACCCTGAACGAATCGCGCCGGGTCGGGCAACTGACCCGGCGTTGCTTATTCCGTGTGGCAGCGGTTCAGCGGTTTGTGCCCCAGCGCCGATGCAGGAAGCGTTCGGTCGGGCCGAAGAGGATTTTGTCTGCCACCAATCCGATGGACACCACCACAAGGATGATGGCGAACACCTGGTCCATCGCGTGCAATTCGCGGCCATAGTGCAGCAGGCTGCCCAGACCGAATCCGCTCAGGATGGTGATGTAAATCTCTGCCGCCATCAGCGAACGCCACGCGAACGCCCAACCTTGTTTCATCCCGCCGATGACGTTTGGCAGTGAGGCGGGCGCGATGACGTGGACCCACAGGTGAAACCGGCGCGAGCCCATGGTGCGTGCCGCTCGGCGGTAGATGGGTGGCAGATTCCGCACCGCCGTTTCCGATGCAATGGCCACGGACCACAGCGTTCCCATCACCACGATGAAGTAGATGGCCCATTCAGTCTGCCCGAACCACATGAGCGCGAGCGGCGCCCAGCAGATGCTTGGCAAAGCCTGCAATCCGAGGGCAAGCAGGCCGAGGGAATCGTGGCAGAATTTCACGCGGGAATTCAAAAAGCCCAGCGGCACGCCGACGAGAACGCCCGAGAAGTAACCCAACGCAAGCCGACGCATCGTGATGGCGATGGCGCTCCATAACGTTCCGTCGCGCGCCGACCCGATGATGTATTGGGCCACCTCAAGCGGGGTCGGCAGCAAGATGTGCGAGAATACGCCAATGGTCACGAGCCATTGCCACGCCGCTACGCAGACCAGGAAGAAGACGAATCCGGTGAGCCCGCTTCTCATGTCTCCGCCTCCGTTTTGTCCGTGTCCAGCGACCCCTTCAGGGCACGCGTGATGCGCGCAGCTGTGGCGGTGAGTTGCACGTCGTTAATATCGCGTGGTCGTGGCAGTTCCACCTTGAACTCGTGCGTGATGCGCCCAGGCCTTGAGGAGAAGAGCAACACGCGATCGCCGAGGCACGCCGCTTCGCGGACGTTGTGCGTGACGAAGGCAACGGTCTTGCGGCGCGCGGAAAAAATGGCCTGCACGTCGCCGTAAAGCTGCTCGCGCGTGAGGGCGTCGAGCGCGGAGAACGGTTCATCCATGAGCAGCACGCGGGGATTGGGTGCGAGCGCGCGGGCGAGGGCGACGCGCTGCTTCATTCCGCCGGACAGCTCGTGGATGTTGGTCTTCTCAAATTTCTCGAGCCCGACGAGCTTGAGGTAGTAACGCGCGACTTCAAGGCGTTCGGTATGGTTCAGCCGGGGTTTGAGCTTGAGGCCGAACATGACGTTGCCGAGCACGTCGAGCCATGGGAACAGCGCGTGTTCCTGAAAGAGCATCATGCGGTCCGGGCCGGGCTGGGAAACGGGCTGCCCATCGGCGAGCACACGGCCTTGCTCCGGTGTCTCAAGCCCGCCGATGATATTCAGCAGCGTGCTTTTGCCGCAGCCGCTTGGCCCGACGAGACAAAGCACCTCGCCTTCGTGCATGCTGAAACTGATTGGCCCGAGCGCTTCAACGGGTCCGTCGCGCGTGCGGAAGCGCTTGGAAACGCCATCCACCACCAGCTTGACCGCCGGTTCCGCGACGGGTTGGGGTGAAGCGGCAGTCATTTTGCCTCCGGCAATTTTCGTTCGCGCAAGGCGGTGTTGAGCAGATCAAGGTCGTAGATGCTGGACAAATCAACCGTGCTCCGCAGGAAGCCGACCCGCCGCGCGTCCTCGGCGGACCTCAGCAACGACCGGCGCACCGGGTCCGTCGTGAACTCCAGCTGCCGCCAGGCATTGGTGAGCGTCTCACTGGCGAGCGACTGGCCCACCTCGGCCTTAAGTTCGTCGTTCAATATCCGTTGTGCTTCGGCCGGATGATCATTGATCCATTGCGTCAACTCGACGTGTGCAGCGATGAACTTTGCCAACAGGTCACGCTGTTTCTGCATGAACTTCACCCGTCCCACGAGATGTGTGGTCACGTAGCGCCCGCCCGTTTCCTTCCATAACGCCGACTCTTCAAAATACACCTTCGCCCCGGCTTCGCGTTCGAGCCGCGTCACCCACGGTTCGACGGTCCATACGGCATCGAGATCGCCGCGCTGGAAGAGCGTCAGTTGATCAGGATTGGCCGTGGGGATGACCATGACATCGCCGCCGGTCATCGTGACTTTGTAGCCTTTGCTGATGAGCCACGCGCGCGCGGCGACGTCCTGGGTGTTGCCGAGTTGCGGGGTGGCAATTTTGCGTTTCTTGAAATCCGCGTCCGTTCTGATGCGCCCGTCTGGTTGCACGACCAACGCCGCGCCCCCGCTGCATGCGCCAGCCACGATGCGGATTTCCTTCCCATCAGACTTCACGAATGCGTTGATCGTCGGGCTGGGGCCGACGTAAGAAAGGTCGAGCGACTTGGTGAAGATGGCCTCCATCGCGCTGGGGCCGGCGTTGTAAACGAACCACTGCACTTCCACGCCCGCGCCCAAGCGCGATTCAAACCAGCCTTTGCCGGAGCGTGAGAGGCCGTGGGCGACGACGCCCTGGGCGTGCGTGAGGTTCGGGAAATGGCCGACGCGGAGGACGGCCTTTTCCGCCGCAACGCCCTGGAACGCCGAGAGCAGACAAGCACCCGCGATTCCAAATATCGCGGCCTGGCTGAGACCGAAACGGGCGATGTGGGTTCCGGCTTTCACACAACCAGATTACTTCAACCCTACGCGGACCGGAAATACTTTGTCCGCGTCACTTAATCAGGCGATAGAAACGTGCTGGTCCGCTGAACTTATCTTTGGCGATGCAATTGCCATCCACGATGTCCGGCGTCGGCAACGTCTGCCAGTGGAGAAGGTCAGTGGAAGATTGCAGTGAAAAATCAACGGCGCTGGCCGGCCACCAGAGCGAGAGCTGCTCACCCTCAATCGCGAAGCTCAGTGTCGGCGGGGCTTCGGTCATGGCCGGGACAACCGGCCTCGCTGCGGTTTGGGGTTGCACCGTGAGGACCGCGTTGGTGCTGGTGACTGAACCAAATGGATTTTGCACGAACACGCTGTAGCTGCCCGCGTTTGAATTGGTGGCGTTATAGATGACGAGACTGGAGTTTGTCGCGCCGGTGATGTTGCCGCCGTTTTTGCGCCATTGGAATTTGAGCGGGGCCGTGCCGTAAGCCGCTGAGTTGAAAGCCACCACTCCGCCCGCCACCACGGTTTGCGACTGCGGTTGGACGGTGAGATGCGGCGGCACGTTCACGGTGAGCACGGCGTTCGAACTTGCGCGCGCGCCGGCGAAGTTGCTCACGGTGATGCTGTAGCTGCCCGACTGATTGGTCTGTGCCACCGGAATCCGGTAAGTGGAGTTGGTTGCGCCGGGGATTGAATCGCCTTCGAGCCACCACTGATAAAACAACGGTGTTGTGCCCGAGGCGCCTGCACTGAAGGTCGTAGCCCCCCCTTCGGTCACGCTGCGATTCGCCGGCTGGCTGGTAAATGCGGGCGCCGTGAATACTTTCAACAACGCGTTGGAGCTGACCTTCGACCCCGCCACGTTGGCGATCAGCACAGTGAAGGTGCCGCCGCTGCTGCTGGTGATGTTGGTGAGGACATAAACGGGATTGGTCGCGCCGGTGATGTTACCGCCGTTCTTGCGCCACTGATACCGGATCGGCTCCGTGCCGGTGGCTGCGGCAAAAAAACTGAGATTGGTCGGGCCGGTGATGACGAACTGCGTGCGCGGTTGAACTTGAAAGCTTGGCGGCACGTTGACCGTGAGTTGAGCGTTGGTGCTGAGTCGGACACCGGCGTAATTGCTGACGGTCACGCTGTAAAGACCGGCTTGGTTCGTCTGCGCTTGGTTGATGGCATAACTGGAGTTGGTCGCGCCGGGCACCGCCTCGCCGCCAAGCCACCATTGGAAGAGCAGGGGAGTGGTGCCGGAGGCGCTGGCGCCAAAGACCACGCGATTGCTGAGCGTGACGCTCCGGTTTGCCGGTTGTGACGTGAACTTGGGGGGCACAAAGACCTTGAGGATCGCGTTCGAACTTGTGATCGCCCCGGCAAGGTTGGAGACGCGCACCGTGTAAGCAGCAGAGGCGGCTGTCGTGATGTTGGTGAGGGTTAGTGATTTGTTCGTGGCGCCGGTGATGTTGATCCCGTTTTTGCGCCACTGGAATTTGAACGGTTCATCGCCGTCCACCTCGGTGTCAAAGGTCACCGAGTCATTCGTGGCCGCGAAGCGCGACGTCGGCTGTTCCAAAAAAAAGGGCGGCACAAGATAGGTGGCGTTCAGCACCGCTTGCGTGGTGTTGCCGGAAACATCCTGTGCGGTCAGCGTTATCAAGTTCAGGCCGGGCGCGAGTGCGATGCCTTGGATGCTCCATGAGTTCGTTCCGGCGGCGACCCCCTGTCCCCCACGATCGTTGCTCCACGCCACGTCCTTCACAGCGACATTGTCGCTGGCGGTGCCTGCCAAGTTCAGAGTTCCGGTCGTGTTCGTGAGGTTCGAGGCGGTCGTCGGGGAGCTGACGCGCAGGGCAGGTTTGGTCGTATCTGCGCCGCGATCGATCACCAGCACCCAGTCATTCGCGCCGACGCTGTTCAAGCCGGGCGGCGTGAACGAGAGCGTGCCGGTGTTGACGAGATTGGTTCCGGCGTTGCTGTATGCGGCGCTGGTCGGGTCGAACCAACGTGCGCGCGACGAACCGCTCATGGCTGACATGTCCACGGTGATACTGCCGCTGTGCGCGGGCGGAATGTAGGCAACCAGCAAGTTGCCATCCTTTTTGGCTGCGGCGGCCACGTAATCCGCTGAGCTGACCGTCGACCCGCCCGCGGTGATCAACGTCTTCATTCCGTTGAGCCCGGAGGGAACCAGACTCTGCCATGCTATCGACTTGATGAACGCGTTGAGCCTCGCCATGTCGCGCGAGCCTTGGGTATCGAGGTGGTTGCGCCAATCAACGGTCGTGTTGTCGGTGCGGAATGGCCAAACATAGCCATTGCCGGAAATGTAGCCGCCGATCGTTGAAAGCACACCCCACCATTGAAAGCGGCGCACCGGCTGGGTTGAACTGGGGTTGTAGCCGTTACCGTCAGGCGCAGGGCCTTCCTGATCGTAGGGCTCCTCCAACAGAAAGGCGGGCTCAACCGGCGTGTGCGCATAAGCCCGTCGACCATGATTATTCACATCGCCCGTCCACGAATAGACGCTGTTCAAAGTCATGGCCGAGCCGAAGGTCGGTTGATCCGTGCCAATGGATTCCGAATCCCACTCGGCGCTGAAATAGATCGATTGTTGTCCGGCTACGCTCTTGAGTCCGGTGAGCAGGCCGTTTTCAGCGGCGGTTTGTGCGGTGTTGAACGGATGCGAACCCGTGCCCATGTCGCCCCCCATCATCCAGACGAGATTTTTCTGGTTCTTGTAACGCGTGGCGAGCCAGGCGCCGTAGGTTTGCATCTTCGTCGAGCCATTGGCGACCATCTCCTGCATCCAGCCTTGCTCCTGACCGTTGTAGCCCACATACGCCGGGAACATGAACACAAGAATGCCTTTCGACTCACAATAGGTCAGCAAGCTGTCCACGAGCGTCCAATACGCCTCATTGGGCGTGGTGAAGTCGGGGGCTTCATTTGTGATGGTTCCGTAAGTCAACGCACCGGTCCAGGTGTTGCCGTCGAGCCGCTTTTGAAACGGAAGGTCGAAGTTCCCGCTGAACGGTGGATTGTGCCCGCGTGGATCATGGTTCAGCACATGAAACTCGATCGCCGTGTAACCGCGCGACGCGGTGTCGTCGATGAAGGCGCGATGGTCTGATTGGTTGACCGAAGTGATGAACCAGGCCGTTCTTCCCAAGATTGGAAACGGCACCCCGTTCTGGTCCGTCAAATAGCGACTGTCGGCTGAGTATTTAACGGGAAAGGACGTCGAGGCCAGGGCCGTCGAGTTCGACAGGCCCAACATCACCATCAACAAAGCGGCCATGCCCTGATGCCATTGCTTCAAATAATTCATCGAATCGATCGAGTGGTTCTATCACTGTAAACGGTTCCAGCAAACGTCGGAATGATACCACGGATTACCCCTGCGTATAGTAGAGACTTTGCGGAACGAGCTTACTCAACTGGGCTTGGCATGGTCGGCGGGAAGACGGCATATGAAGTCAACACTCCCGCCTCGAGCATCTCTTCAACGGTCGGAAACCACATGTCATCAGAATGGACCGTCATGACCTTTCGCACGAACGCTTCGGAGACTCCGGCTGAGACCAAGCTGCCCAGAACAGTAGCATCTCCAGACCGGCTGTTGCCGGCTGGATTGCGGCTGGAATGAAACCCGATGCGCGTCCCTTGCTCCGCGCCGCGCGCCCGCCCGGCGCACAGCACCAGCGTCGCGGCGCTCATGCAACGCTCCGACGCGTAGGTGTCCAGCCCTCGTTTGTGGACCAGCGCCATCATCTTCATGCCTTCGGACACGCGCCCGCCGGGACTGTTGATCTTGAGAATTTTCGCCTTGGGCAGATCTTCAAGCGCCGATTCCAGCGCGCTCGCGGACCCGAACCGCAAACCGCCACGCCACTCAATCACCTCACCGTTGGGTGACACCTGAATCTGATACGGCTCGACCGAATCCTGCCCGGACACAAAGTTCAAATGCTCGCGCACCTTCGGGTAATAGATCCAGATGGCCGGGCCGATTTGATTCATCACGAGCAGCACTACGATCAAGCGGGCCAACGCCGCCCACAAGGGCTTGCGCCCAAGCTGCACATGCCGCATGGCCGAACGCCAACAACCGACGCACACCCAAGCCCCGAGCACCAACGCCACCAGATTGATCAACCCGTAAAAGACTGCCGCCGTGCGCGGACTTCGCACGGCTGTCCCTTCGTCGAGCAGCTTCTGCAGCGCGAGGATGGTGGCGAACCCCAGCCAGCCGTTCACCCAGAACGACACGCCCAGCGGCAACTGGCCACGCCAATGTTCACTCCAATAGGTTTCTCGCTCCACCTGCGGTTGGGCCGCCGCTGGTGAAGTCGCCACGTCCGGCACCACCACCGCCGCCGGAGAGCGCCAGAACACGACGGCATTTACGAAAGGCACACACAAGGAAAGCGCGGCCCATGCCACAATCGCCGAAAGTGGCGTGGTGGCAAAACCGTTGTTCACCCCAAACTGCACCAACCACACCGAGCCTGCGATCAACGCTGCAAGATTCGCGCTCTTCGCCATCAGGCGCCGCAAGGGATTCGCCCGCCGCCGGAATCCGAGCACTGCCGTCAGCGAACCGATCACCAGCAGTGAATCGACGGAAACGATCGACAGCGGAAACACCTTGGACGCGTAAACGTAGCCGGCTGAACAGGCTCGCGTGACGAAGAAGAACATGTTGAACAGGACGAGCAGTGCATTGAACCACTTGAACGCCAAACCGAAGCCGCGCCGCGCCGAGACGCGAAGATCCGTGCGTTCGGGCGGGGGCGAAGGTGGAGCAGGAGGCTGCGCCGGTTGTTCTACCACCATTTCCATGTCGGCGAGATTCTCAGTCAAGGCACTCCGCGCAACAAGCCTTTGTTCGGGCACCCGTTACTTTGCCTGCGGGAAAATGGCCTTGGGCCACAGCGCATCCTTGCCTGACCACATGTCCTTGGAGGTCTTGCCCGGCTTCTCGGGCGATGGATCACCACCATCATCACGGCCATCCATGCCGACGGAGTAGAGCACGAAAGAACCGTCCGCATTCAGCCGGTAATGAAACAGCTTACCGCTCCACGGATCCATCAGCTCGCTGGATAAAAACTGCGGCGGGAGTTCCGCCAGCGCGACCGGCAGATGGCCGTTGCGCAATTGATATCGTTTGAGCGCGATCACGGTGATGACCATGCGCCGCTCGGTTTCGCGTTGCAAGGCGGTATCGCAGGCGCGGGTAAAATTCGGGATCGAGATGGAGCTGAGCAGGTAGCGATACTTGGCGAGCGGCTGCTCAAATGCCTTCTCCAGCGCGTCGCTTTGCGCCTGGTTCTTGATCCGCAACGAAGCGCCGCTGGTGTTGCTCCGCAGCTTGCGAAGGTTCTCGAGCTGCATTTGGCTGTCCTGGAGATGAAACATCTCATCCTCGTCGATGTGCCCCCGCCAATAAAACTTCGCCATCCGCTCATGCAAACGGTCTCTGAGTTGCGCGAGTCTTGTCGCCGATGAACTGCTTCCCGACCTGCCAAAGGCCGACAATATTTCGTCGGCTTTGGCTTCGTCCGTGCGAGCCAGCGCAAAGGACAACTGTCCAAACGCACGCTCGCCAATGAATCCGTTCTCCACACTTGCAATCAAATCCAACCCCTCCCAGTCGCGCTGCAATTCCGCCAGCGCCCCATCACTCCAGCCGTCTGCTTGCAACGCCTGCCACGTCTCGCTCACCCAAAGTCCCGCAATCGCCGCGCGTATCATCGCGCTGATCAGCAAATAATCATCGCGATGGATCTGGGTCATCTGAGCGAACGAATGGAGGTTCGTCTGTGCGCGGGCAAGTTGGTTTTCGTGAAGCGCAACCATGCTGTCGGCCGCCAGGAACTGGGCAACCTTCCGCTTTTGCACGAAGGGATTGCGCGGTTGGTTCGGGGCGAACGGATTGGTGAGATTCCAGCCGAACCGGCGCGGCGGGTGTTCGAGCTCGCTCCGGATCTCCGCAAGCAAGTCCGCTGACGCCTGCATTTCCTCGCTAAGTTCTGCCCAATTCACATACGGACCGGCCATCGCGTTGGAGCTTGAAGCGTTCTGTCCGTTGGTGCGCCAGAAGGCAAAGGCGCTGCCCGGCGACTCGTAGGGTAGGTAGTCGAGACTGCCCGGCCGCTGCGACTTCGCGGCGAGCAAGTCAGCGATCCGGGTGAAGTTCTCCAGATTCGCGTTGGTCTCCAAAGTGAAAGGCGCCCCGAGTTCGGGGAAAGT
>JBEGQI010000172.1:0-2732 GCA_041181065.1 Verrucomicrobiota bacterium | reverse complement strand
TCCTGGTCACCCAGTTCAAGATGCCCGACTTCGCGGCATCGCCCGATCAAAGTTCCAGCGCCGCCGGTGACGGGGATTGGCTGACCGGCTCGGTGAACCTTGAGTCGCCGCAAATGAAGGGAGGGGTGCTTCTTCAAATGTCCGAGCCTTGGTTGAGCACGCTCAACGCATCCCTCGGAAATGCCAGCCGCGACCCCGCCGCCAGGCAAAGCGAGCTGCTGGACCTGGCCGGAGAACTGTGCAACATGATCGCGGGACGCATCGGCGCGGGTCTGGCTGCCGCCGGGCGCATCTGCACCCTCAGCACGCCCCACGTCATTCGCGGGCGGCCGCAACGGGCTGACGACGGCCCCGGCATCAAATGCGCCCACACCAGCTGGACATGTGCCGGCGAGACACTCAAACTCAAGGTCTGGATAAAGTGATGGGGACAACCCAAAAAATCCTCAGCGTGGACGACAGTAAAACGGTTCGCCGTATGCTGGCCCGGATCTTTGAGCCCTTTGACTGCACCCTCTGTGAGGCGGCCAACGGCGAGGAGGGGCTGGCCCGGGCGGCCTTGGAAAAACCCGACCTGATCCTCCTGGATTACAACATGCCGGTCATGGACGGCATCGCCATGCTGCAACGCCTGCGCGAGGACGCCGCGCTGCGGCAGACGCCGGTGATCATGCTGACCGCTGAGGCGGGCGCAAAGAACATTGCCGCCGCCGCCCGTCTGGGCGCGCGCGATTACATCACCAAACCCTTTCAGGATGAAGTGCTGCTGTCCAAGGCTGCGCGCATCATCCCGCTCGTCCCGCGCCCGGCCCATCAAACCGCAACCGATCAACCGCTCACGCCGTCGTCTCTGACTCGAAACCATCATGACCATGAACGCCGCTCCCGCTGAAAATTTTCCTGCACCCACCGCTCCGGCCGCTCCGCCCGCCGCTGAAACCAACCTGCAAGCCGCGGTGCTGGTGGTGGATGACAGCCGCACGATGCGCCTGGCGCTGATCCGCGCGCTCAACCAGCTTGGCTTCAACAACATCACCGAAGCCGCCAACGGCCGCCAGGCGATGGGTCTGATCCAGAGCCAATCATTCGACCTGATGCTGCTGGACATGGAGATGCCCGAGATGAACGGCATGCAGGTGCTGCTTGAACTCCGCAATGATCCGCAGCTGGGGGCCCTGCCGGTCATCGTGATCTCCGGCGCGGAGCAGGTGGATAGCGCCGTCAAATGCATCGAAGCCGGCGCGGAGGATTACCTGCCCAAACCTTTCAATCCCACCTTGCTGCGGGCGCGGGTGACCACGTCCTTAGAAAAGAAACGCCTGCGCGATCTGGACCGCGTCCGGCTCAAGCAGTTGCAGACCGAGAAGGAATTGCTGGAGCAGATGCAGCGGCGGCTCAACGACGAGCTGGCCGAGGCCGCCAACTATGTGCGCTCCATCCTGCCTGAGCCCACCACGGCCCCGCTGCAGATCGACTGGAAATATCAGCCGTCCACCGAGCTGGGCGGCGACGCTTTCGGCTACCACTGGATCGATCCGGAACATTTCGCGGTGTATCTCCTCGACGTCTGCGGCCACGGCGTGGGCGCGTCGTTGCTGTCGGTCACCGCGATGAACGTCATCCGGTCCGGATCATTGGCCAACACCGACTTCCGGGATCCGGGCGCGGTGCTCTCCGGCCTGAACAACGCCTTCCTCATGGAGAAGCAGAACAATATGTATTTCACGTTGTGGTATGGCGTGTACCACATGCCCAGCCGCACTTTGAAATACTCGTCCGGCGGCCATCCGCCGGCGCTCCTGTTATCTCCTGCCGGTTCAGGTCCGGCCGCCAGCCGGCAATTGCGCGTGCCCGGTGTCATCGTTGGCGCCATGGAAGACATGGTCTACCCCACGGAGTCCTGCCCGGTGGCGCCCGGCGACCGCCTGCTGGTGCTGTGCGACGGATGTTACGAGATCAAGGATGCGGCGGGCAACTTCATGGAGTTCGACGCGTTCGAGCAGTACATGCGGCAGCAGGTGGCCGCGCCCGATGCGCTGGAGCGTTTGCATTCCTGGGTGCGCGAACGCCACGGCGAAGGCCCGCTGGACGACGATTTCTCGATCGTCCGCATCAATTTCTGAACGGCATTTTCCGAGGCCATTTTTGATGTGATCAATATGAGGACGCTGGATCCTGCACATTGAAATTGGGGCAGAAGCTCAATAAAGCAGGCCGGCTCATGGCCGGTCCATCGGTGGCGCCCACCGCCGCCAGCTAGCTGCCCTCGTTGGCAAACCGGAAGGGCTGAAGGCGATCGTGCTGTTGGTCTGGCCCGGCGGGAAGGCGCCATCCTTGAGCCATTGGCAGGTCAAGGTGCCGCTGCGGTGGCCGCGGCACTCAGCCTGGCCGACTGACCACTGCCTCAGCAACTGCGGGCGCGCACCGTGGGGGGACAAAGGCGGTCATCACGGGCCGTTCGCGCAGGCTATAATTTGCGTGCAAAAAAAGCGACGAGTGACCGCGCCGCGCGCGGCACGTTGTGGGTCAAAACAGCATATCGCCGGATAAAACAGATGCTTCAACCAGTTCCACCACCCGATGAGAACAGGCCAAAATCTGCCAAGAATAATACTGCCGTCCCTTGACGGTCGCGAGTTTGACTCTGACTCTTTAAGGGGGAAAAAGCACATCATCACTTTTTTCCGTTTTGCGACATGTTCATTCTGCAATTTGAGGCTGGCGGAGCTGTC
>JBEGQI010000171.1:0-2603 GCA_041181065.1 Verrucomicrobiota bacterium | reverse complement strand
TCATGCACCGCGGCGCGATCGTAGACGAGCTTTTCGAAGCGCCGGCAGGCTGGGGACATCGACTGATAGCCCTGCCCTAAATCGACGACTTCCAGCCCCGCATCCTGCAACTCGCGCGCCGTGTCGCGGGCGCCGTAGCGATCAAAGGCAATCGCCTTGATCTGGTACTGCTCGGCTAGTTCTTTGATGTGGGCGACGACGGTTCGCCAGTCGGTTGTGGTTCCCGGCGTGAGCCGGATGTGGCCGTCCTTCGCCCACTGCCCGTAAGGGACTCCATCACGTTTGCTGCGGGCTTCCAGGCCGTCGCCGGGGAGATATGCCCAGGTCTGGTAGTAGACCTTATCGCCCACCGGCCAGCACAGCGAGAACGCGGTTAAATCGTGGACCGCGGCGAGGTCGAGGCCGCCGTAGCATGGAACGTCTCGCAGGCTGTCGAAGTCGATCTTCTCTACCGCGCAGGCGTCCCAATGGTGAATCGGAATCCACTGCGTTTCGGAAGAGGTCCACTGGTTCAGGTAGAGGCGACGGAACTCGTTTTGCTTTTCTGGCCGCGCTAGCGCCTCTTGAAATTGGATCTCGTACTTCTGGAGCGTGTGGTGGCCGGTTTCGAGGAGCGGCAGGGCTTTCGGCCAGAGACTTTTATCGGTCCAATCGGCGTCGGCTGGGACCTCGTAGATCAGCGGAAAATACGTTTCGTCTTCGATCTCGCCGGCCAGGATTCGCTTGGCGTACTCGTATTCCTTGTAGCAGATCGATTCGCGGTTGCTACCGGCCGTCGTGATGATGATTTCCAGCGGCTGCTGGCGCGACATACTGCCAGTGGTCAGCGCGGCCAGTAACTCCCGCTCTGCCTCGCCCCAGGCGTGCAGTTCGTCAAATATGACCATCGACGGGTTGTATCCGTGCTTGCCTTTACCATCGCTGCTTAGTGCCCGGATCAGTGAGCCGGTTTCCTTGTGGACGATCTTTTTTTGCGATGCGGTGACCGTTACGAGGTCCAGTAGTTCCGGGCTCTGCCGGATCATGCTGTAGACCGCCTCGAAGCAGATGGAAGCCTGCGGCGCGTCAGTGGCAGCCATGTAGATTTCCTGCTCTTGTTCTCGCCCAAGGAAGAACTCAATCAGGACCATCACGGCGGCGGTCTGTGTTTTCGCTTGCTTGCGGCCGAACGAGGCGAAGACTTTGCGGATCAGGCGCCTGCCATCGGCGCGTTTCCAACCGAAAGTATTGGCGATCATCTTCCGCGAGTGCGGAAGTAGTACCAGTTTTTCCGGCCGCTCGCTTTTGGTGGACTTCGTGAGAGTGAGCGTCTGCGCGAAGCCCTCCGCAACCTGTACGGTTACGGCGTCAAAGTAGGTGGAGTCCATATCACCGTCGCCCCGATGACGGCGGCATAGGATTTGCAAATCTTATACACGGATTCCATCTCTTCGAGGGTTTTGGCTTTCTTAATGTCTTCTGGGTCTTGCCCTGCGCCGTGGCCAACCGGAACCAGCTTCAGGTTCTCGATACGGTTGTCGGTTTTGATGCCGTTGATGTGGTGAACGTGCTCCCAGGGTTGGAGGGGGCGGCTTAGGTGGTCTTCCATGACTAAACGGTGAACTAGTCGAACCGCCGGCCCCATTGATTTTCGTCGCCTAACTACCACATACCCATCACCGTTAACGCTTTGTTTGTATTCAGACCAATGCTTTTGGGACCACTTTTTTCTGAGCGCCACAGCAACATTTAGCGCTCTAACGCAACCGCAACTACGCCGAGCGCGAACGAGATTGCCTTTATCGATCCAGCTTTCTTTTCCGCAATCGCAACGACAAAGGCAATACGTCCTGCTGACTCCGCGTTGGCTCCGCTTGCGCTGCTCGCCACTCAATACCACTAACCGCCCAAACCGCTGGCCGGTGAGGTCAATCCGCTTTGGCATCCGCGATCCCACGAAGCGACCTGTTTACGGCCAACCACTGATCCATCGCTTCCTGCGTGAATTTCACCCCATTGCGCAGGTCGGCTAGCTTTTCATTGTGCTCGCGCTGCAACTGCTTAACTTCTTCTTCCGCTTTGAGCAGGGCGCTTACGCGAAGGCGATGCGTGTCGGCGACCTGCTTCGTGATCCAGTTGGCAATGTCTGCGTCCATGACCATCGTCGATTCCCCCTACAGCTTCTTCGCCATGTCGATGAACGACAGCGCGGGCGCTACCGTCTTCGGCTTTTGGGTGTCTTTGATCCCGGCCCGCTGCCGGTTACGCGGTCCCATGTTCAGCGCCGAGCGGTATTCGGTGATCTGCTTAAACAGACGGAAGCGTTCGCCGGCGTCGTCCTCATTGCGGTGACGGATCATTGCGTCTGCCAACTCGGCGTACTGGTCGGCGTCGATCTGTCGGATTGGCACGCCTGCGCGTCGGTTCTGGTCCACGAGGCGATGGAACTCTTTCAGCGCGCCGCCCTTGCACCAGGCGGGCGGGTTGAGAGGCTCTTGGATTGGCTCGGGGATCGCGCCGCCATTTTCTATCGCGCCTCGGCGGCTGTCCGGTTGGCGCTGGGGTCCTCGGAGGGCCATATTGATAATCCGGTTTCAAAAACTTGGAAAAAACTTGTACGGTGG
>JBEGQI010000170.1:0-2522 GCA_041181065.1 Verrucomicrobiota bacterium | reverse complement strand
AAAGCTGCCAATACCGCTCCGCTGCTTCTGGCGACCCGGTTTCAGGTGCCCGTGGGCGGCACGGCAGGTCTGGCCCTGAACCTGATCGATCAGGGTTCCGCTCCCACCAATCTTTACCTCTCCTTCTCCAACACAACCGATGGGCTCACTTGGCAGCAGCGCGGCACTAACCTCGCCGCCGGCGCGGAATTTACTCATCAGGCGGTGCTTGACGGTCAGATTAGCGTGAAGGTTGCGCGCACTTTCGCTGCCGGCTCCGCGCAACTCGTTATCCGGGACACCACGCCCGCCAAGACCAATGGCCCAGTCCAGTTCACCCTGCGGATTGAGGGTGTCTCGCCCAATCGCGGCATCAGTCTCAGTCCGGCCGTGTGGCTGGATGCCGCCACGGCGCCGCCCCAAGGCCAGCCAGTCGCGGAATGGTTGGAGTCCTCCGGCAGCCAACGCGACGGCTACCAACCGGCCGCCTCTGCCCAGCCTCTTTCGCGCAACGGCGCCGTACGGTTTGAAGCCGGCCGCTTTCTCTACCTCGATGACCGCGGCTTGAACGCACCCCAATTCACGGCCTTCCTATCCTTGGACGCAGATGGGGCCGGCTCGGCCAGCCAGACCATCTTGCGCACGGCCAACCTGCAGCTGGATGTGCAGCGAAACACCACCAATGGGACAAGCTACCTGAAGGTATCCCAGTCCAACCGCGCTACGCTCGCCCCGCTAGCATCGCTCAGGTCTAGTGCGTATCTCCTCACCGCCGGCTTGGCGGGCACCCAGCTGGAATCGGCGGATCAGGGGGTTGCTCTGTCCACCACCAACAGCATCAGCCTCAAATCCGCCTATCCTACCATCGGTGCGTTGTACCTGCTGGGTGCCAAGTCCGCCAGCAACACCTTGCAGGGCAATCTTCGCGAGCTCGTCCTTTTTGATCAGACCCTGACTGTCGACACCCGTGCCGTACTGCAAGACTATCAATTGAGCCGTTGGAACGGGTTTGTGCTTTGGAATTATGCCCGGTCAACCCTGCCGATTTCCTTGGTCGGTCGTGATGACGCACAGAATATTCTCAATGGCGGGTTGGCGGATGATGTGATTTGCGGTGGTCAATTAGGGGACATCTTACGTGGTGGGCCCGGCAGTAATACGCTCAGCGGCGGTTATGGGCCCGATCGGTTCGTCTTCCGCCGGACAGTAAGCCATGACATTGTGACCGATTTTAATGCCGCCGATGGCGATGTGATTGATCTGACGGAGATCCTCGATATTCCCGCGGGTGGAACGGTGCCTGATGTGGCCGTGAGCCAGGTGGTGACACGCGGAACTAATAACTACCCACGCGTGGACACCGTGATTGAGGTCCGCCATGCGGGCTCCGGGACGCCGGTGAACCAGACCATTTTGCTTCAAAACGTGGGTGAACTTCCGGCATTTGCCGTTCGCCTGCCCGCCGCCGGCGTGATGCCAACCCCGCCAACCTTTGTGTCGGTTCAATCGGCTGGGTCGGTGTTGGCGGATGCGCAGGGTGTGGCGGTGGTGCCCGACTTGTTGGTTGGCAGCGTCGCCGTTGATCGCATGGGCGAACAAGTACCCATCTTCCAGGTTCCGGCTGCAGGCACCCTATTGTCCGCGGGCGAATATTTGATCACCCTGACAGCCAGGGATAACGAATGGAATACGGCCGTAACCAACAGCGTGTTAAGGGTCGCACTCAACCGTAACTTCCAGGCGAGAGTACTGCCGGGAGGGTTGGAGCTGACAATTCCTTTGGGAGCTGCGCTGGAGTCTGCCAATGACTTGTCGGGGCCATGGACCCCTGTTCCCGGTTCCGGGAAAGTGCTGGTCGGCACACAACATGCGCGGAGTTTCTTCAGGTTACGCTATCAGTAACCTGCTAACTTGTAAACGGCGGTCGAATAGTGAGTGCGGCGGCGGTCGAAAAGTGAGGTTTTCTTCCGCCGCGAAGGGAACTGGTTTCTGCTGCCGGGGTCAAGCCTAGGCTGCGCCTTACTTCTTCTTCAACCGCCGCTTGGCGTCGGTCAGGCGGTAACTCTGACCGTTGGCTTCCAAGATGTGCACCCGGTGGGTCAACCGATCCAGCAGTGCCCCCGTCAGGCGTTCGCTGCCCAGCACTTCGGTCCATTGTTCAAAGGGCAGATTGGTGGTGACGATCAGGCTGGTGCGTTCATAGGCGCGGCTGACCACGTCAAACAACAGTTCTGCTCCGGTCTTGGAGAACGGCACATAACCCAGTTCATCGAGGATGAGCATGTCCAGTCGTTCCAACTGTTTGTGCAGCCGCTGGAGCGTCTTGGTATCGCGCTGCTCCAGCAACTGGGTGACCAGGCCGGTGGTGGTGGTAAAGCGCACGCGCTTGCCCTGGCTGCACGCGGCAAACCCCAGTGCCGTGGCTAGGTGGGTCTTGCCGGTGCCCGGATTGCCGACCAGCAGGATGTTTTCCCGTTTGCCGACGTATTCGCCGCGCAACAGTTCCCGCACCAAGGGGGCGTTGACCGATGGTTGTGCGGCGA
>JBEGQI010000169.1:0-10317 GCA_041181065.1 Verrucomicrobiota bacterium | reverse complement strand
GGCATCGGGCTCGTAAACATTTGAACGGTTCGTGCTGAGCGGGCCCATGTCCATCTGCCAGAGCAAGGTTCCATCCCTCAGATAGGCTTGCAGATACTGGCTGCCAATCCCGTTCGTCGGCCAGCGATCCACGAGATAGTCGTATTCGCCATCGCCATCGAAATCACCCACCCAGCAGAACTTCACATCGTAAGCCACGCCGGGGCCGGGCGGCGGCGACAACGTGAGGCTGCGATACCGAACTACCGCCGAATTGGCGGGCAGCCCGCTCGGCGCGCTGGGCACCAGTTCGACGCCATTGGTCACGGGACGGACATACCACGAGTTGGTCACGGTGAAGTTCGCCGTGCTGTCCACGTAATCCGTGGTGTTGGTGATGGGGAGCGAGTTGAGCTTGGTGTAGGCGCCGCCGCTGGCGGAACGATAGACGTTGAAGCCTACATTCTCTGGATCAGTCACCAGCAATCGCCACCCGATGTAAGCTTGCGACGTTGCCGAATGCATCGCATGCACGCCGCGACCCAGCGGCTCCATCTGGCGCTGGGCCTGAGCGATGGAAACCACGAACATCATCGCAGCCAGCGCGCAAAAGACACGACCGGTCACCTGACATCTCGTTTTCAAGTTCACCATATTCTTCCAGTTTTCCGATCGTCACGCACCCCGGGCAAATTCCCAAAGCAAAAACGGGGGACGCCATTGCTGACGCCCCCCGTTGAATTCATCGCATCCTAATTACGGGGCGAAGTAAAAGAGACGGAAGAACACCGTCTGCTCACTCACGCTAACCGGGATGATCATCTGGTTCGTAACGGTCGAACCCGACACATCGAACCAGTTGGACTTCAGGCCCTGCGCGCGGGTGTTTGTTTGCGTTTGCAACGTCCAGCCGGTGTGATCGAGCGGCCAGGTGAAGGTCAAGTTGCCACCGCCAACCGTGCGCGCCAGCGTCGTCGGGGACGTGCTGGGCTGGCGGGTCACATTGACTGTGTAACTCTTGACCGTGGTCGCATCCGCCGCCGTCACACGCACCTCGACCGGATTCGTCACCAGCGGGCTGGCATTCAGAGCCAATGAGCCGCTCGGACTGCCCGATGCGACACTGTTGGTAGCGCCACCGTAGATGACTTGGATGGTCGCGCCTGCGTCAGCCGCCGTGGGAGTCACTGTAACGGCACTGTTGGCGTAGGCTTCCGTCGCTGTGTAGCTGAGCGTGTTCGAATTGAACGCGGGGGACAGCGCTCCAGCCGGTGTGAGGACGAGGTTCGCCAGATCAGCGTTGCTGCTCGTCGTAACTGGCGGAACATATCCGGACAGGACTTCGATGGTCCCGTTCACCGCCAGCTTGTTGGTCCAGACATAGGTGACCACATTGTTGCTCGGATCGAGGCCAGAAACAGGCAGGTTCAACGTGGCGAAACCCGAGCCGACGCGCGCTTTGTTGAAGAGGTGGAACACATCCCCTGTCTGGAGCACCGGTCCAAGATTGGTGACATTCAACGTGCCGCCATTGACAGTAATCGCACCGCCCGCAGCAATCTGGTCAGAGATCTGGGCATTTGTGCGGTTCAGGTCCATGTTCACAACCGCCCCATTCATCGTCACCGCGTTGGTGACGCTGAGCGTGCCGGTGGACACGCCAATCGTGTTCGTGGAATCGGCATCCAAAACAACCGAGCCCCGAATCGTGCCCGTGCCATTGAGCTGCTGGCCCGTCACCACTTCAAGGATTCCGTTCGTAACAAAGAAGGAGTTCGTGACAACCTCAGTCGCACTGATGTCCAACGCGGTCTGGTTGCTGATGTAACCCATCGCCGAGGCGTCGAACACCGCGCTGGCGCCTGCCAATGTCAAGCCGGTGCCGTTGGTGAGCGTGTTTGGAACCGAGACCCGCAACGCGCCATTGCTTACGGTGGTCATGCCCGCGTAGGTAATGCGCGGTGCATAGGCCGCAACATCGATCGTCGAGCTGTCCGGCATGGTGACGGTGTTCGTGGTGACGGTCACGCCGTTCAAGGTCAGCGTGCCGACACCGGTCTTGGCGATCCGGTTGTTGCCACTGATGAAACCAGAATACACGGTGCTGAGCCCCTTGCTGCCGATGACCCAGTAGGTGTAGGTCCCTGCATTGGTCGCGACACTTGCGCCGCCGATGCTGCCGTCGCCAGTCAACGCACCGAGGAGCATCGTGCTGTCATCGCGGTGGAAGATGCTGCCGCGTAGGTCGAACAGGGTGTTATCGCCACCGCCGACGCCGCCATTGCCGAGGAACGTGCGGATGGATGCACCATTTGAGACGATGACCGTGCCGAAGAAGTTGGAGAAACTATACTGGCCACCCAAACTGAAGGTTCCGGCCATCATGTTTGTCGCGGAAGCGCTACCATTGAACTGGCCGTTAAACGAGTTGCCAGTGGTTCCACTGAGGAATGTGCCGATGGAATTGTCCGCCGTGACATAATTTGCATTCACAGCAGGAATTGGGCTGCCAGTCGTAGGCATATGAACAACGCAGTTGTTGCTCACTGAGACCAGTCCGGAGCCCGCCTGACCGACGTTGCCGAACGCCAGCGTGGTGCCAGTCGCGAGACGAGTGCCGCCGCTGTAGGTATTAGCTCCGTTGAGTCGCAGCGCGCCGGCAGCAAGGAAAATCCCGACCGTGCCGCTACCGCCGTCAGAAATGACACTGCCGTTGGTGCTAGTGTTAAGAACGGTGATGACATTCGCGCCCGCGCCCGCGGCATTTGCGATGGCGCCCGCATTGCCGTAAAGACCGGCAACGGTGACGCTCGCGCCCAATGAGAGCAATCCTCCATTTACGGTGAGGACACTGCCACCCGTGCCAATGGCGTTAGGATTGTTGGCGAACACAGTGCCCGCATCCACAATCGAAGGCCCCGCGTAGGAACTACTGCCGCTCAAGGTCAGCGTGCCAGTGCCGACTTTGTCAAAGCCAACAGTGCCCGAGGTGTTGCTGATGGTGCCCGAGAAGACGGAACTGCTGTTGTCGAAGCCCACCGTAAGAATAGAGGCACCACCCGCAGTGTTGTTAATGTTGCCGTCACCCGTCAATCCGTTGACAGTATTATTGAAGTTGTTCAGATCCACGGAGCCAGGGCTAGCCACCGCGAGCGCACCTGAACCGGTGCTGGGAATGGCATTGTTGGCACCAAGGCGAAGAACGCCGTTACTGACAGTCGTGCCGCCAGTGTAGCTGTTGGCCGTGCTAACAGTCAGAACACCAGTGCCAATCTTGGTCAGAGAGGCGCTGCCACCGATTTGACCGGCACCGGACAGCGTATAGTTGTTCGCAGTGGTATCCACCGTGGCGCTCGCCGGCGCGAGTGTGCCGGTCAATGTCGCCGTGGGGTTGGTGCTGCCGACGGAGTTGAAAAGGACGGTGTCGGACGTATTGAACACGGAAGGCGTTGCGCCATTGAGCCAACTCACCGACGTGCCGTTATCCCAGAGCGCCGTGCTGCCACCGGTCCATACGAGATTCTTGGGAACATAAGGAGCCACGACAAGATCCACATTGCCGCCGCTCACGACGATGGTGCCCGTGTTGCCAGACGCCATGCCACTGCCCGTCACCACGACTGCATATCCACCGCCATTAATGATGCTGCCAGCGCTTTGGATGAGGCGATATGTGCCTACGCCCAGCGCCGTGCCTGAAGCATTGTTAACGAAGAAGGCATTGTTGCCGAGAGCGAGGGTGCCCTGCGACATGTAGAGGGAAGGATGCGTGGTGTCACCCGTGAACAATGAAGGGGTGAAGGTCAGGTTGATGGTCTTGTTCGTGAGATCGACAAAGGACGTCGGATCCGTGCTGAGAGTTGCCGCAGTAGAACCCACCGCCGTGCCCGTGCCGTTGGCACTGATCGCCGAGACTGTGGGCGCAAAAGTGACTGACGCGCCAAGTGGGGCAGCATCCAAAATCGCACCTGCATTGATGTGGGCGTTCGGGCCGGTGCCTAGCGCACCCGCATTCGATATCTGATTGGTGCCGGAGTTGAACGACCATTTGCCAGCGTAAGTATTGGCTGTGGCCAACACAACCGTGCCAGGCCCTCCCACATTCAACGTCACGTTCGCGCCACCATTCGTGATCGTGCCCGTGCCACCAACGGTGAAGATGTCACCCGCGCTGGTCGTCGCAACAGAATTGCTGGACGGAGACACATTCGCCACCGCCAAACCGTTCAAGGTGCACGTTCCGTTTGCACGGATGGTGCCGCCGTTGACGACAGAGATGAATTGCTGGTTCAGCGTAACTCCATCCAGACGGATGGTGCCGTTGGTTGCAGCAAAGACGTTGCCGCCGGTCAACGTGCCAAGCACGCCAGCATCACGAAGGGCCAGCGTGCCATTCACGACCTGGACGCTGCCCGTGACGCCGGCGTCCACCTGCGAACTCCACGCAGTTGCGGCGCCAGTCAGAACCCATGTGCCCGCACCCTGCTTGTAGATTTCCGTTGCGCCAACGGACGTTCCATCTTCGCCGAAGTTGTTCAGCGTGTTGGTGCCGGTGTTAGCGCCGTCAAGCACCATGACGAGCGGACGGGTGGCACCAGTGCCCTGTGCGGCGATGTTCGCAAAATAGAAGTTTGCGCCTGAAGTCGTTGAGTCGTTAAGCAAAGTATAGCGCAGGTTCGTGCTCGAGGGCCCGCGCGTGCGCACCGCGAGCTTGAAGGTCTGCGGATTGGTCACCGCCGCGTTAATGCGGGTGGTCTGGTTATGGCTAAAGTAGAGAACTGTCGTTCCGACAGTCGTGGCGTCGAACACGTAGGCCCCCGCATTGCCATCGAAGGTCAGGCCACCCAGTTGGCGGCTGCGACCGGTCGTGCCGTCATCAATCAAGATGGGTGTGGTCGCACTGCCAATCAAAGATCCGGGAATCGGATTGGTGAACGAAGCGACATCGTTCTGCACCGTATTGAGGGTCAGGTTGACGGCACCCGGGACGTTGGCGGTTGAAACCCAGTTAAAGAGGTTGGTCCAAGAGGCATCTACTGGTGCATTGGTCCACGTCTGGTTGGCGGCGTTGGCCGACACGGCTGTGGCAAAAAGGCCGCACAGCAGTGCCGACTGGATGACTGATTTAACTGTCGTTTTTTTCATGAGTGTTTGGGGCTGGTGGTGGGTTCTGTAGGAAATCACGCCGAAAACACGACTGCACTTGCGTCGCTGGCAGAATAAAACCAACAACGACACTGTGCGTGACTCGGTCCGGGTGAAATCATGTGAAAACACATTAGCTGAATCAGGTGTGGACGGGAGTAGCCAAAAATGGTGACACGTCATCACCAGCCGCGTTCCCCAGACGACGGAACGAATCAAGGCATGTTTAGGCGGTAATAGCTGGCAACCGAGTATGCAGGCACAGCCAGTGGCTGTGCTTTGCCGCTAAAATCAATCTGATTGGTCGTGAGGCGAGTCCAACTGCTCAACGGCAGCGTTAGATTGGTAGAAGTTAAAATGTAATACGTCCGACCTGCCGCTCCACCGGTGCCGCCGACAGTCAGGTTGCCTCCGCTCACCGTGAGCGTGGTCTGGGGCTGGAGTGGCAATGCCCCGATCGCCAGCCGCAACTGGCCGACCGTGTTCGTGTTCAAAGTATAGCTGTAGCCGGCCGGCACGCTGCCGATGACCGGCAAGGTTCCACCGGGCAACCCAAGACAGTTCATCAGCGTGTAGGTGCCAGTGCCAAAACCGGCAACGTTGGTCAGGTTCAATGTTCCGTTCAACACGAGTGTGTTGCCAACATCCAGCCGGTCACTCGCATTGGTCGGGCCGAGTTCGAAACGCAGGATGGCACCCGCATTCAAAGTCAGATTGGAACGCAACGTCAGGATGCCGACGGTGTTGCTACCGGGCGTGATCGTGCCCCCACTATTGACGATGACAGAACCGAGAACGAATCCAGTGCCGCCGAAGTTTCCGCCGTTGTTGACGGTCACCGTATTCGTGCCTGTGCCCGTGCCGCTCGCGTTGCAGACAAGCAACGTGCCGCCGTCCACAACCGTCGCGCCGGTGTAGGTGCTTGCACCGCTCAACGTCAACATGCCGGTGCCCACTTTAGTGATGGCCGCAGTGCGAGCCGGAATGACCTCAGTGATTCTTCCAGCGAATGTGGTGTTCAGATTCCTTCCGCCGATGACGTAAGTCGTCAAACTGTTCGCGGACGACGCGCCTTGCAAAGTCACATTAGCTCCGCCGATCAACGCGCCCAGCTGAATCGTGAGCCCGCCGTTGCGGTTGTTGAGCAACACCGTGCTGTTGCCCATGTCGAATACGGCATTCGAACTGCCCGTGCTCGGATTGAAACGCACGTTGGAAATCGCATCCGCCACGATCGTTCCACTGAAGCCTGCCATGTTGCCGGCCATGGTCCACGTCGTGCCGGAATTCGTGATGAGATGCAACGTGCCGCTGCCAGTCATCGCCGAAACGGTGTCATTGCCCGCGTTCACGCAAATGTTGTTCGTCCCAACCACGTTCAGCGTATTGGCCAAGGTCTGTCCGTCGCCGCCAAAACGGAAACTCGCGCTGTTCGTCGTGCCGTTCAGCGTGATGGCGCCAGCCCCCAAACCCGTGTCGCTTGCGAGCCGGATCGTTCCGCCGTTTACCACCGTGCCGCCGCTGAAATCGCTCGCCACCGCAGCATCCAAACGGCCCGCACCGGTCTTGGTCAGCTGTCCCGCGCCAGTCACGGCATTGCTCAACGTCAGCACCGTCGCGCTCGACGTAATATCCAACGCACCGCCGGTCGCACCCAGCAGGATGCCGCGATCCGTGCTCGCCGAACCGCCCGTGTAGCGCAACGCGCCGCCATTCAACGTCACGTTGGCCGCGTTCGTCGTCGCGGCTCCGATGCCGCCTGCCACGCCGCCGTTGCTCAATTGCGCGATGGAAATCACACCGCCATTGATAACCGTCGCGCCGGTGTAATTGTTCGCAGTCGAGATCGTCAGCGTGCCGGAATTGGTCTTCGTGATGCCCGTGGTATCGCTGATCTTGCCGGTGCCGCTGAAGGAATAGTTGTTCGTCGCATCCACCACGATGGAATCGGGCGACACGCTGCCAGCAAGAGTGATAGTGGAATTGCTCGCGCCCAAGTCATCAAAGCGCACCGCGTCACCAAAATAGAACCGGTCCTGATTCGTGCCGTTCAACCAGTTCGCGTTCGTGCCACTGTCCCAGATGCGACTCGGCACGGTGCCGAGCCAGACGAGGCTTGCAGGCGGACGCGTGTTGTCCACGTGCAATACGATAGCGCCCGAAACATTTGTGAGCACGCCGTTCGCTCCGGCAAGTTTCAGATTGGCGATGCTACCACTCATCGCGCCGCTGTAGGTGATGAGCGTGTAATCACCGTTGGCAAGCGGGCCGTCGAGCAGATTCACTTGAATCGTGTTCGTGCCGGCGAGATTAAGATTCCCTTGAACGCGGATTTGATCGTTCGTCTTGCTCAAACCCGTCGGGTCGTCCGATAAATCGAACAGGTTGATGACGCCGCCGAATTCCGTGAGGCCATTGCTCACGGTCAAGACACCCGCGCCACCGACGCCATTTCCAGGTGCCAGGCGCGCACCACCAGACAACGTCGGCGCCAGTCCGACGCGACCATTGCCACCCAACGTTCCGCCACTGAAGACCGTGACCAGACTTTGCAACAGACTGCCGTTCACCAGCACCGTGCCGTTGCTCACGCTGAGTGCGCCGGTGAAGCTGTTCGTGTTCGCCAGTGACAGCGTGCCAGTTCCGCTCTTGTTCAAAGTCGTCGTGCCATCGAGGGACCCGCCTCCACTGAACGTGTAATCCGCCGCAGAATCAACAGTCACCAACGCCGGTTGCAATGAGCCGACGAGATTCACATCCGGACTAGTAGAACCCGTTCCATCGAAGAGCACGCTGTCGCCGTTGCGAAATGGGAACAGCAACGACTGGCCGTTAAACCAGTTGAAGTGGCCGCCTACACTCCAGTTGTTTGTCAAATCATCGCCACGCCAGATGGGCGTCAACGTTTGGGCCGCGGGCGTGAAGAACAGGTTCATCGGACGCGTGAAGGTGCTGCCATCGGCATCGGTCACAGCAAATTGAAATCCCGCCGCACCACTAAAGCCCGCGGCGGGTGTGAATTGCGCGACGTGTCCGTTGACCAGCGCAATTGTGCCGTTTGTAGGACCTGCCAGCGAATACACCGGATTGTAGTTCGTGAAACCGCGCGTGAATTGCCGCAACTCCACGCACACAACCGTGTTCGTCAGCGCGATGCCGTGCGGCTCCGCGAGCCAGTTCAGATAATCCTCCAGCCGCGTGTAGCCGGAGCCGCTCGGGCTCGGGTCGTTGTTGTCGGCCGCCGCAGGATTGGCACCCGTGCCCACCTCCCAGAAATCCGGCATGCCATCCTGATCGGTATCTGGATACGGCGTGCCATTACGCACGAAGCCTGGCCCGTTCATTGGGGATTCGTATTCCGTGTTCACCGTTTCGCCGAGCGCGCCCCACGACGTCAGTTCCGTGATCATCCGTTCATCCACCACATCGCGCTTCCACGACGTGCCGACATCGCTGACCGCAAGCTTGAGCGCCGTGAGCGGCGGCAACGCGTTCGTGATGGCATACGCGTAAGGCATCGCCTGCACATCCATCGGCCCGTAGGACGCGAGCGGAATCACCGCGCCATCGAGCACGCCATTCAAGTTCGAGTCCTGCCAGTTGTTCGTCGCGAAGATGTGGAAGTTCGAATTCCCACCAGAGAATGCCGGCGAACCGACCGCAGGCCCGTTCACAAAATAATTGTTGAACGCATTGACGTAAGAATCCCCCGCCGAATCGCCGCCCATGTTGTAACCGAATGAATCCCAGTTATAGATGACGTTGTTCACGTATTCGTTGACGAACTTTACCTTCGGATTCCGCGTATCGTTGTCGATGTAGAGACAACGCAAGATGCTCACGCCGCCATCGGCTTGGATCAATCCGCCCGCCGAGTGCGTCTGCAATCCCTGTGCGATCATCGTGCTCTGGATCGTGATGTTCGTGATGCTGCCGCTGACGGAGAAGGTCTCATCGCGCCCCCACGAGACCGAGACGTGGTCAAAGATCATGTCGTGCCCGTTCGCGATGCCCATGGCATCCGTGCCGCTCTCGCCGATGACGCCCTCACGCACCCGGATGAAACGACAGATCATGTTGTTCGCCCCCGAGAACGACAACCCGTTGCCGTAAATCGTGACGCCATCGCCCGGCGCCGTTTGCCCCGCAATCGTGATGTTCGACTTCGGCGCGTAACGCGGCGTCTGGTAATCAATCACCCCGCCAATGTCGAAAACGACCGTGCGACCGGAAACACTCACGGCATCGCGGAAGGAACCGGGCCCGGAATCATTCGTCGTGGTAACGTGATAGACTGAACCGCCGCGCCCGCCGGTGGCAAACCGGCCAAACCCCTGCGCGCCGGGAAAAGACAACGTTTGTGCGAAGCTTACAGCGCGCGTGAAGCAAAACAAACTCAACGCAGCGGCGAGGATTTGGAACGGGCGAGTTAAACTGTGGGGCATGGGCTTAATTGAATCAGCCCACCGGGAATCGTCAAACGATGCCACCTTTCAATTCCGGCAAATCACCTGCCAAATCGCGCATCCGCCAAGCGCGAACCATTCAAGGCTTGGCCCGAGGTGGCTTCGTGGTCGGAGGTGATCCCGCACCTTCGTCAATGTCCGTGCTGGTGCTCTTGGACCGACGATATTCCACCGGTGCCGCAATGTTGTCCGCCAGTTTGGGTCCGGCATAAAGCACGGCCAATTCAGCCAGCGCCGATGACGGGTCAGCCCCAAAGCCGGACTGCGAAGTGAACTTTAGATACCTAGTCGTGAGAATCTTCGTAAACCATAACTCCTGCGGCTCCCATGTCGAAGCCAACTCGCCGCGTGACCACTCACGCCATGACTGACCATCGTCGCTGACGGCAATCACATAGCCGCGAATGTCGCCCTGATGGTCGCGGTCATTTTGCCGCGGCATCAACGCCAGCCCCGTCATCTCAACTGGCTTCGGGAAATGAATCACCACCTCGTGCGGTCGCAACGCCGTCATGCTCCGTCCGCGCCCGCGTGGCGGTTCGCCCGCGCTCCAATAGGTGTTGGGGTCGCCGTCGATCAGTGCGTTTGCATTGTCGCCCGGGGCCTGGACTGTCGCGCCGAGCTTGCGCATCACGAATTTGTCGAACCACAACCCGCTAATATCCCTGCCTTAACATCCGTATTCGGCTGGAACTTTTCACCTGTCGCTTAATCCAGCAACGACCGT
>JBEGQI010000168.1:0-7826 GCA_041181065.1 Verrucomicrobiota bacterium | reverse complement strand
GACGCACGACATCGAGTTCCGGCGACACCGTGATGATCGCGTCGTAACGGAGGACGTTTTCACCGGCGCCGAAGAGGACGCGTTGGCAACGGTTGCCAAAGATGTCGGAGAATTCGCCCGTGACCGTGGCGGCGACCGCCTGCAATTCCTCCTTCACCAGCATGTGCCGCGTGTGGGGCGGCGGCTGGACGATGAAAACCGCCGGCGTCGCCACCGTGGTGGCGTAGCTCAACTGGCAACCGACTTTGACGCGATACATGGGCGTAAGATTACGCCTGCGGGGCTGCGGGCGGCTCAGGCTTTTTCGCCGCCTTCACTTCGAGGTAAAGGTCGCGGAGCTGGCGCGGGGAGACTTGCGACGGTGAATCCGTCATCAAGCACGTGCCCTTCGCCGTCTTCGGGAACGCGATGACGTCACGGATGCTCGTGGTGCCACAGAGGATGGCGCACAGGCGGTCGAAGCCGAGCGCGATGCCACCGTGCGGCGGCGCGCCATACTTGAACGCCTCGAGCATGTAGCCAAAGCGGCTCTTCGTCTCGTCGGGCGGAATCTGGAGCAATTCCTCGAAGATGGTTTTCTGCACGTCGGGTTGATGGATACGGATGGAGCCGCCGCCAAGTTCAACACCGTTCACCACGATATCGTAGTGCTGGCCACGGACCTTCTTCGGATCCGTCTTGAGCAGCGGGATGTCCTCCGCCACCGGTGCGGTGAACGGATGATGGCTGGAATACCAACGGTTCTGTTCGCGGTCGAAACCGAGCAGCGGAAATTCCACGACCCACAGGAAGTCGAAGCGGTTCGGATCGATCGTCAACTTACCCTGTGCTTTGAGCACGTCGGCGCAATAGAGACGGATCTTGCCAAGGATTTCGCACGCGTTCAGCCACTGATCGGCGGCGAACAAGATCAGATCGCCTTCCTGGATCTGGAGCTTGGTCGTGAGCGCCTGTTTCTCCGCGTCACTGAAGAACTTCACGATGGGTGATTTCCATTCGCCGTTCTCGACCTTGATATAGGCGAGGCCTTTCGCGCCGAAACTCTTCGCCGTTTCGGTCATCGTTTCGATCTGGCCCTGCGTCGCGCCGGCGAGCCCGCGGGCGTTGATGGCTTTCACCACGCCGCCGCCTTCGACGCATTTGCCGAACACGCCGAACTTCGAGCCTTTGAATTCCTCCGTGAAGTCCACGAGTTCCATGCCGAAACGCGTGTCGGGCTTGTCGATGCCCCAACGGTTCAACGCTTCCTCGAAGCTGATGCGCTTGAAGGGCGTGGGCACGTCGATGTTGAGCGCCGTCTTCCAGACGCGCTTGAGCAAGCCTTCAATGAGCGCGTAGATGTCTTCGCGGTCGATGAAGCTCATCTCGATGTCCACCTGCGTGAACTCGGGCTGGCGGTCGGCGCGCAAATCCTCGTCGCGATAGCAACGGGCGAGCTGGAAGTAACGCTCGACGCCGCTGACCATGAGAATCTGTTTGAACTGCTGCGGGGATTGCGGCAACGCGTAGAACGTGCCGGGCTCACGGCGGTTAGGCACGAGGAACTCGCGCGCACCTTCGGGCGTGGATTTGAAAAGCGTAGGGGTCTCAACTTCGAGGAATCCCTGCTCGTCCATGTAGCTGCGCGTCGCGATGGCGACCTTTGAACGCAGGCGCAGGTTGCGGATCATCTCCGGGCGGCGCAGGTCGAGGTAGCGATATTGCAAGCGCGCTTCTTCGTTCACCTTCGACGCGGCTTCGGGGTCATCGATCTGGAACGGCAGCGGTGCGGCGTCGTTGAGGACGGTGAGTTCCTTCACGAGCACTTCCACCTGACCGGTTGGGATCTTGGAGTTCTCCGTGCCCGCCGGACGCACGCGCACCTTGCCGGTGATCTGGATCACCGATTCACTGTGCAGCTTCGTCGCGACGTCGAAGGTTTCCTTCGAAAGATCGGCAGGATCGAACACCGTCTGCGTGCGGCCTTCACGGTCGCGGAGGTCGATGAAGAGCACACCGCCAAGGTCGCGGCGCGAGTGGACCCAGCCGGCGAGCGTGACGGTTTGACCGGCATGGGCCGGGCGGAGTTCGTTGCAATGATGCGTGCGTTTCATGGGCAAAATCGAGCGGCGCATGATGCCGCATCGAAGCCGAAATCAAAGCACTTTTACATGCTTACACGATGATCTGCGGGAACACCTTATCGGGATTCACGTCGAGGTCTTTGATGGCTTGGGCCACGAGCTTCGCGGGAACTTCGCCACGTTGGGCTAGCGCGTAGAGCGTCGCGATGACGGTGCATTCGGCGTCCACTTCGAAGAAGCGGCGCAAGCGCGCACGGACATCGCTGCGGCCAAAGCCGTCCGTGCCCAACGTGGTCAAACCACCTGGCACCCACGGCGCGATCTGGTCGGCGACGATCTTCATGTTGTCGGAGACGGCGACGAACGGGCCCTTCTCCTTCGCGAGCGTCGTTTCAAGATAAGACTGCTTGGGCGCTTCGGTCGGGTGGAACATGTTCCAGCGCTTGGCGAGCAAGGCTTCGTTGCGGAGGCGCTTGTAACTGGTCGCGCTCCACACGTCGGCGCTAACGCCGTATTTCTCCGCGAGGATCGACTGCGCTTTCAACGCCGACTGGATGATCGGGCCGCTGCCGAGGATTTGCGCCTTGTGCTTGAGGCCATCCGCGCCGGTCTTGAATTTATAGAGCCCGCGCAAGATGCCTTCCTCCGCGCCTTCGGGCATCGCCGGCATGGCGTGGTTCTCGTTGTAGAGCGAGAGGTAATAGAACAGGTCTTCGCCGTCGTGATACATCCGCTTCATGCCGTCGGCGATAATGACCGCCAGCTCATAAGCGAACGCCGGATCATAAGCCATCAACGTCGGCACCGTGCTCGCGTGGAGCAGGCTGTGGCCGTCCTGGTGTTGCAGACCTTCACCGTTCAATGTCGTGCGTCCCGCAGTGGCGCCAAGCAGGAAGCCGCGCGCCTTGATGTCGCCGGCCAACCACACCTGATCGCCCACGCGCTGCATGCCGAACATGGAGTAGTAGGTGTAGAACGGAATCATGTGCGTGCCATGGCTCGCGTAAGCCGTGCCCGCTGCGACGAAGGACGCGATCGCGCCCGCCTCGGTGATGCCTTCTTCCAGGATCTGACCGTCCTTCTGTTCCTTGTAGTAGAGCAGCGATTTGCTGTCCACCGGCTCGTAAAGCTGACCTTTGTGCGCGTAGATGCCGATCTCGCGGAAGAGCGCGTCCATGCCAAACGTGCGCGCCTCGTCGGGGATGATGGGCACGATGCGACGACCGATTTCCTTGTGCTTGAGCAACAGGGTCAACAAGCGGACAAACGCCATTGTGGTCGAGGCTTCCATCTTGCCGGAGCCCTTCAGCATTTCGCCGAGGTAATCCACCTTGGGCACGTCGAGCGACTTCGCGGTCACGCGGCGATGCGGCAGGAAGCCGCCAAGTTTCCCGCGCTGCTTGAGCAGATACTTCGTCTCATCGCTGTCCGCTGGCGGACGATAGAACGGCATCTCGGCGATCTCGTCGTCGCTGATGGGCACGTCGAACCGCGCACGGAACTCGCGAAGTTCCTTTTCGTTCAGCTTCTTTTGCTGGTGCGAAATATTCTTTCCTTCGCCCGCCTCGCCAAGGCCGTAGCCCTTGACCGTCTTCGCGAGGATGACCGTGGGTGCACCTTTGTGATCCATCGCCGCCTTGTAGGCTGCGTAAACCTTCCGCACGTCGTGACCGCCGCGGAGCAATTTGCGGATCTGGTCGTCGGTGAGATGATTCACGAGCTTGAGCAACTCGGGATATTTGCCGAAGAAATGTTTGCGCGTGTAGCTGCCGGGTTCGACGGTGTATTTCTGGTAATCGCCGTCCACCACTTCGCCCATGCGCTTCAGCAGGAGACCGGTCGTGTCCTTCGCGAGCAAATCGTCCCACTCGCTGCCCCAGATGACCTTGATGACATTCCAGCCCGCGCCACGGAACGCCGCTTCGAGTTCCTGGATGATCTTGCCGTTGCCGCGCACCGGGCCGTCGAGACGTTGCAAATTGCAGTTCACGACCCAGACGAGGTTGTCGAGATGTTCGCGGGAAGCGAGCGTCAACGCGCCGAGCGATTCGGGTTCGTCCGATTCGCCGTCGCCGACGAAGCACCAGACCTTCGGCTCCTCGCCTTGGATCAAATTGCGCGCTTTGAGATAACGATTAAAACGCGCCTGATAGATCGACATGATCGGGCCGAGGCCCATCGACACGGTCGGGAACTGCCAGAACTCCGGCATCAGATACGGATGCGGATAGCTGGAAAGCCCGCCGCCCTCGGCGAGTTCCTGACGGAAATTATCGAGTTTCTTCTCGTCGAGCCGACCTTCGAGGAACGCGCGGGCATAGACACCCGGCGCCGCGTGACCTTGAAAATAAACCTGATCGCCCGAGAACGAATCCGTCGGCCCGCGGAAGAAATGGTTGAACGCCACTTCGTAGAGCGATGCGCTCGAAGCGAAGCTGGAGATGTGACCGCCGACATTCGTCGAGTGATTCGCGCGCACGACCATCGCCATCGCGTTCCAGCGGATGTGCGACTTGATGGCCCGTTCCATGGCGATGTCGCCGGGATACTCGGGCTGCACCGCCGCGGGAATGGAATTCACGTAAGGCGTGCTGACCGGCTTGGGCGCGTCCACGCCAGCGGCGCGGAGACGTTCAAGCAAGCTGCCAGCGAGCCGCGCGGTTTTATCGGCGCCCTCGGACTTGGCGGCCAGTTCGAACATGGAGGCCAAGGCTTCGAACCACTTGTCAGTGGGAGTTGCCGGGGCCGCGGACGTTTGGTCTTTGTTGTCGGATTTCACGGTGTCAGTCAAAACGCGCCAGCCGGGGGAAACACCGCAACGAACGGGTGCCGCCTCCGCCGTGGCGCGGGGCCGCATAGAGTATGGCACACTGGCAACACGTCAAATTGAATAGCTTGGGCAACCCGATGCCGTCGCCGTCCTCATTGACACCAAGTTACCCAGCGCCTAGAAGCACTGCACGACGCACACGTCGCCCGACCAAATGCTGACATTGGATTTCCCTATACTTTCGCCCGCTGACCTTCTTGCCGCAGAGGAAGTGCTGCTTGAGGCTGCAGAGTCAGGCCAAATCGGGGAATCACTATCGTTCTGGGAATCACGCGAACACTTCGTCGTGCTTGGCTACGGCAATAAGGCGGCGACAGAAACAGACCCGTCGGCTTGCCAACGGTTCAATATCCCCATTCTCCGGCGCATCAGCGGAGGCGGCACGGTATTGCAAGGGCCCGGCGTCCTGAATTACTCGCTGGTCCTGCGGGCGGAGGAAGGTTCACCGCTGGCCAGAATCAACGGGTCAAACCAGTTCATCATGCAACGGAATGCTGAAGCTCTTACACAGTTGCTGGGTGGAAACAAGCGTGTCGAAGTCCAAGGGCACACCGACCTTGTCATTGACGGACGCAAGTTCTCCGGCAACGCCCAACGCCGCAAACGCACGCACCTGCTTTTTCATGGCAGCATCCTGGTGAATCTTGATCTTGCGCTGCTCGATCGAGTTCTTCCCATGCCGTCTTTGGAACCTGAGTATCGTCAACACCGCACGCACCGCGATTTTCTGACCCAACTCCCCTTCCCTGCCAGCGACGTCAAAAAAGCTTTGCGCACGGCGTGGTCAGCAACCGTCGCGTCATCACTCGATGCGCTGATCAATCACTGGCGCGATGCGGTTGCACAGCTGGCGGCCGAAAAATACTCACAGCCAGATTGGAACCTACGCGTGTGAACCATTCACGTCAGACCTTTGAACATTTTGCGAGGAACCGTGTCCATCATGACAGGTGCAACAATTAACAAGCCGTTGAACAACGAACTATGACAAAACAGATTTCACACCGGGCCGCGACCTGGGCATTGGCGTTCGCGCTGGGGATTCCATTTGCAACCTTCGCCAAGGAAGGCAATCCACCCGCCAAGCTCAAAGTCGATGCGGCGGCCATCAACCGGGACGCGCGCACCGGCAACAGCTACGCCAGCGTGGTCAAGAAAGTGACGCCGAGTGTGGTGAACATTTACTCGACCAAGACGGTCAAGCTGCCGCGTTACCAACAGTTCTTCAACGACCCCTTGTTCGAGCAATTCTTCGGGCCGCAGATGCGCGGCGGACGCGGTGGTAACCGTCATAATCTCGAGCAGAAAAGCCTCGGCTCCGGCGTCATCGTCACCGAGGACGGCTACATCCTGACGAACAACCATGTGGTGGATGGCGCTGATTCGGACGGCGTGGAAGTGGCGCTCGGCGACGGCAAACAAAAATTCAAAGCCAAGGTCGTCGGCACCGATCCACAAACCGACCTCGCTGTGTTGAAGATCGACGCCAAGGGGTTGGAAGCGATCACGCTGGCCGACAGCGACAAACTCGAAGTCGGCGATGTGGTGCTCGCCATCGGCAATCCTTTCAACGTCGGCCAGACCGTGACCATGGGAATAGTGAGCGCACTGGGCCGTGGCGGATTTGGCATCACGGACTACGAAGATTTTATCCAGACCGACGCGGCCATCAATCCCGGCAACTCCGGCGGCGCACTCGTCGACACCCAAGGCCGTCTCATCGGCATCAACCAATCCATCGTCAGCGGCTCCGGCGGCAACATGGGTGTCGGCTTCGCGGTGCCGGTCAACCTCGCCAAGTCCGTGCTCGAACGGCTGGTCGATGATGGCAAGGTTACGCGGGGATTTCTGGGCGTGATGTTGCAACCATTGACCCCCGAGTTCGCAAAGTCACTGGACCTGGCGGACTCGACCGGCGCACTCGTGGGCGACGTTTCCCCCAACACCCCGGCTGAAGCGGCCGGCATCCAGCCACGCGATGTCATTGTCGCAGTGGACGGCAAGAAAGCTTCGGACAGTCGGCATTTGCGCCTGATGATCTCGCAGAGCGCGCCCGGAGCGAAAGTGGTTCTCTCGATCATCCGCGACGGCAAGTCGAAAGAGATCACGGTGAAACTCGGCAGCCTGCCGGGTTCCAAAGGAGAGGAAGCATCGGGCTCCCTCGGCACGGACAAAAATTCTGAGCACGACGGCCTGGATGGCGTCACCGTGGATGACATCAGCACCGAGGCGCGCCGGGACAATTCAATACCAGCCAGCGTCAAAGGCGTGCTGGTTTTAAAAGTGGATGAGGAATCCAACGCCTACGAAGCAGGCCTGCGAACCGGCAACGTCATTTTGGAAATCGACAAGACCCCGGTGCGCACCGCGGAGCAAGCCGTGAAGTTATGCGAAGAAGCTAAGGGCGAACGGCTGTTGATTCGGGTGTGGTCCAACGAAGGCAAGCAAAGTGGCTCCCGGTTTCTGAGCGTAGACAACACGAAGAAAAAATAGTTTTGGTTGGGTTGGTTGGGTGTGGTTAAGACGGAGCGGGCCAGCTGGCTCGCTCCGTTGAATTTTTGACTAGCATCCCCCTCGAATGGTTCGCGTTGAGGAAAGTTTCAGTTCGGCTATTCTTCTCCTGGCTCATGGCTGTCCAATACAAAGATTATTACCAGTCGCTCGGCGTGGCTCGCGGCGCTTCGGATGCCGACATCAAGAAGGCTTTCCGCAAGCTCGCCCGCGAATATCACCCTGACGTGGCCAAGGACAAAAAGAAGGCGGAGGAGAAGTTCAAGGAGATCAACGAAGCCTACGAAGTGCTGTCCGATCCGGATAAGCGCAAACGCTACGACGAACTCGGCGCGAACTGGAAATCAGGTGCGGAATTCCGTCCGCCACCGGGCTGGGGCCAGACCGGTGCGCGTGGGGCCGGCGCACGCGGCCCCGAGGGA
>JBEGQI010000167.1:0-21185 GCA_041181065.1 Verrucomicrobiota bacterium | reverse complement strand
GCTCTCGAACACCAAGATCAATTACACCGTGCCCGGCCTCGGAGTGACGGTTCCAGTTTCCATCCCGGAAATCAAACTCACCAATCTCGGCACCGGCCCCGAAGGCATCACCGGCGCGGAGTTGACCAAGCTGGTGCTCAGCAAGGTCACCACCGACATCGTTCCGGCGCTGACGGAAGCCACCACCAAAGCCGCGGCCAGCGTGAAGGACGCAGCCAAGAAAGTGACGGATGAAGCCGGTAAAGCCGTGAAGAGCGTCACCGACCTCTTCAAGAAGAAGTAAGACTGCGGTGGCATGGATTTCGGCGCCGCAGTGAACGCTGCGGCGCTTTTGTCTGCCGCCAAAAAACTGTTTGTCGCGCACGCATTCCGGCCTAACCTCACCTCAACCAACCCAACACATGGTCACCGTTAAATCCCGCGCCCTTCCCTCTTCCCTCCGTCGCGCCAACGAGCGGACCCTCGTCGCCTTGCTGATGCGCATGGGCAGCGCGTCGCGCGCCCAGCTCGCCAAAGCCGCCGGCATCAGCCAGCCCACCTGCGGCAAGATCATCGATGAATTGCTCAGGCTCGGCGTCGTGCTGGAGGAGGAAGATGATTCGCCGCGCGAGAAGGCCGGTCGTCCGGGCCGCATGGTCCGGCTCGATAGTTCTAAGCCGCGCTTCCTCATCATCCAGATCGATGTCGTTGAAACGAGTTTCGCGTTGGTCCCTGTGGGTGCCGGGTTGGAAGACAAATGGGACTGCAAACGGCCCACCACGGATTCAGCCCAGTCTTGGCAGAAGCAGGCCCGCATCGTCGCCAAACAACTGAAGGCCGAAGATCTCTGGGGCGTGCTGGTCAGCGTGCCGGGCATCGTGGACGAAAAGGCCGGCCGCGTCGTGTTTTCGCCCAACGTCCATTGGTCCGAGAAGACCGACCTGCCCAAGCTCATCAACCAAGTTTGGGACGCGCCCGTGGTGCTGGTGCAGGAAAACCGCGCGGCAGCACTGGGACATCTGTTCGCCGAATCGAACTACCAGAACTTCCTGCTGGTCGATTTCGGGCACGGCGTGGGTGGCGCCATCATCGAAGGCGGGCGGCTATTCCACAGTCCGCTGCCGTTGAACGCTGAGTTCGGTCACACACCCATCCCCGGCAATCACCGCCAATGCGGTTGCGGCGCGACGGGTTGTTTGGAAACCAAACTTTCGCGCACCGGCTTGTTGCACAGTTTCGCTGAAGCCAATCGCGGCCAACCAGAAACCTGGGAGGCGTTGATCGCCCACGTGAATAGCCACGGCATCAAACCGTGGCTCGCGGAAAGTCTGGATGCAGCCGGCAGCGTGATCGCTGGCGCATTGAATGTGCTCGGCATCCGGCAAGTCGTCGTGACCGGCAGTCTCACCGAAATGCCGCCGCGCGTGATCGAACACCTCGCGGCCACCATCCGGCAAGGCAGCATGTGGGGACGCTTTGGCAGCGTGACTTGTGAAGGCGCGCCGCATCGCCGCATCGCGGGCATGGCGGCGGCAGGCATTGACCGGCTGCTCGTGCCAGCGGATGGCAAACGCAAGTTCGGTTAATGCCGTGCGCCCTGCGCCTTGAGGCGGCGCTTGGTCAAGATTTGATCGGCGAGCACGCCCACCAACACCACGGAACCCATCACGGTGTAATCGAGTGAACTCTTGATCTCGAGGATGTTCACCAAGTTCTGCAACACGAAGAGCAGCGTCGTGCCTATGACGATGCCGATAATGGAACCTTCACCGCCACGCAAACTGCATCCGCCGAGCACCGCCGCAGCAATGCCGTAGAGTTCAAAGATGTTGCCGTGGTTGGACGGCGGCACGGAATTCGTCCAGAACGCGAACATCACCGCAGAAATTCCCGTGAGCAAACCCGCGAGCACGTAGGCGCTGGTGATGATGCGGCGGTTGTTGATACCGGAGAACCGCGCCGCTTCTTCGTTACGACCAACAGCAAGCAAGTAACGCCCGTAAACCGAACGGTGCAGCACGAACCACATGATGGTGCCGATCACCAGCAACGCCACAAACGGCATCGGGATGCCCAGCAATGCTCCCGTCGTGAGCCAGCGAAGCGCGTCGAGCCCCGCCGTTTCGCCAAAGCCTTTCGTCGCATCGTCCGCGATGTAACGCGCCATGCCGCGATAGATGAGCAGGCCGCAAAGCGTGACGATGAACGGCTGCAGATTCATGCGCGTGATGAGCCAGCCGTGAACCCAGCCCAAAGCCATCGGCGCCACGATGGCGAGCGCGACCGCGACCGGCCACGGCCAGTGCCATTCGCTGATGGCCATCGCCAGCAACACGCCGACGAGCGCGCACATCGAGCCCACCGAAAGATCGATGCCGCCTGTGATGATGACCATGCCGAGCCCGATGCTGAAAATGCCGTAAAGCCCGATCTGGTTGGCGTTGTTGGTTAGGTTGGCGGCGGAAAGGAATCGTGGCAGCTCCAGCGTTCCCCAGGTCGCACCTTCGTGGAGTTGCTTCCACAATTCAATGCCGCACACCGCGAGGCACAGGACAAACAGCAAGCCAAGTAATCCGAGTTCTTTCTTCATCGTAAAGAATGGTTTAGGGAATCACGCCGCGAAGGCGGGCTTCGCTTCGGCAAGCGCGCGGCCGGTGGCGAGTTGCATGATGTTCTCCTCGTTGCAGGCGGCGCGTTCGAGCACGCCCGTGATCTTGCCTTCGTGCATCACGGCGACGCGATCGCTGACGTGCAAAACTTCCTCCATGTCGCTGCTGATCATCAGGATCACCGCGCCGTTCTCGGCGAGGGTGCGCATGAGTTTGTAGATCTCCGCCTTCGCGCCGACGTCGATGCCGCGCGTGGGCTCGTCCAGAATCAAAACCTTCGGCCCCATCGCAAGCCATTTGCCGATGACGACCTTTTGCTGGTTGCCGCCGCTCAGGTTGCGGATCAACGCTTCGATGGTCGGCGTCTTCACCTTGAGCGACTCGACCTGCTCGCGCGAAACGCGTTCCTCTGCCGAGCGCTGGATCAAGCCGGCCCGCGCGTAACGCGGCAAATCCGGCAACGTGATGTTCTCGCGCACGGTCATGCCGACGACAAGTCCTTCGCCGCGCCGATCTTCAGGCACGAGGTAAATCCCGTGGCGGATGGAGTCGCGGGCGGAACGGATCTTCAACGACTCGCCGCCGAGTGAAACTTCCGCAGCGCCACGTTCGTCGAGTCCGACGAGAGCTTTGGCAATCTCGGAACGACCCGCACCCACGAGTCCGGCGAACCCGAGGATCTCACCTTTCGCCGCGTCAAAGGAAACGCTTTGGTTCGGGTAACGACTGGACCGGGCATTGCGCACTTTCAGGAAACCGGGCGTCTTCGGCGCGTTTGACTCGACGTAGAAGCTCTTGATCTCGCGGCCGACCATCAGGCTCACGATGCGATCGTGGCTGATTTCCGCGCGGCTGAGGCCGCCGGCATTCTTGCCGTCGCGCAGGACGACGACGCGATCAGCGCACTGGTTCACTTCGCCGAGCCGGTGCGAAATATAAATGACGCTGACGCCGGATTGACGCAGCTCGGCGATGAGTTGCAAGAGCCGATCCGTCTCGGTCAGCGTGAGGCTGGACGTGGGTTCGTCCATGATGATGATGCGCGCATTGAGCGAAAGAGCCTTCGCAATTTCGACCATCTGCTGTTGCGCGATGGAAAGGTCGCGGAGCTTGGTGTCGCTCGGGACATCAAGGCCGAGCCGCTTCAGGAATGGCTGCGTGTCGGCGTGGATTTTCTTCCGGTTGATGAGCTTGAACGGCGTGAAGAGCGGCTCGCGTCCGAGGAAGACATTCGCGGCGATGTCGAGGTTGTCGAGGACGTTCAGTTCCTGATGGATGAATGCGATGCCCAGCTTCATCGCATCGGTGACGTTGTTGATCTTCACCGGTCGACCATCGACGAGGATCTCACCAGCGTCCGGCTGATAGACGCCGCCGAGGATCTTCATCAACGTGGATTTGCCGGCGCCATTCTCGCCGCACAACGCGACCACCTCGCCCGCGCCGACTTCGAGACTGACGTTGTCGAGGGCAACCACGCCGGGAAAGCGTTTCCCGACATTGCGCATGGATAGGAAGGCGCTCATATAGAAGCTCCAAATTCCAAGCTCCAAGCTCCAGAGAATCTCCAAGCCTCAAACATCAAACGAGCGAGAGCATTGGAGCTTGGTGCTTGATGTTTCACTGAAGCATGGATTTGGCGCTTGGTGCTTTTCTCATTTCCCCAGAATCTTCTTCAAGTTCGCCTTGAACTCAGCGATGTCTGCCTTCTTGAGGCTGCGCGTGGGGACGATTTGCTTGCCGCCAGCAAGTGCTTCTTTGTCGCCTTCGAGATGCTTGGCCATCTTGATGATGGCTTGCTTGCCGAACTCGTAGGGCTGCTGGACGACCGTGCCGTAGATGTCGCCGGAAGCGACGCCTTCGAGCGTCTCGTCGTTCTCGTCGAAGCAAACGATCTTCACCTTGCCCTGTTTGCCGGCGGCGCGGACGGCATTGAGGATCGCCGGGCCGTTGTAATTGTAGAGCCCGACGGCGCACGACAGGTCGGGATGCGTGACGAGTGCGTCCTGCACATTCTTCTGCGCCTTGGCGGTGTTCGCCTCGTCGGTGCGGACGTCGATGACCTCGATCTTGGAGCCTTCGAGTTCCTTCTTGATGCCGCCGAAACGATCCTTGGCATTCTGGGCGTCCATGTTGCCGACAAACACCATGATCTTGCCGCCATTCGGCAACGCTTCCTTGATCAACTTCCCGGCTTCAACGCCCGCAGCGAAATTATCCGTGCCGATGTAGCAAACGCGTTTGCTCTTCGGCGCGTCGCTGTCGTGGCAGATGAGCAACGTCTGGCTCGCGATCTTGTCGAGGAACGCCGTCTGGTTGTCCGGATCGATGGGCGTCACCGCAATGCCCTGAACGCCACGGGCAACGAGGTCGTTCAGGATGCGTTGCTGCGCGGCGGCCTGCGCTTCCGGTGGGATGCGGAAATCCACAGACACGTTGCCGAGTTGCTTCGCGGCGTCTTCGCAACCCGCACGGGCGATGGTCCAGAACGTCGCCGCGTTGTTGCACACGAAGGCGAGCTTGAGCTTCTTCTTCGGCGCCGCGTCAGCGGCAAAGCTGTTCACGGTGAACGCCGCCGCGAGCGCGACGGACAGCAGGGAGAGTTTGTAGAGCTTCATGTTTTTTGTCAGTGCGATGATTGGTTACTTGGCGGAGAACTTGTAGATGATAGTGTTGTGATATTTCTGGCCGGGCCGGAGCGTGGTGCTGGGGAAAGCGGGTTTGTTTGGCGAATCAGGGAAATGCTGCGGCTCAAGGCAGAAACCGCTGCGGCGCGGATACACCTGGCCACTCTTTCCCGGAACCGTGCCATCGAGGAAGTTGCCGGAGTAGAATTGCACGCCGGGTTCGCTGCTCAACACTTCGAGCGTGATGCCCGTCTTCGGGCTCGTGGCACGCGCCTGCAACGTGATTTCACCAGGCTTCGTCTGATTGATGACCCAGTTGTGGTCGTAGCCGGCGCCGAACTTGATCTGTTCATGGTCTGCATCGATGCGGGCGCCGATGGTGCTGGGCATGGTGAAATCGAGCGGCGTGCCGGCCACAGCGCGGATTTCGCCGGTGGGAATCTGAACGGAATCCACGGGCGTGAACTTCGCGGCGTTGACCCAGAGGAGGTGATCGAGGATGTCGCCGGTGCCCGCGCCGGAAAGGTTGAAGTAAGGATGATAGGTCAGGTTGCAAACCGTGGCGCGATCCGTCTTGGCCTCGAACGCCACGCGCAATTCATTCTCTTCCGTCAGCGTGAACAGGACCGAGACATCCAGATTGCCCGGGAAACCTTCTTCCCCATCCGCACTGTGATAACGCATGGTCACACTGGCGCCGCCCTTACTTCTCGTTGAGGTCGCGGTCCAGATGCGCTTGTCGAAGCCGTTCGGGCCGGAGTGCAGGTTATTCGGACCATTATTGGCGGCGAGTTTGTGTTCCACCCCGTCGAGCTTGAAGCTCGCACCACCGATGCGGTTGCCAAACCGGCCGATCAGCGCGCCGAGATAGGGGCAGTTGGTCAGGTAACCTTCCACAGAATCACAACCGAGCGCGATGTCCACGAGCTCGCCGCTCTTGTCCGGCACCTTCAGCGAAACCAGCGTGCCCGCGTAGGTGGAGATGGTCGCCACGGCGCCCTTGTGATTGCGCAGCGTGTAAAGCTCGATGTCCTTGCCATTCGCTTTGCCGAAATGGCTCACGCTGACGGGCGTAATGGCGCAACAACTCGCGCTGGAACCGCAGCAGCTTTTGTCCGAAGCGCAGCCGGCCAACAACGCGAACGCCGCCGCCATCGCCCACAGGGAAACACCTTGAGTGAATATTTTTTTGATCATTTTAGGTTTGGGTGGCCGCAGCCTAGCCACCTTGCGCCGTAAATCCAGCCTGTATCCTGTCACGCAAATGAGTGACAAGGGCTGGTTGATTGACGCCGCCGCGCAATGCTGCAATCCTGCGCGCGACAATTCCCGGATTGACTCGCACCAGCGGGCTGACAGAATTACTTAACAACATAACGAATATGAAAATCAACACCTTGTTTCTTTCGGCCGTCCTCTCCGGCGGCCTGTTGCTCGCCTTGGCTGGCTGCTCGGACAGCTCCAAGCCATCCGGCGACAGCGGCTCGGCGAAACCCGCGGGCAAACAGCTCAAAGTCGGTTTCGCCCAGACCGGCGCGGAAAGCGCTTGGCGCACGGCCAACACGGAGTCGATGAAGTCTGAAGCCGCCAAGCGCAAGGTTGATTTCAAATTCGCTGACGGACAGGGCAAGCAGGAGAATCAGATCCGCGCCGTCCGCTCGTTCATCGCGCAAGGTGTGGATGCCATCGTCATCGCGCCAATCGTCGAGACGGGTTGGGACCCGGTCCTCCGCGAAGCCAAGGCCGCGAAGATTCCTGTGCTCATCACCGACCGCACTATCAAGACCGAAGATGAATCGCTCTACGTCTGCTTCCTCGGGTCGGACTTCGCCGAAGAAGGTCGCATGGCCGCGGATTGGCTGGCGAAGAAGGTCAACGGCAAGGCGAACATCCTTGAACTCCAGGGCACGCCCGGTTCCGCCCCGGCCAATGAACGTCGCCGCGCGTTCGCTGAAGGCATCGCGAAGTATCCCGACATGAAGATCATTGATTCGCAGAGCGGCGATTTCCGTCGTGCGGGCGGCAAGGAAGTCATGGAGGCGTTTCTCAAGAAGCATGGCAAGGATTTCACCGTGGTCTATGCGCACAACGACGACATGGCGCTCGGCGCGATCCAGGCGATCTCCGAAGCCGGCCTCAAGCCCGGCAAAGATGTCATCGTCGTCTCCATCGACGGCCTGAAGGAAGCCGTGCAAGCCATTGTGGACGGCAAATTGAACTGCACCGTCGAATGCAACCCGCTCTTCGGCCCGCCCGCGTTTGATCTCATCGAGAAGATCCTTAAGGGCGAAAAGGTCGAGAAGAAGACTTACAACAAGGATCAACTCTTCGACGAAAGCAACGCCGCGGCGGCCGTGGGTTCGCGCCAATACTGATCCGGCCCGCCCAATCCCGTGAGCGATTCACCGCTGCTACAGATTCGCGGTCTGACCAAGCGCTTCCCCGGCGTCACGGCGCTGGGGGGCGTGGATTTCACCGTTCGCGCGGGCGAAATCCATGCGTTGCTCGGCGAGAACGGCGCCGGCAAATCCACGCTCATCAAGGTCCTCACGGGCGTCTATCCGGATGACGGCGGCGAAATCACTCTGGCCGGAAAAACCATCCGGCCCGCTTCGCCCAAACACGCCGAACGTGCCGGCATCAGCACGGTCTATCAGGAAGTGAACCTCGTGCCCTCGCTCACGGTGGCCGAGAATATCACGCTCGGCCGTCAGCCCGGTAAATTCGGTTTCCTCAATTGGCGCCAGATCCGCCAACGCGCCCGCGCCGCGCTCGCCCGGCTCGAAGTCGAATGCGACGTGGATGCGGAACTGAGTTCGTTGTCCGTCGCGATGCAGCAGATGGTCGCCATCGCCCGCGCGCTCGACATGGAATCGCGCCTGTTGATCCTCGACGAACCGACCGCGAGCCTCGACGAACACGAAGTTGCCGAGTTGTTCGGCATCATGCGCAAGCTCCGCGAGCAAGGCATGGGCATCATCTTCGTCACGCACTTCCTCGACCAGGTTTACGCCGTGACCGACCGGCTCACGATCCTCCGTAACGGCCAGCTCGTTGGCGAATACCCGACCCAATCGCTCAACCGTCTCGAACTCGTCGGCAAGATGTTGGGCCGCGAGATCACCGAAAAAGAATTTGCCGGCGGCGAGGATGTGGTCGCCGACAAAGGCGCCCCGCCTGTGCTCGAAGCTCGCGGGCTCAGCCGCCGCGGCGCGCTCACCTCGGCGGATGTTTCCATTCGCGCGGGCGAAGTCGTTGGGCTCGGTGGTTTGCTGGGTTCCGGGCGCACCGAGACGGCGCGATTGCTCTTCGGCATCGATTCCGCCGACACCGGTGAGTTCAAGATGAAGGGCCAGCCGGTGAAGCTCAGTTCCCCGCGTGACGCCATCCGGCTCGGGCTTGCGTTCTGTTCCGAAGACCGCAAAGTCGAAGGCATCCTGCCGAACCTGTCCGTGCGCGAGAATCTCATCCTCGCCCTGCAGGGCAAGCGCGGCTTGCTCCGCGCGTTGTCGCAGGAGGAGCAGAACACGCTTTGCGACCATTACATCAAGGCGCTGCGCATCAAGACCGCCAGTCAGGAAACGCTCATCCGCAACCTGAGCGGCGGCAACCAGCAGAAAGTTCTCCTCGCCCGCTGGCTCGCGACGCAGCCGCAGGTCATCATCCTCGACGAACCCACGCGCGGCATTGACGTCGGCGCGAAACAGGAGATCGAGCAACTCGTCGCCAAGCTGCGCGCGGATGGGCTCGCTGTGGTTTTCATCTCGTCCGAGATCGAAGAAGTCATCCGCACCTGCTCGCGCGTCCTCGTGATGCGCGAGCGTCGGATGACCGGTGAAGTTTCCGGCGCCAGCCTCAACCTCGAAGGTTTGATGCACCTGATGGCCGGCACGCACGAGAAATAGATTTCCCCGCATGAGTTCAACCGCGCCCAAACATCGTCGCCCGCTGCCGCCAGTCATCTGGCCGTTGGCGGGCTTGGTGTTGCTGGTGATCGTCAACGCCGTGTTCAACGCGTCCTTCCTCAAGGTCACGTTGCACGACGGCCATCTGTTCGGCGTGCCCATCGACATCCTGACGCAAGGCTCGCGCACAATGCTCGTCGCGCTCGGCATGACGCTCGTCATCGCAACGGGCGGCGTGGATTTGTCCGTCGGCTCCGTCGCGGCGATCACCGGGGCTGTGTGCGCCATCATGTTGAACGCCGGAATGTCGCTCGCACTCGCCTTGCCCGCAGCCATCGCTGCGGGCGCAGCCACGGGCATGATGAACGGCCTCTTCACCGCGAAGCTCGGCATCCAACCCATCGTCGCCACGCTCATCCTGATGATCGCCGGACGCGGCGTGGCGCAACTCGTCACCGGTGGTCAGGTGCTCATCATCAAGCACACGGGCTTTGAATTTCTCGCGAACGGATTCCTGCTCGGTCTACCGTTCGCTGCGTTGCTGGTGGGCGCGTTGTTCGTGCTTTCAAACCTGTTCCTGCGCCGCACTGCCGCGGGATTGTTCATCGAAGCCGTCGGAGACAACGAAGTGGCCAGCCGTTTCGCCGGCCTCGCCGCGACGCGTGTGAAGGTGCTGGCGTATGTGTTCTGCGGCGCTTGCGCTGGGCTGGCCGGGGCGTTGTGTGCCTCGAACATCCGCTCCGCCGATCCGTATCGCGCCGGCGAAAACATGGAGCTCGACGCCATCTTCGCCGTGGTCGTGGGCGGCACCGCATTGACCGGCGGACGCTTCTCGCTGTTCGGTTCCTTCGTTGGTGCCCTGTTGCTCCAGACGTTGACCGTCACCATGTATAACCTCGGCGTGCCGCCCGCCGTCGCGCCGGTGCCGAAGGCCGTCCTCATCATCACCGTCGCGCTGCTGCAATCCGAGAAACTCCGCGCGTGGTTCGCCAAGCTCGGCCAACGGAGGGCCACCGCGTGAACCAGCCCAAGAAAAAAATCCACGCGCGCCAGATCACGTTGCTGGCCACCGCCGCCATCTTCGTGGCGTTGTTCGCCACCGCATCGTTGCTTTACAGCGGGTTCTGCTCCAGCCGCGTAGCCGTCAATTTGTTCTCCGAAAACGTCACGCTCGGCATCGTGGCCGTCGGCATGACGCTCGTGATTTTTTCGGGCGGCATCGACTTGTCCGTCGGCGCCATCGTGGGCTTCACCGCGATCCTGACCGCCACGTTCATCCAAGGCCACAGCATGAATCCGTTCGTCGCGTGGGCCATCGCGATGGCAGCGGGCACGGGGCTGGGCACGTTCATGGGTTGGCTTATCAGCTCGTTCAAATTGCCGCCGTTCCTCATCACGCTAGCCGGCATGTTCCTCGCGCGCGGTCTTGGTTTCTGGATCAACACCGAATCCGTGGCCATCACGCATCCGCTCTACAAGGCGATTTCTGACCGAGCTTTCACGCTCGGCAGCTTAAGCATTCCCGAGTTGGCCGTCGTGTTGGTCGCCATGGTAGCCATCGGCTACGTGCTCGCGCATCAAACACGTTATGGTCGCAACCTCCTCGCCATCGGCGGCAACGAACAATCCGCCTTGCTCATGGGCCTGCCGGTCAGTTCCACGAAGATTTCCGTTTATGCGTTGAACGGCTTGTTCGCCGCGCTCGCCGGCATCGTCGCTTCCATCTACACCGGCTCGGGCAATCCCAGCGCCGGCATCGGGCTTGAACTCGACGCCATCGCGGTCGTGGTCATCGGCGGCACGCTGCTCACCGGCGGACGCGGCCACATGCTGGGCACACTGTTCGGTCTGCTGATCTTTGGAACCATCCAGTCGGCGCTGCTGTTCGATGGTCGCCTGCGCCCGGAATGGAGTCGCATCGTGGTGGGCGCGCTGCTGCTTTCTTTCATCCTTCTCCAGCGTTTCCTCGTCCAGCGGGCCACGCGCCGGGCTTGAACGAGTCGATTACTTAAGGTTGGCAATAAAAGAGGCTCGACGCGAGGCGGACGACCCTTCAATCTGTCCGCCCTTGAAGCCCCGAACGCATTTTCGTCCGTGACATCAAGATGCAGACCAAACAATTTCTATGATCAACCTCAAGTCGCTCGAAGTCTGGTTCGTTACCGGCAGCCAGCATCTTTACGGCCCGGAAACGCTCAAGGCCGTCGCCAAACATTCGCAGGAAATCGCCAGGGGCCTCAACGCCGCCAAGTTCATTCCGGTCAAGGTCGTGTTCAAGCCCGTGATGGTTTCGCCCGACGCCATCACCGAACTTTGTCAGGCCGCCAACAATGCCAAGAAGTGCATCGGCCTCATCACATGGTGCCATACGTTCTCGCCGTCGAAGATGTGGATCAATGGCCTCAAGCAGCTCCGCAAACCCGTCGCGCACCTGCACACGCAATACAACCGCGACATCCCGTGGGCCACGATCGACATGGACTTCATGAACATGAACCAGGCCGCGCACGGCGATCGCGAGCACGGCTTCATCTGGACCCGCCTGCGCAAGGACCGCAAGGTCGTCGTCGGGTTCTGGCAGGATGCCGCGGTGCAGAACAAGCTCGGCGCGTGGGCGCGCGCGGCGGCGGCATGGCACGATTGGCAGGGCGGCAAGCTCGTCCGTTTCGGCGACAACATGCGCGAAGTGGCCGTGACCGAAGGCGACAAAGTCGCTTCGCAGATGAAGTTCGGTTTCTCCGTGAACACCCACGGCGTCGGCGATCTCGTCAAAGTGGTGAACGCCATCAGCGAGAAACAGGTGGACGCGCTGTGCAAGGAATACGAGGCCACCTACTCGATGACCGCCGACTTGCGCAAGAGCGGCAAGCGCCACAAGTCCGTCCGCGACGCGGCGCGCATCGAACTCGGACTCGAGGAATTCCTCGGTGCCGGCGGTTACATCGGTTACACCGACACGTTCGAAGATTTGCACGGCCTCGCGCAATTGCCGGGCGTTGGCTCGCAACGCATGATGGCCGCGGGCTACGGTTTCGGCGGCGAAGGCGATTGGAAAACCTCGGCGCTTGTGCGCGCGATGAAGGTCATGGCGACCGGTCTCGGCGGTGCGTCGTTCATGGAGGATTACACCTATCACATGGACCCGAGCAACAAACTCGTCCTCGGTTCGCACATGCTGGAGATCTGCCCGAGCATCGCCGACGGCAAGGCGTCGCTCGAAGTGCATCCGCTCGGCATCGGCGGCAAGGCCGACCCGGCGCGCCTCGTGTTCAATACGCCTGCCGGCCCCGGCCTCAACGCCTCGCTTGTGCATCTCGGCAACCGCTTCCGCCTGCTTGTGAACGAAGTGGATTGCGTCGCGGCGGAACACGACATGCCGAAGCTCCCGGTCGCGCGCGCTCTCTGGGTGCCGAAGCCGAGTTTCGAAGTCGGCTGCGCCAGCTGGATCTACGCGGGCGGCGCGCATCACACGGGTTTCAGCCAGGTCGTCACGACCGAGATGCTCGAAGATTTCGCGGCGATCTCCGGCATCGAACTCGTCGTCATCGACGCCGACACCAAGATTCGCCAGCTCCGTCAGGAACTGGAATGGAACGAAGTCGCCTACGGACTGAAGAACGGATTCGTTGCGTAAACGGATCGCCGCACCGGTCTCCGAGCCGGTTTAAGCTGTAACCAGATGCGCCGGGTCGGAGCCCGGCGCGTCGAAACCCTCAACCCCAAACCATGAAACTGACTCAATACCTCGCCACGGCAATCCTCGCCGCCACCCTCACTTCGAACGCGCAACCCGCGAAGATTTCCATCGAAGCCGCCCATCCGGCGCACGACATCTCGCCCACCCTGTGGGGCATCTTCTTCGAGGACATCAACCTTTCCGCTGACGGTGGCATCTATCCCGAGTTGGTCCGCAACCGTTCCTTCGAGGACGCCGAGAAGCCCGCTGATTGGTCCATCACTGGCGCTGACGCGTCGATCGACACCAGCCGCCCGTTGAATCCGTTCAATCGCCGTTCGCTCCGGCTGAACACCACCGGCGCGTTCACCGTGAGCAACGAAGGTTATTGGGGTATGAACATCGTCAAAGGCGACGGCTACACGTTCAAGTTCGCCGCCCGCAGCGACCGCTTCTCCGGCAAACTGACGATCAAGCTCGTCGGCACGAGCGGCACCGTGCTCGCCATCGGTGAGGCTTCCGGTTTCGGCCGCGATTGGAAATATCAGACCGTTGACCTGACCGCGACAGCAACGGACGCCAAGGCAAAACTCGAAATCTCCGGCGACAGCAAGGGTTCGCTGTTCCTCGACATGGTTTCATTGATGCCGAAGAAGACGTGGAAAGACCACGGCCTGCGCGTGGATCTCGCTGAGTCGCTCGACGCGTTGCAACCGAAGTTCCTCCGCTTCCCCGGCGGCTGCTGGGTCGAAGGCGATGACGTGGCACACATGAACCATTGGAAGAAGACCATCGGCAACGTAGACGTCCGCGAGCCGCTCTGGAACATCTGGAAATATTACGCCACGCACGGCCTCGGCTATCATGAGTATCTCCAGCTCTCCGAAGACCTCGGGGCAACGCCGCTCTTCTGCATCAACGTCGGCATGAGCCACAAGGAAGTCATCCCGATGGATCGCATGAACGAATGGGTGCAGGATGCGCTCGATGCGATCGAATACGCGAACGGCCCCACGAACACGCTCTGGGGCGGCGCGCGCGCGCGCAACGGCCACCCGGCTCCGTTCAACCTCAAATATCTCGAGGTCGGCAACGAAAATGGCGGGCCGGCTTATCGCGAACGCTGGCCGCTGTTCGTCAATGCCATCCACGCGAAGTATCCCGACATCAAATTCATCGCCAACCATTGGCTCGGCAGTTACCCGACCGCGCCCAAGCCGGACGTGGTGGACGAACATTTCTACGACACGCCCGAATGGTTCATGCGCCACGCCACGCACTTCGACCAATACGACCGCAACGGCCCGAAGATCTTCGTCGGCGAATACGCCGTCACCCGCAACTGCGGCCTCGGCAACTTGCGCGGCGCCATCGGAGAAGCGGCGTTCATGACCGGCCTCGAACGCAACTCCGACCACGTCATCATGGCCAGCTACGCGCCGCTGCTCGTGAACCTCAATCACCGCGCGTGGAATCCCGACCTCATCAACTTCGACAGCGCCAACTGGTATGGCCTGCCCAGTTTCTACATCCAGAAATTGTTCGCCGAAAATCGCGGGGATAAATATCTGGCCACCACCGTCGATTCACCAGCCGAGGAAGTTCAAGTGTTGAACGGCATGATCGGCGTCGGCACGTGGAACACCGCCGCTGAATTCAAAGACATCAAGGTCACGGACCTCGACGGCAAGACGCTGTTTGAATCCGATTTCAGCAAGGACACCAAAGGCTGGAAACTGCTGGGCGGCGGCGCCGATTGGAAGGTGCAGGACAGCGCGCTCCGGCAGAGTGGCGAACGCGAATTCATCCGTGCGCTTGCCGGCAAACGCGAGTGGAAGGATTACACACTCTCGCTCAAGGCGCGGAAGATTTCCGGCGCGGAAGGCTTCCTGATTCTGTTCCGCATCAACGGCAACGAGGATCGCATCTGGTGGAACATCGGCGGCTGGGGCAACACGCAAGACGCCATCGAAGCGGGTGGCACGCAGGACGCCAAGCCCAGCCACATCGAGACCGATCGCTGGTATGACATCAAGGTGACCGTGAAGGGCAACCACGTGAAGTGCGTGCTCGACGGGGAAGTCATCCACGACACCGACTACGAACTCGGCGGCAAGGTCACCAGCCTTTACGCCAGCACCGCGACCGATGCCAAGACCGGCGAAATCATCGTGAAGGTCGTCAACGCCAACACCAAGGCCGTCGAGACCGAGATCGATCTAAAAGGCGCCAAGCTCACCGGCCAAGGCATGTCCACCGTGCTGACCTCCGAAAGCGGCGCGGACGAAAACTCGTTGGCCGAGCCGACGAAGGTTTCGCCAAAGATCGAGAAGCTGAAAGTCAGCGGCAACATATTCACCCGCGCGTTTCCCGGCAACTCCTTCACCGTGCTGCGCCTGCAGACGGCGAAGTAATCCGGATCGCGGGCGGCTCAACAGCCGTGTGAGACGGCATACAGTTGGAAGTCGAACGAGCTGGCAGCGCTGTTCGATGCTTCTCCCTCTCCGCTCCCTGCAAGGGAGGAGAGGGCCGGGGCGAGTTGTGGGTCCGCCTGAAACGCAAAGCGCATTATGGTCGGGCGCAGCGGATTGATTTGGTTGAAGCAGAAAGCGATTTAGCAAAACATCATTTAGCCATGAGCACGCAATACACTATCGGTCTCGACTACGGCACGAACTCCGTTCGCGCTCTCATCGTCAATGTCGCCAACGGCGCAGAAGTCGCCGCGGCCGTCTGGGGTTACTCGCACGGCACGGCCGGAGTCATCCTCAGCCGCGACCCAAACCTCGCGCGTCAGCATCCGACGGATTACCTCAAGGGCGCGGAAGTCACCATCAAGCAGGCGCTCGCCACTGCGAAGAAAACCGTCAAAGGTTTCAACGCTAGCCAAGTCATCGGCATCGGCGTGGACACCACCGGCAGCACGCCGCTCCCCGTGGACGCGAACGGTCAGCCGCTTGTGTTCCAGAAGAAATTCGCCAACAACCCGGCCGCGATGGCGTGGTTGTGGAAAGATCACACCGGCATCGCCGAGGCTGCCGAGATCACGGCGCTCGCGAAGAAGATGCGTCCGCAATATCTCGCCAAGTGCGGCGGGACGTATTCAAGTGAATGGTTCTTCAGCAAAATCCTGAAATGCCTGCGCGCTGCGCCGGAAGTTTTTAACTCCGCGCATTCGTGGATTGAACTCTCCGACTTCGTTCCCGCCGCGCTCACCGACACGTTGCATCCGGACAAATTCATCGCCGGCATCTGCGCCGCCGGTCACAAGGCGATGTATAGCGCGTCGTGGGGCGGTTATCCGGACAAGGCGTTTCTTTCGAAGCTCGACCCAAAACTCGGCGCGCTGCGCGACCGTTTGCCGAAGCGCGTGCTCGCGGTGGATTCCGCCGTCGGCACGCTCACGGCGGATTGGGCCAAGCGCACCGGCCTTTCGGCGGGCATTCCCGTGACGGTCGGCGCGTTCGATGCGCACACCGGCGCGATCGGCGCGGGCGTGAAGCCCGGCACGCTCGTGAAGATCATCGGCACGAGCACGTGTGACATCAGCGTGCGCGTGAACACCGCCAAGCTCGCGGACATCCCCGGCGTTTGTGGCATTGTGGACGGCAGCGTTGTTCCGGGATTCTTCGGCATCGAAGCCGGTCAATCCGCCGTCGGCGACATGTTCAACTGGCTGGTGAATTACATCCAGCCGGGCGGTGCAAAAGCTGGCTCACATGAAGAACTCACGAAGGGCGCGTTGAAACTTCAGCCCGGCGAAAGCGGTTTGCTCGCGCTCGACTGGAACAATGGCAATCGCACCGTGCTCGTGGACCAACAGCTCACCGGCCTGCTCGTCGGTCAGACGCTTTACACCACGCCGGCGGAAGTCTATCGCGCGCTCGTCGAGGCGACGGCTTACGGCGCGTTGACCATCATCAATCGCTACGAAGAATACGGCGTGAAGATTTCCGAAGTGGTGAACTGCGGCGGCATCGCGGAGAAAAGCCCGCTCGTCATGCAGACCTACGCGGACATCACGGGTCGTCCGATGAAGATTTCGCGCTCGGCGCAAACCTGCGCGCTCGGCTCGGCGATCGCGGCGGCGGTGGTTGCCGGTGCGCACAAGGATTTTGCCGCCGCACAGAAGAAGATGACCGGCCTCAAGCCGACCGTTTACAAACCGAACCCGAAAGCCCACGCGGTTTACAAGCTACTCTACGCGCTCTACAAACAACTCCACGACGCCTTCGGCACGAAGCAGTGGAACGGCAATCTGTATGGCGTGATGAAGAAGCTGATTGAGATTCGCAGTCGCGCGCGGAAGTGATAGATTCACTGCAAACCAACTCGTCTAAAAAAGCCGATGAACAATCGCTCCCCATCTGCGCCCAGCCACTCCGGGCCTGCTCGTTTAAAATCGCGGTGGCAAGGGTTGCTGGTGGGTGCATTGATCACAGCGGCGTTTGCGCCAGCTGTGCGCGGCGACATCACTTACACCTTTCATCTCGCGGGTGCGGCGGAGGATTTGCAGGTCTCCAACTCCGTGGTCGCAGCAGCGGCGTTGTTCAACCAGTATGGTTCGTTCAACAAGAGTTGGGATGTCTATTACAACTCCGGCATTCCCACCGCCGAGGCGAACTATACCGGTTACATGGGCTTCGGCAGTCAGCGCACGATTCGGACGGTGCTGCACGAGGGTTCGCACACGTTGGGCATGGGCACGACCACGGCCTACGCCAACTTGATCGCCAGCGGCGTTTGGGCGGGCGATTATGGCCGGCAGGCGGAGCTGGACACCTACAACAGTTACGCGGACGGCTTGCACGGCGATGGTCATGCCATCTGGCCGGGCGGGATGAACTACGAGACCGAGGATGGTTACATCGAACGCATCTGGAGCATCCGCATCAAGGCCGCCATGCGTTGCGACATGGGCATCCTCGCTTACAGCAAAGAAGCGCGGAACGAATTGGTGCATCCCGGCGAGACGGCGGAACTGCGTGTGGAATCGCCCGTGGCGACGAGCTACCAATGGTATAAAGGCGGCGTGGCACTGACGAACGGCGGCGATTTTTCCGGCGTGACTTCAGCGACGTTGCGCATCGCGAATGCCGACGCCACGGATGAAGGCAGTTATTATTGCGCGGCGACCGGCGCCAGCGAAACGCTCAACAGCCGCTCGCGTCAGCTTTGGGTCAAGCCCGCGCAATTGCTCGGCCAGTGGAACTTGAACGGCAACGCGACCGACAGCGCCAGCACAAATCACGGCACGGCTTTCGGTTCGCCGGTGTATGTCGCCGGCAAGATCGGGACGGCGATCGATCTGGATGGCATCGATGATTACGTGCAACTGCCGCCCGCCGCCGCGCTCGCCAAGGACATCACCGTCGCGACGTGGGTGAACTGGGACGGCGGAAACAACTGGCAACGCATCTTCGATTTCGGCACCGGCACCTACCAATACATGTTCCTGACACCGAAGTCGGGCAGCGGCACGTTGCGGCTCGCTTTCAAGGACACCATCAACGGAGTGAACGCCGAGAAACTCATCGATACGACGGTGTTGCCGACGGGGCAATGGGTGCATCTCGCCGCGGTGTTGAAGGGCAATTACGCCACGCTCTACGTCAACGGTCAGGCTGCCGGTTCTGTGTTCAACGTCGGCATCCGGCCGACGGATTTTGTTCCGACGCTGAATTACATTGGCAAGAGCCAGTTCGCCGATCCGCTGTTCAACGGCCGCGTGGATGACTTCCGCGTTTACAATTACGCGTTGAGCGGCGCGGAGGTTTGGAGTCTCTGGGGCCAGAGCGCCAACCAAGCGCCGGTTTTTAGCCAGTCCCTCATCACCAAGACCAACGCCACCCGCTCGCTGTCTTACGTGGGGCAGACGTTGAGCGGCTCGGCAACGGACGCGGATGCAAACCCGCTGACCTTCTCCAAACTCAATGGCCCCGCGTGGCTCACGGTCGCTGCGAATGGAACGCTTTCTGGTGTTCCCGGCGCCACCGATGTGGGGACCAATTCGTTCATCGTGCGCGTCACGGATACTTCCGGCGCGAGTTCGGAGGCGGAGTTGCAGATCGTCGTCGTGAACCCGCCGCCGAACGGGCCGGTGGCTTACTGGACGTTTGCGGATGTTGGTGCTGTGAACGGCGGCTATCTCGCTGGCAACGGTTCCCGCGCCGACCTGAACGGCAACGGGCTCATGGACACGAATGATTTCCGGATTGGCTCCACGGATCTGTCCGGCAACGGCAATCACCTCACAGCGTGGACGTCCAGCTGGATGAAATGGACCTCCGATAGTTATCAAGGCGACTTCGGGATGACAAACGGCGGCTCATTCCCCGCGGCGGGAACTGATTCCCGATACAACCCCGGCATCACGGGCATCGACGCCGAAAAAATCACGCCCAAGAAGTGGACCGTTGAAGCCATCTTCAAAGCCGCCGCTTTGTCCGGCAACCAGACCATCGTCGGGCGTGACGGCCGGAATGTCGGCGGCCCGACCAGCAGCAAGGCGGCGCTTTACCTGTCCACTCGCGGCACTGCATTGGCGATCGAATACATGGACGTGCAAGGCGGAAACCACAATTTGCAAGTCGCCGCCGGACTGGCGGTGAACACGTGGTATCGCGTAGCCGCGACGAGCGATGGAACCACGTTGCGCCTGTATCGCAACGGATCGCTGATCGGTTCACTCAACCTGACCAGCACCGGCACGGACACGTCGCTCGGACAAGGCTACGGCAACTGGAGCGTTTCCCGAGGCATGTTCGCGTCCGACGGCACCTTTAGCAGCGGCCACACGGATCGCTTCTTCGGTATCGTAGACGCGGTGGCGATCTCGGATGTGACGCTCGTCCCCGGCAAATTTGTCACGGAGACGTTTGGCACGAACGACCTCGGATTCAATTTCAACATGGCTTACTACGGGATTCCCAGCGCGACCTTCAATGGCGACGCGAATTCCAATGGCATCCCCAACGGCATGGAATATTTCCTCGGCTGGAACCCGACCAACACGGCTCCCGCGTCGCCGGTCCTGACGTGGTCGAGCGACCTTCTCTCCGTCACACATCCGTTCAATCCGTTCGCCACCGGCGTGACTGGCGCGGTCGAGTGGACGACGGATTTGTCCGGCGGGAATTGGAGCAGCGCTGGCGTCACCTATGCAACGAACGCCGCCTTGGGTAAGATGACTGCGACGCTTGGGTCCGCGACGACCAACCAGATCTTCGTCCGGCTCGAGGTGAGCCACTGAGGTGAGCGCGCGGTTGGGTCCGTGATGCCGCGATCGAAATTTATGTTTCAAGAACTCAAAGCTGAAGTTTGCCGGGTCAACAAGGCGTTGGTCGATTCCGGACTGGTCATCCTCACGTGGGGCAACGTCAGCGGCGCGGACCGCAAGGCGGGCGTCATGGCCATCAAGCCCAGCGGCGTGGATTACGCGAAGCTCACGCCCGATGACATCGTCGTGGTGAAGATTGCCGACGGCAGCGTGGTGGAAGGCAAGTATCGCCCCTCGTCGGACACCGATACGCACCTGCATTTCTACCGTGCGTTCCCGCACATCGGCGGGGTGGTGCATACGCATTCGCGGCACGCGACGGCGTGGGCGCAGGCGGGGCGTGAGTTGCCGTGCTACGGCACCACGCATGCGGATCATTTCGGCGGCACCATTCCGTGCGCGCGTTATCTCACCCAGGCGGAAATCGACGCAGGCTACGAGGCGAACACCGGCGTGGTCGTCGAGGAATGTTTCAAGCAACGCGGCTTGAACCCCGACGATGTGCCGGGCGTGTTGCTGCACGGCCACGCACCGTTCACGTGGGGCAAGTCGCCGCAGAAGGCGCTGGATAACTCCATCGCGCTCGAAGCCTGCGCGCAGATGGCGTTCGAGATGTTGGCGCTGAATCCGCAGGCGCAACCGCTGCCCGCGCACATCCTGAACAAGCATTGGAGCCGCAAGCACGGCCCCGGCGCTTATTACGGCCAGCCGGGCTGCTGAACTGCACGTCACACGATCTCCAAAACAAGAACGGCGCCCGTTGGGGCGCCGTTTGCTTTTCAGAATTGTTCGAGTGCGTTACTTCGGGGCCGTTGCCGGCTTGCGCACGACCCATTCGAAGAAGAGTTTCACTTCGTCCTTCGTGGTGATACCGACGCCCAAGACGGTGAGCGCAGGCGGTTCCACTTTGTAGTCCGTCATCTTGACGGCGACGCTGCCGGCGAACTTCACTTTGTTCTCCGCAATGACCGTCATGCTCACGGGCATGCTGATCTTGTTCGTCACACCAGCGACACAGAGTTCGCCCTTCGAATCGAAGACGTAGGGCGCTTCCGCCGACTTCGGCGCTTCCTTGAGCGTGAGTTCGGTGAGCGTGTAAACGATCTTCTT
>JBEGQI010000166.1:0-30766 GCA_041181065.1 Verrucomicrobiota bacterium | reverse complement strand
CCATAGCCCAGGAATTTCACCTTCGACGGCAACCGTTTCTGGATGGCGACAAGCGTTTCATCCGCGCCAGTCGTCGTAACGCAACCCACCTCGGCGAACAACGCTTCCTCCAACGGCACATTGCCGCCGCGCCATTCGGCCAATTCGAGACAGGCGCCCAGTTTGTGTTCCACCTCGTAAAGCGAATGCGCGAAGAGCCGCGGGATGAACGACGCGCCAGTGCCGCACTTCACGAACTGCGCCGAGCGTGCGAGCAACCCCAGCACCATGCTCATCAGCGTCGGGCTCGGCAGATTCCCTGCCGCGATATGCGCCAACAACTCCGGCCCGGTCGCAATCGCCGCGCGCATCTGCCGCCCCTCATGCTCCGCGGAACACATTGAATCCAGCCGCAAACCGTGGCCGAGTTCGGTCGCGATGAGCGCGTTCAATTTCTCCGTGGTCAACTCACGGAAGAAGGCGTCCAAGCCACGCGCCAAAGTCGGTCGCGAAAAGCCCGTCTCTGCCGGGCCACGTTCGAGCGCGAGACGACGAAACGAGTTCTCCGGACGTTGCCATTCCGTCGCCACCCAACTCAGCGCATTGACGATGCTCGCCGTGCTGCGCGGCGCGAGGTATTGCTCGCGGTTGCGCTTCAACGCCTGACACGCCTCGGCAATCATCACCGGCGAAAGCGTTGCCTCGGGCGGCAGGTCGGCAAGAAAGTAGTTCGGCAGATTCATGGTCGTGGGGAAAGTTTACGCGCCTGGCAGGCTCGTCGCCATCAAGGAACATCCGCGCGGCTCCGCAGCCGGGGCACGGCCCAGCAATTCAAAACCATCGCCGCGACGGATGGCAAGGTCCTCCGTTTGCACGGCCAGCACGGAGAACACGTTCGCGAGATCGAAGATGCGCACCAAGCCGATTTCACCATCACCCACTTCACGACCGGTTTCCGGCGAAACAATTTGCACCCGCGCCCACGGCGGGAAATGGAAGATGCGGGCGGCATCGTCATACGCCTGCGAACTCATCTCGCTCATGCCGTATTCGCAGATGATTTGACTGGCAGGAAGGCCCAGCCCCTCGCCGATGAACTGATGCAGTTCCGCCTTCGACAGCTCCCGCGAACGGCCTTTGTAACCACCGGTCTCCATCACGACCGAGCCCGGGGGAAGTTTCAAGCGCATGTCCTGAGCGTTGAACCCATCGAGCAGATGCACGAAGTTGAAGGCGGTCCCCAGCACGACGACCGGCACGTCCTCTGCGATGGCCTCCCGCAAAGCGCGTTCGACGGCGCCAATATCGAGCACCCAACCGCCAGCCGAGTCCACGTCGCTGAAAAACGCCGCGCATGACGCGCGTGATTTGAGCCGCGCGGTTTCAAACATATGGACCAGTGATGAGTTCGGCGCGGCACTTGGTGGCGGCGTGAGAAATACCAAGTGGAAATCACGCTTCACCAACGCGCGCAACACCTGCGGTTCGAACCACGCCCAGAGCGATGCCTCGTAAACCGCAAGCGATTCCGCGCCATGAAAATGCCGGCTCGGCTTCTGCGCCGTTGTGCCGCTGGAATGAAACACTGCCGTGCGTTCGCCCGGTGGGATGCTGGTGAGTTCCAGCTCCTTGAACGCCACGGCTGGAACCGCCGGAATCCGTGACCAATGCGCGACCGACTCCGCCTTCACACCCCGCACCTCGCAGAGCGGGCGATAGACGGCATTGTGCGTGAACTGCAACCGGAAAAGTTCCAAGGCACGTGCGTTGAACTCGTCCTCCGTAACGGTAAAAACAGCGATGCGTTCGCGCAGTTGCGCGGCAAAGGATGACAGTTCAGCGATCATGCGGTTTTGTTTGAAGAGCTGGTATTCCGCCACAGCCCGGCACTTTACTACGCTTTTCAGCGGCGACTGGCAAGCCGCAGGCAGTTCAATTTCCGCCGATCGCCTGATTCACTTGATTGAAGTAACCGCTGTAGAAGCTGATGACTTGATACGCGATGTAGAGCGCGACAAGTCCATACAACACGCCAGGCCAGACGCGCGCGGCAGTATGCAACGTCCGCGAGCCTTCGTCGTTGAAGTAGTCGCGGAGCCGCCGGAGGGTGTGATCAAGTTGCCCGCTGACTTCGCCGCTGCTGTAAAGATTCGCGAACATCTCGGGAATGACGGGACTGTCGCGCATGACTTCAGCGGGCGTGCGGCCGAGGGCGAATTGGCTGCGCCAGCGGGCGACCTCATGTTGCAACGTGGGCGAACCACATGCCGCCGCCGCCAGCGGCCACGCTTCATGGATGGTTTCGCCAGCATTGATGAGTGCCTCCATGGCCCCAGCTAGCCGACCGATGGCGAGCGAGCGTCGCCCGCTGCCGACGAGCGGAATGAAACCGGTCAAAGTTTCAAACACACCGCGCCACGCGAAGCTGCGATTGGATTGCGACAGAAAAATACCGAGCCCGATCAACGCGTAGATGACCAACAACGGCCCGACGGATTTGGAGAGGTAGGCCACGGCGTTGCCGGTCTTGAAAAAATCCGCGAACGGCAAGATGAACAGCGCAAGATGGATCAGGAGCAGCGGATACGCGACAGCGCTGAGAAGTTTGCGGGCCATCGCCGCGCGATCACCGTAGTAGGTGGCGAGCGTGGTGAACGTGGCATCGAGGCGTCCACTGCGTTCGCCCGCGTGCAGAAGGGCGATGTCGAATTCTGGCAGCCAACCTTCGCGGCGCCGGAAACTTTCACTGACCGTGGCGCCCGCCTCGATGTCGAGGAGCGCGTGGTTGAGTTGCGAGCGAAAGCTGGCCGAGCGGTATGTGCGCGCGAGCGTTTGCAGCGAGTTAGTCAGGCTCAACCCCGCCGACGTCATCTGGCCGAGCTGATGATAAAAATCTGCCCGGCTCGCGAGTTGGCCGGGCAGAAAAAGCATGTGATGTCAGGCACGCGGAGTGCCGTGTATATCAGAGCGCGCCTTCGATGAGCGACTTGAGCTTGGCCTTGCCGCCGGCAGCGCCGACGTGCTGAGCCACAACTTGACCGCACTTGAAGACGAGAAACATCGGGATCGAGCTGACACGGTAATTAACCGCGAGCTGCTGTTGCTCGTCCACATTGACCTTCGCAACCTTTGCCTTACCTGCGAATTCATTCGCGAGTTCGTCAAGCGCAGGCGCAATCATCTTGCACGGTCCGCACCACTCGGCCCAGAAATCGACGAGCACGGGCGTGGCGGAGTTGAGGATTTCGCTTTGGAAATTTTGTTCGGTGGCGGAAACGATGTTCGGAGAAGCCATGGTTGGTATCGGGTTAACGGTTTAAATGTAAAAGGCGGAGCACTCGCTCCGCCGGGAAAAGTCATCATCAGGTCAGAGCAACCAGCCCATCCAAACGGTCGTGCCGACGGCAATCAAACCAATCACGGCCGCCGCGATGGCGAGGATGGTATCGATCGGGCTGAGCTTCGCTGCCGCGGTAGGAGCAGCGGCGGGACGAGGAGCCGTGCGCGGCGCAGCGGCAGGCGCAGCAGCCGGAGCGGCAGTCGCGGGCTTCGCTGCGGCAGCTGGAGCGGCGGCACGCGGAGCGGCCGTTGCCGGAGCAGCGGCAGGAGTAAAACTGGGAGCCGGAGCGGCACCGCCAGCAGGACCGCCGGGCGGAAGCGTCGGCAGCTTGATGGTCGGGGCGGCCGAGGGCTTCGGCGGGAGATTGATACGAACGGTTTCCTTTTTCGGTTGAACCTTGCCGGTTTCCTTTTTCGGAGGAATGGCACCCGCGGGTCCGCTGGGAATGTTTTCGGCCATAAAGATTGTGGGCTGAAGCTAGGTTCGGCTCAAAAAAGAGTCAAATTTTAATTCCTTCATGCTTTCTCCTCGATCAACTCGCGGCGCGCGCCGGTGAGGAGTTGCTCGACGAAGTTCGTGGTATAAACCCCACGACGGAAGTTCGGGTCCTGCATGATGGCCTGCTGGAACGAGATGGTCGTCTTGACGCCCGAGATCATGTATTCGTTCAACGCCCGGCTCATCTTGTCCATCGCCTCGCGACGATCTTTGCCGTAGGTGATGAGCTTGCCGATCATGGAATCGTAGGTCGGCGGGATGATATAACCCGCATACGCGTGCGTATCCACGCGAACGCCACGTCCACCGGGCTGGTAATACATCTCGATGCGGCCGGGGCTCGGACGGAAATCATCAAACGGATCCTCGGCGTTGATGCGGCACTCGATGGCGTGACCCTTGAACTGGATGTCGCCTTGCTTGTGCTTCAACGGCTCACCCATCGCGACCATCAACTGATAGCGCACGAGATCGATGCCCGTCACTTCTTCCGTGATGGGGTGCTCGACCTGGATGCGCTTGTTGACTTCGAGGAAATAATAATTGCCGTGGTCGTCCACGATGAACTCGACCGTGCCGGCGTTGGTGTAGTTCGCCACTTCGGCGATTTTCACCGCCGCGTTACCGATCTTGTCGCGCAATTTCTTGAAGCGATTCTCAATGAGCGGCGACGGCGTTTCTTCGACAACCTTCTGATTGCGGCGTTGGACCGAGCAATCGCGCTCGCCGAGATGAATCACGTGCCCCTTGCTGTCGGCCATGATCTGGATCTCAATGTGATGCGGGTTCTCGATGAACTTCTCAATGTAGACGCCGGAATTGCCGAAGCACTTCTCCGCCTCGGTGCGGGCGGTGTGATAACCCTTCACCAACGAAATATCATTGTGCGCCACGCGCATACCACGACCGCCGCCACCAGCCACGGCCTTGATCATGACCGGGTAACCAATCTTCTTGGCCACAGCCAAAGCGTCTTGCTCGCTTTCAACGATGCCATCGGAACCAGGCGGCGTCGGCACACCGGCCTTCTTGGCGAGCGAACGACTGATGGCCTTGTCTTCGAGCGCGTTCATCGCCCGCGGGCTGGGCCCGATGAAGCGGATGTTGCAACTCTCGCAAACTTCGGCGAAGTGCGCGTTCTCGGACAGGAAGCCGTAACCAGGATGGATGGCATCCACGTCGGCGATCTCTGCCGCGCTGATGATACGGTCGATGCGCAGATAACTGTCGCTGGACGCTGCCTTGCCGATACAGATGGCTTCATCGGCCAACTGAACGTGCATGGAATTCGCATCCGCCTCGGAATAGACCGCCACCGTTCGGATGTTGAGCTCCTTACAGGCGCGGATGATGCGGACCGCGATTTCGCCGCGGTTGGCGACTAGAACCTTTTCAAACATAGGTCAAAACTTGGAAGCGGGCGTTGATTGAGGATAGCCGGGAAAGTCCCATCAACCATCCGCCATCAACCATCCACTCACGTGGGACGAACCTTAAACATCGGCTGGCCGAACTCGACCGGCTTGGCGTTGTCGATGAGCACCTCGGTGATGACGCCTTTGACCTCAGCCTTGATCTCGTTCATCACTTTCATCGCTTCGATAATGCAGACGACCGTGTCGGGGCCGACTTCCGTTCCGACCTCGACATAGGAAGCTGACTCGGGAGAAGGCGAACGGTAGAACGTGCCGATCATCGGTGACTTGATCTCCAACCCGCTGCTGGCCGAGGGAGCAGCCGCTGCTAATTGGGGTGCCGCCGCTGCCGCAACCGCGACCGGTTGGGGTGCGTAAACCACTTGAGGAGCGTCATCATACTGAACAACCGCTCCACCACCGTTGCGCTTGAGGCGAATCTTGAAGCCCTCGCGTTCCAATTCGAACTCCGCTACGGAGTTCTTCTTCATGAGGTCGATGATGGCTTTGATGTCTTTTAGGTCCACGTTGAGTCCTTAAATGGTTGTTTCCCCGAAAAATGACCCTTTAAGCATAAAAACAGGTCCAAGACTGTCTTCAAACCCGCTTTTTCGTTTCATTTCGGGGGCACCGTAGCAGGATGGCGCCACGAGGGTCAAGGAGAGTTTCCGGCTCCGGCTCTAACCCGAGGAGCCCAAAAACTGGGTGAAACACCCCTCACTTGCTGGACTTTAGAACGGTAACGGCCGCATTTAACCCCAAAACATACGAATCCGCCCCAAAACCGCCGATGACACCCTTGCAGACCGGTCCGATGAGAGATTTGTGACGGAAATCTTCCCGCGCATGGACGTTGGAAAGATGGATTTCGATGGTCGGAACTCCGGTTCCGGAGATGGCATCCCGGATGGCGACACTGGTATGAGTATAGGCGGCGGCGTTCAGGACGATGACCCCGAACTGTCCCCTCGCCTGTTGAATCCAAGTCACCATTTCCCCCTCGATGTTAGACTGCTTAAAGTCCAATGCTACCCCGAGCTTGGTCGCCTCCGCCCGGACCTTGGCTTCGATGTCCGCCAAGGTGAGCAATCCGTAGATTCCCGGTTCACGGGTGCCAAGGAGATTCAAATTAGGGCCGTTGAGGAACAGCACTTTCATGCCCGGAGGCTATGCGGGAGGGTTGGCTTTGTCGAATTCCAATCCACCCCGGCTAACCAACCACCCGGCCAAACCAAACCAACACCACGATGTTGCGGGGATGTAGAACCCGAACTCGACGAAGGATTGCGCGCCAAAACCAACCAAGCCCAGCCAAAGACTAAAAAGCATCCACCTCTGCCCTTTCCAAAGGCGCCGACTCGACCAAATCACCCATGCGACGGTCGCGAGAAGGAGGAGTCCCGCGAGCATACCGGAGTCTGAAGCTTGTTGCAGATAATCATTATGCGTGAGCCGGGCCATTTCAGCCTCAGGAGGTTTTACGCGTTTGTAAACCGTGGCAAAGGTTCCGGGGCCGCTGCCCACGACCGGATGTTGCGCCACGTTTTGCAGCGCAGCCTTCCAATAGTTCACGCGCTCCACCGCACTCGGAGCGCCTTTCTTGATGAACGCCACGTTGCGAACGACGAAACCCGCCAATCCAGCCACAACCAACGCGACCAACACGCCCAACTTCACCTGCCGGCGGATCGGCAATCGCAGCAGAACAACCACCATCATCGCCAACGCGAGCAGCCAACCGGCCTTGGACTTGGTCCAGAAGAGGCACGCAATCGCAGCGAGCCCGACACCGCCCGCCAGCAACCCGCGCGCACCGCTGGTGAACTGCCGTTTCGCATCCACGATCAACCCCAGCACCACGGGCGTCAGCAGCAGCAGCGCGCCCGCCAGCGAGTTCGGATAAAACATAGTCCCGAAAATCCGCCCGCCCTCCATCCGCTTCAGCAATTCCGGCGGCGGCGGTTCCTTCGTCTTGGACCACTCAGCCAGGAATTGTTGCCGGCTCGCCTCCAATCCGCCGAAGTGCTGTTCAAATCCAACCGCCACAACCAGCACGAGCGCCACGACCAATCCCGCCAGCAACCAGCCTGCGACCGTCAGACGACTGACCACCAGCAGGCCGAGATAAAAGCACGTCACGGCGATCGCAAAATGGATGACTGTCAAGCTGCTCACCTTCGGGTCGATGGATTGCCCCGCCGAAAGCCAGACCAACACGAACCACGCGAGCGGCAAGAGCAAGGGCCACTTGGGCGTAATTTTGGGCAACCGGATCAATGCCAAGCCAAGCAGCCCGAGAATGATGATGAGCGGATAAGCATATCGCACCGGCCACGCCATCAAGGCCCATTCCCAACCGTTCGTGGGCTCGGTGATGAGGAATTCCACTACCGGCGGATTGGGAAACTTGAGCAACGCGAGCCCGAGGAAGCTGCCGAAGGCGAGAGCAAATAGTTTCAAAGGCCAGCTGCTGCTCGCAGTCGCGCCTTTAGGCGGTCCGGCATTTGAATGGGCTGGCGTGCGCATTGTGAAATCGACCGACCGGCTAAAGCCGGGACTCCCAGCGCCAAATTGGGTTCATATCAGAAATTCAACTTAAGCAAGCCGACCTCCAGCGCGAGCGCTTCCTGCACGTTCGTGAACAACAAACGCTGGGTCTGCTCGATGACGCGCAAATTCTCCATCGCCTGCTTCGGCGAGATGCGCTGCGCCACACGGCCTGTATCAGCCAACTGCGGAAAGCTCAACAGCTCACCGCCCGTGTTCATCGTCAGCAGCCACACATCGCGCAACCACCATTGGATGAGGCCCAGCCAGTCGTTGCGTTGCCGGCGATACTCGGACTCGATGGATGCCTTGAGTTCCTCTTCCCATTTCTCGCGCAAATCCTTTTCCGCGTCAGCGAACTTCTCCAGCGGCGATTTTGCCGAAAGCGTTTCATCGATCGTCTCCCGCAACGCGCCGAGCTGTTGCATCAGCAAGCCGTGCAAACGATACCGCGCCAGCAAACTCTTTTGCTCCACCGCCGCAAGCTCGCTGAACTTCGCGAGCCAATCGAGCTGCGCTGCATCGAAGCGCTTCACGCCGTCGCCGCCGAAGTTCAATCGCAGGCAGCGCGAGAGAATCGTTTCCAAGACGCGATCCGGCTCCGTCGTCAGCAACACGATGATCGAACGCGCCGGCGGTTCTTCGAGCGTCTTGAGAAAGGAATTCGCCGCGTTCGAATTCAGCCGGTCGGCGGCGACGATGACCGAGACCTTCCACGCCGCTTCTGTCGGCTTGAGGTTGATCTGCTGCATCATGTCGCGCATCTGATCCACGCTGATGATGCGCGACTTCGACTCCGGCCGCGCCCAGTGGATATCGGCGTGATTGGCGCCATCGATCTTGCGGCAGGTCAGGCATTCGTCGCAGCAATCCAACGCCACCCCGCCCTCCCCGCGCTTCGCCGGACGCTCGCAATTCAGCGTCTTCGCGAGTTGCCGCGCGAGCGCTTCGAGGTCGTCCAGTTCGCCGCCCGAAAACAAATATCCGTGCGCCAGTCGGCCCCGCTCCAACGAACGCTGGAGCAGTTCCACGCCCTGACTGCTTTGCGGATAATCTTTGAATGCCATTGAATCTTCTGTGCTACCGCTTGAACGAACTCGCCACATCGCCCGCCACCGCGCGCACCACTTTCCTGCCGCGCGAGCTGGCGATCAATGCGTTCAACTTCGCTTCCCACGCCGCGCCATCGAGCGGCAACGCCACTTTCTTCTCCAACAACGACGAATACACGATGGCATTCGCCAGTTCGACGGAGTGGATGCCTTCCGCGCCGGGCGCGAGCAACGCTTCGCCGTCGAGAATGGCGTTGACGAAGTTCTGGAGCAATACCGCATGTGGCAGCACGGCAGTTTCAAACGCGATCTCCTGCGTCGAGTTGCCCAACTTGTCGAACGCCTGTTCTGCACTCCGGCAATACTCAACAGCATCGTGCTCGTTCTGCGTGAAGAACAACTTGCCATTCTCCAACAACAACCGTCCGCGCGTGCCGGCGATTTCCAGACGATTCGTTCCCGGCGATTCGCCCGTGCTGCTGACGAACGTGCCCGTCGCGCCGCTCGCCCACTCGAAGTAAGCCGTCACGTCGTCCTCAACCTCGATGTCATGGAAGCGGCCGAACTTGCAGAAACCTTGAACGCTCGCCGGCAAACCGACGAGCCATTGCAGCATGTCCAGATTGTGAAGGCATTGATTGATGAGCACGCCGCCGCCCTCGCCGCGCCACGTCGCACGCCACGCGCTGCTCTGGTAATATGCCTCGGGCCGGAACCAATCCGTGTTGATCCAACTCACGCGCACCAATTGCCCGAGCGCGCCGGATTGGATCAGTTCGCGCATCTTCTGGTAGCGCGGCTCCACGCGGAACTGCGACATCACGGCGAACACGCATTTCGGATTCTGCCGCTGCGACGCGATGAACCGTTCCGCATCCGCCTTGTGCGACGCGATGGGTTTCTCGGTCATCACATGCAATCCCGCCGCGAATGCCGCGATGCCTTCCGCCGGATGTTGTCCGTGCGGCGTGGCGATCAACACCGCATCCACCAGCCCGGAGCGAATGATCTTCTCCGGTTCATCAAACACGGCAACGGGTTTGAATTCCGGCGGCAACTCAGCTTTGCGCGAGCACACTGCCGCGAGTTGGCAGCGCGGCACCTTGCCTTCGAGCACGTAAGCCGCGTGATGCCGCCCGATGTTCCCGAGGCCGATGATGCCAAGACGGATTGCGTTCATGGTTCAGTGCGCTGCCCCTGTATCCGGCAACTTGGCGAGCGTGCGCTCGATGCGTTGATCCGGCACGAGCCAGATGATGGCTACGACAAAATACAACGTGAGGCCAATCCAACGGCTGACGAAGGTCAGGCCGATGGCCGTCGCATAGATGACAAGCGAGAGCTTTCCCTTGATGTCGGAGCCAATGGCGCGAACGAGCGGCGAGTCCACCGCATGATGCGCCATCAAGGACCGTGTCAGGATGAAATACGCCACGCCTGCCATCAACAACACGAAGCCATAAACCGCCACCGGCACCGTCGCGAAATGATTCTCGCCCATCCAAGCCGTGGTGAATGGCGTCAACGACAGCCAGAACAGCAAATGGAGATTCGCCCACAAGACGGAGCCGCCAATCTTGTGGACCGCGTGAAACAGATGATGGTGGTTGTTCCAGTAGATACCGGCGTAAAGGAAGCTCAGGATGTAACTGATGACGATGGGGCAAAGCGGTTTCAAGTCCGCCAGCGAAGGTTCCACGTGCAACGCCGCCATGAGGTCCGACGCGACGTGCGGCACCTTCAATTCCAGCACCATGATCGTGATGATGATGGCCATCACGCCGTCGGTGAATGCTTCAAGTCGGCCTTTGCCCATGCGAATGTGCCGCGATTGTAGAAACGTTGCGGCAGTTGTCCAACCTGAGTTGGCAATGGCTAGTTCCGTGAAAGCACCCCGCGCAGGGTTTCCCGAAGATCGCGGATGGTGAACGGCTTGGCCACAAACGGACGGTTCTCCGACTCGAGGAAACTGCGGGTCTGCTCGTTGGCGACGTCGCCCGTGACAAAGATCATGCGGTCAGCGACTGCCGGTTGTTCGTGGCGCAGATGTTCGTAAACTTGCTGCCCGCTGATGCCGGGCATCTTCCAATCGCAGAAGACGGCTTCGTATCGATTCCCGACGGTGCGTTGCAAACCGGTCTCACCGTCCTTGGCGCTATCCACCTCGAAGCCAAGGCTCTTGAGTAACTCGCCGAGCATCTCGAGGATTCCTTCTTCGTCATCAATGATAAGCACCCGGCGACCGTTGCCAAAGGCGACTTCCTCCGCAGGCCGGATGAACTTCGTATCGATCTCCGCCGCGACATGCGCACCGTTGGCCGGCAACTCGATGGTGAACTTCGCGCCGTCGCCCAGTTCACTTGCAACTTCGATCTGCCCGCCGTGTTCGCGAACGATGCCGTAACACAAGCTCAACCCAAGGCCAGTGCCCTTCCCGACTTCCTTCGTGGTGAAGAACGGATTGAAGATCTTGCTCAAGTTCTCCCGCGAAATGCCGGGCCCGCTGTCGTGGAAGACGATGCGGATCACGCCATCGTCGAGCGCGGTGCTCACGCGAATTACGCCGGAAGGCTGATGTGCCTCGATAGCCTGACGCGCATTGTTCATGAGATTGATGAAGACCTGCTGCAACTGGTGCGGGTCTGCGTGCGTCGTGGGCAAACCGGGGGCGCAATCGAACTGCACCTTCACGTTGCTGGTGCGCATCTGATATTCGAGAAACTCGGCCGACGCTTGCAAGAGCCGGTTGACGTCCACCGCCTTGCGCTCCGGCGGACGCTGCCGGGCAAAGCTCAAAAGGTTTTGGACAATCTTGTGACAACGCTTCGCGCTCTTGTGGACGAGATCCAGTTTCTTCCGTTCCCGTTCATCCGTGCAGCTTTTGTGCAGCATCTCGGAGAAACCCATGACCGTGGTGAGCGGGTTGTTCAATTCATGCGCCACTCCCGCCACGAACTCGCCGATGCCAGAAAGTTTTTCGCTCTGAACCAGCTGACTCTGCGTGGTGCGCAGTTTCTCGAGAGCCTGTTCCAGTTCCAAACGTGACGCCTGCAAGTTGCCGACCATGCGGTTGAAGACAATCGCAAGATCGCCGCACTCGTCATGCGTGGACACCTCGACCCGCGCAGACAAATCACCGCGACCGACCGCCTCGACGCTGTCCCGCAACCGTTCCAAAGGCTCGACCACCCGGCGCACAAAATACCAAACGACCACTCCACCGAGAAGGATGCCGATGACGCTGACCAGAAAGATGGCCGAGCGCGTCTGGCGCAGCGTCTGCAAAGGAACTTCACAGGAGTTCAAAACGAGATAAGAGATGTCACCACGGCCTGGCGCCGACTGAAAGTGGCCGAGCCGCGCGAAATACGGCGTGCTGCCAAGCTCAACACGCGTCAGGTCGCCTTGGGACTGATTGTGGATCAGCTGAGCCGCGAGCGCTGCAAGCGCCCCTCCCTGCGACTGCACGGTCAAAGTGCTGAGCGAGGATCCCGCAATCTTGCCATGGGCGATGAAGACCACTTCGCACTTGGTCTGGGCACTCAGTTCCTGCGCAACGTGGTCACCAACCTCAGAACCGATGGCCAACGCCCCCAGCAAATCGTCACCGACGCCCATGACTGGAATCGCCACAACATCCATAAGGCGGTCTCCGACAATGATGGTGTCCACATGCTCCCGCCCAGCAAGCGCCTCTGAGATCGCGGAGTCGCCATCCGTCTGAAAATCGCCGAGGGGCAGATTCAAGCCGGACCGGGTCGCTGCGGCCAGCATGTCACCGTCATCTACCGTGAAAGTCATGACATCGACGCCTTGCTCAAAATTGATTTCTTGAAATAGGAACTGCCGGACTGTCTCAGCATGACGCGTCTGGAAAGTCGCTTTGTAACGCGGTTCCCCACGACGACCGCGGAAGCGGTTCAAAAGATTGTTCGCGCGAATCTCCTGCGACTTCTTGAAGACAGCGTCAGCCGTGTCGAGCGTGCGCCGCGCATCCGCTTCTGCCTGCGCCGTGACGCGGTCCGTGACCACCCACGTGATGGCCGCCACCAGTGCCGCCATGATGAGCAGCACGGGCAACAAGAGCTTCGAACGGAAGCTCAGCAGGATGGCAGCGCGGAGTTTGCCCATGGCACGTCAAATCTTGGGGAGACCGGTGATGCCGAGTTGAAAGTCCACTTTGATCTCACCGGACGCAGGCACCGTGATCTCTTTCTCCTGCATCGGCAGGCGCTCATGCCACGCCTTGAGTTTATATTTACCCGCGGGGACGTTGGGGATGGTGAAATTGCCCCGGTCATCAGCCCTCGCAAAGAGCGGATTCTCCAGCACAAGCACGATGCAACTCATCGTCGAGTGGATGGAGCAGAACACGTCGATGCGCCCCAGCTTGTCGAAGGTGATGCTCTTGGAATCGCCGCTCTTGTAGAGTCCAAGGTCGAAGGGCTTGGGATCGGACATCGAAAACACATTGTGATAGATGCGGTCGTTGTTGGGCCACTCGACGGTGGTGCCGACCATGACCGGCAAGACGTGCGGCGAGAATTGCGCCCCTTCCTGCGTCACCTTGTTGCGGGACGTCTCGACCTTGGTCGTCGACGGCGCAGTATTCGTCACGCCGTCCACGTGTCCCTCGATGAACACCACAAAGTCTTTTAGCGCCGCGTAGTTCACCCGCTCGGCGAACTTCAGTTTGCGGCTGTCATACTTCCCCGATTCGCCGCCAGCGTCCAAGCCGTCCTTGCCCTTGGCGGTGACCGTGCCCGAAATGGTTCCGCCTTGCACCGACAGGCACAACGTCAGAATGCCGGCAAGAATGATACGTCTGGGTGTCATCAGAATTTGAAGGCGGCGACAATAGAGAACATGTCCTCCCGGTCTCGTTTATCGCCAGTGACTGTAGTTCCGCGTTCGAAGCTGTATTCGGTCTTCAGCACGAGATTTTCGCTCATGCGATAGCCAACGCCCAAGCTCAGCCGCCACAGTTCCGTGGTCAGATCGCCAAAGTAGTAATCCATGAAGTCGCCCTGGCCGGGCAACGGATAGCCGCCATCGACCCAGATCTGGCTGAACCGCGCGCCCACATAAAGCTTCGGCGTCAAATCCTGCACGCCTTCCGCGGACCAGAACCAGAAATCGCGTTTGTGTTGGCCCGTCGGATCGTTGTCATCGTAGCGGGCAAAGCCGCCGGCAAAGTTCAGATGACCATGCGGTAGGCGGATGCGCGCCTCGCCCTGCGCCAGATTCGCGTGGAAGAGCGTCGTGCTCGGTGAACCGATGGGACGGAAGACGCCGTTGCCGATCCAAAGCTCGGACCAATCATCCTTAGTCAGATCGCCCGTGCCCATCACACTCGCACCAAGGTGGAGCCACTTGGTGGCGTCATATCCCAAACGCAGCGTGACGGATTTGTCCGAATTGAAATCACGCGTCGTCGCGCCGCCGCCATTCTGCACGGCAAAGATGTAGTTCACCTTCGCGAATTCACCGTAAAGCTCGACACCCTCGTCCACGCCCCAGAAATCCATCACCGAGTGCGACACCAACGGGTTGTCGATGGCATCGCGATAAAGATATTCCTCGCCGAAGGGCACATCCATGCGGCCAAGCCGGATGCTCAACTGATTCTCTCGGTGCCAGAGCTTGGAGACATTTTCAAAATCAAGGTAAGCCTCGCCCAACTTCGCGTTGAGATCCAACCCTTCGCTCGTCGCGAGGTTCAATTCCACGAACGCGTAAACATCTCCCACCACGGCCGCGTCGATGAACAAACGCGCTTCATCCACACGAAACTCGGAATTGGGAAAACGTCCTTCACTGCCCGTGTCGAAGAAACCGACCGCACCTTCGCCGGAGATATGCACCTTACCCATCGCACCGCCAAAGCCGGTGGCCGCGGGCTTCTCCGCATCGGTGCTCGCCGTGGACTTCGATTCCAACGTAGCAACCTTGCTGTTCAGCGACTCGATAGCGACGTTCTGTTTCGCCACCTGTTCCTGCAACAGCTGATTCTGCTTCCGCAACTGCGCGACGACATCAGCGAGTGAGGCGTCTTCAGCCGCTTGGGCGATTGGGCACAATGAGCCAAGGCCCAATGCGAGCACGACCAGCATTCTTAGGCTTCGACTTTTCTGAATCATGCCCGCCGTGGAGCAGTCACCGTGCCCTCGCCCGTGAAGCGGGCAGATTAGCCAAGATTAGGCACGGTTTTGCGCGGTTAAACGATTCTGCGGCAGGCAAAATTGCCGAGGTTGAACGAAAACGGGACACGCTTGCCAAAGAACGGGATTTAACGTTCGGGCTTGCCGGAAGCCGAGCGCCCCCTAGGCTGGTCGCCGCATTGCCCGGACGGAGATGATTCCATGAATGTTCTGCCCGTCGTCACCCGCGAACTGCGCGCCGAAGCGCGGCATGCCTTCACCTACTGGATCAGGGTCGCAGGGGCGGGTATCGGGACGCTCGCCGCCGCCTCGTTTGCCTTTACCAACGGACTTCGTCCCGATCAGGGGGAGATGCTTTTTTCGGCGTTGCATTTCAAACTTCAGTTGGCGATCTGGACTCTGGTTCCCTTGCTCACAGCCGATTGCCTGAGTCGCGAACGTCGGGAAGGCACCTTGGGTCTTCTGTTCCTGACTCCGTTGAAGGCGCTCGATGTGGTCGTCGCCAAAAGCCTCGCCCACGGACTGCGTGCCACCACGCTTGTGCTCGCGGTGCTGCCAGTCATCGCCTTGCCGTTGCTGATGGGAGGGGTGAGTTGGCATCAAGGTGCCAGCGCAATATTACTCGACCTGTCGGGCGTCAGCCTGGCACTCGCCGCCGGGATAGTGGCCTCGTCATTCAGCACGTCGTGGGTGCGATCGCTGATTGTCACTGCCTGCCTTACGCTGATTTTCCTGATCGGATTCACCAACACATTGGGATTTGTGTTCACCCTCAGCACGCATGGTTTCCGTTTCGCGATCGATGAAGGGGAAAGTTTCAAGGTGGGCTTGAATCTGCTCGGCAATATTTCTCCCTATTACAGCTACCAATATCTTATGGCAGGAGCGCCGGTCCCGGGTGGTAGTTTGGGAATCAAGCTGGTCGCGACCACGAGCACCACATTCACCCTGAGTTTGGCAGTGCTCTTTCTCTCGGGGTTGACCGCCGCGCTGGTGACCAAACGCAACTGGCAGCAGCGCCCGCCGAATCCATTGCTGGAATGGCTGCGCGTAAAATTCACCCGGCCGGTCATCGCGCGTGATGTGTTGCGTGGCTGGATGCGCCACAGCCTCGAACGCAACCCCATTGGCTGGCTCGAACGCCGGACTTGGAGCGGCCGCACCGTTATTTGGGGCTGGTTCGCGGTGATGATTTCCGTCTATTCGCTCATCTTGACGGACGCGCGATATTTGACCCACAATTTTAGCGGCATCCACCTGTTCATGGGCTGGACGCTGCTTGCCAGCATGGCCATGAACGCCTCGATGAGTTTCCGACGCGAACGGGAAACCCGCGTGCTCGAACTCCTCCTCGTCAGCCCGCTGAAAGAGAACCAGATCATTCACGGACGCGTGCGGGGGCTTTGGGGGCAATTCCTGCCCAGCATCGGCCTGCTGCTCGCCGGCTGGACTTACCTCTGCACTGCCTTGAACAAATTTCCAGATAACGTTGGTGCCATGTTCACCATGCTCGTCGCGTTTCTGGCGGTCCCGATCATCGGCCTCTACTTCTCACTGGTCTGCCGCAATTTCCTCACCGCGCTGGTGTGGACCATTCTCGTCGGGCTGATGTTGCCCACATTTCCACAGGGCATGTTTCATTTGATTGCGATCATCTTTCGCGGAGCGGTGATCATTGATTTCGGTTGGCTCGACTACTTATTCCACCCGGTCGTTTTCCAAACCAGCTTGGCCGCGCTTCTCCTCTGGCGACTGCGACACCGACTCGTTCACCGGCGCTTCGCCACCGAAACCAACTGACTTGTGTTCACGCATCCCATCGTCCACCGCGAGCTCCGCGTCGCCGCACGGAGAACGGGAACGTATTGGATCCGCGCTTCCGTCGCCGCCTTCGCGGTGGTGATCTGCTCACAGTGGTTCAACAACCGACTGGTGGCGGCCAGCATAGGGAACATTGGCCCCGGCTCATTTCACACGCTCTCGCTGATCGGCATCGTCGTCGCGCTCGGATTGCCCGTGCTGATCGCCGATTGCATCAGCCATGAACGCCGCGAAGGCACGCTTGGCCTGTTGTTTCTCACCACGCTGAAAAGCCGGGATGTCATCCTCGGGAAGTTTGCCGTGCTCGGTTCGGTTGCCTTCTATTCGTTGCTCGGCTTTGCCCCCATGATGCTGATGTCTTTGACCGTTGGCGGCGTCACGATAAATGAAGTGGCGCGCATGGCCCTGGCTTTGGCCAATGCGCTTTTCTTTTCGCTCTGTGCCGCACTCCTTATTTCCACGCGCACACGGACCCAATCCAGCGCCATAATGGGCACGCTGATGCTGGTCACCGGATGCGCGATTCTACCGATGATACCCGCGAAGCTGTCCTCGCATTGGCTACTGGCCAAGACTGTCATCGCCAGTCCAATTGCGACCCGCCTCGCCGCGTTCGAGTCTGCGTATGCCACCGACGCGATGGATTACTGGTCCTCACTTGCGTCCGCACATCTGCTGGGCTGGCTTTGTCTTGTCTTGGCAATCCTCTCGTTGCGCCACAATTGGGCGCAAACCTTCACGCCCAAAACTTTGAAAGCCCGCTCCGCCGGTCCGCGCCGGCTCAACGCACCATCCCGCGTCCTCCTTTTCACCCGGGCCAACCGGCTGCGCGCCTTCGCACCAGTCGCACGAGCCGTGCTGCGCATGGGCAGTCAACGCCCCATGGCTTGGTCTGCAGCGGCGCTTTCGGTTGTCGGATCCATCACTCATGCCATTGCGGTGCGGACCTTGGGTTCGCCGTGGGCGGCTGCCGGAACCGAAGTCATCTTCAACATCGCCAGTTCAGCATTGTTTGCGATTGTAGCCGGGCGGTTCTTCTTCGAATCACGACGGAGCGGTGAACTTGAATTGCTTCTGGTCACTCCAGTCGGCGCGCGCGGCATCCTCCGCGAGCAACGCCTCGCCATCACGCGACTGATCCTCGGTCCGCTGTATCTGGTCATCGCTGGGTGCATCGTCACCACGCCGTTTGGAATGCAATCGAACGGCGCCGCCGCCTTGCTGGAACTGTTCTTTGGATTAGGCCGCGGCCTGGCAGTCGTGCTGGGGGTGCTGGCCGCCGTGCGCGTTGGCATGTGGTTCGGCTCGCGCGCCTCGAACATCTTCACGCTCGTTGGCTGGACGGTTGGACTGTTGGAGATCGTCCCGACCGCCGCGCTATGCCTCCTGTCCCTGTTGTTCAGCGATTCGTCCATAGGAATCCTCTTCGTTTGCGTGCTGGTTCCGCTGCTCCTGATCGCAAAGAACATCGGTTTCATCATCTGGGCTGGGCGACAGTTGCGCCGTGAGTTCCGTGCGCCGGAGCGGTCGCTGTTGGACCGCATGTTCCGCTGGTTCGCGGCGGCGACCACATCGCGGATAACCGACGCGAAACCGCCGTTGATTCCGCGCCAGTTTTCGCCACCCTTGCCGCCGTCGAAGTTATGACCGTCCTACCCATCGTTGAACGTGAGCTGCGCGTGGCCGCGCGCCAACCAGGAACTTATTGGGTCCGCACCGGCGTGGCCGCCGCGGTCATCGGTATCGGCACCATCATCTTCCTCAACACCCAGCACGGCCCGCCTGCGGAAGCAGGCAAGGCGGTCTTCATCGCGTTGACCATCATCGCTGGATTGTTCTGCCTGATGGCAGGCGCACGGGCGACAGCCGACTGCCTCAGTGAAGAGAAACGTGATGGCACCCTTGGCCTTTTGTTTCTCACCGACCTGCGCGGCTTCGATGTCGTTGCGGGAAAGCTCGTCGCCGGCTCGTTGAACACCTTCTACGGATTGCTCGCCGTGCTGCCGATGCTCGGGTTGCCATTATTGATGGGCGGCGTGAGTGCGTCTGAATTCTGGCGCATTGCCTTGGTGTTGCTAAACACGCTGTTCTTCTCACTCGCGTCCGGGATGTTTGCCTCCGCCTTGACGAAGTCTGCGCGCAATGCTGCCGGGCTCTGCATGCTCATCGTCCTCGGCATTGGCGCTCTGCTTCCACTCATCGCCGTGATTCTCGCCAGCACTTACAATCTTCGGACACCGCCCGAGGCCCTGATGATCCCGAGCCCCGGCTACGCGATGGTGTTCGCGTTCGACTACAATTATCCCAGCCACAAAGGAGAATTCCTGCTCTCACTCACATTGGTGCACGGGCTGGCTTGGATCTTTCTGGTGGCCGCCTGCCTGATCGTCCCACGGTCGTGGCAGGACAAGGCGGCGACGGTCACTCAGTTGCGCTGGCGCGACCGCTGGCTGCGCTGGTCACTCGGTGACTCGACGCAGCGCGCCCAATTTCGCGCCCGTCTGCTTGACGTAAACGCCTTTCACTGGCTCGCCTCCCGTTCCCGCATCAAGCCTGCGCTCGTCTGGGCCGTGATTGGTGCGCTGGCTTGTGCATGGATCTATTGCTGGATGAAATGGAAATCCGACTGGGCGGAATGGCCGGTCTTCGTCGTCACCGCCCTCATCCTGAACACGCTCATCAAAGGCTGGTTCGCGGGGGAAGCTTGCGCCCAATTGTCCGAGGATCGCCGCACTGGCTCACTCGAACTGCTGCTCTCCACCCCGCTGGGCGTCCACGACATCATGCGCGGACAATTGCTGGCGCTGGCCCGGCAATTCCTCTGGCCGCTCGTGTTCGTCGTCTCGGTCGAACTCGCCTTTTTGGTGGCGGGGCTGCAAACCAGAAATTCAGAGAACGATGTCATGGTTTGCATGTGGATCTGCGGGTTGGTCGTCCTGTTTGCCGATCTCGCGGCGCTGTTCTATCTCGCACTCTGGTTGAGTTTGACCGTCCGATCCGTGAACCGCGCGAACAGTGGCGCCGTCGTCCGCATCATGGCGTTGCCGTGGGTGGTCTATTTCGTGTTCATGATGATGGCCTCGATCGCTTCGTGGCGTTCCAGTTCCTCGATGAACGGAATCGTCGCCGTGTTGATCTGGACGGTGATCAGCCTGCTCTTCAGCGGCTTTTTCGGATTGCGCGCCAAATTGAAACTGGAGACCCAATTCCGTGAAGTGGCCACCAAGCGTTATGCTCCGCCGCTTTCCATCTGGAAACGGTTCTTCGGAACCACGCACTCCGCGCAGAACTGACCGGCCATGACGTTCCTGCCCATCGTCGAACGCGAATTGCGGGGGGCCGCACGGAAGCTTTCCGTGCGCTACATTCGCGTCGCGATCGCCGGTGTCGCGCTCATCATCAGCCTGATCCAACTCATCATGATCCCGTTGATGATGGGCCTCGGGCGCTCCTCGGGCAGCGCCGGGTTTGGCATCATGACCGGCTACGCCTTCCTGCTCACCCTGTTGGCCGGCGTGTTCATCGCGGCGGATTCTTTGAGCGAGGAAAAACGTGAAGGCACGCTGGGGCTTTTGTTCCTGACCGACCTGCGCGGCTACGACGTCGTGCTCGGCAAACTCGCCGCGCTGCTCCTGCATCTCGGCTACGGATTGCTGGCAATCATTCCCGCCGCCGCGTTGCCGATGTTGTTCGGCGGCGTGACCGGCGAGGAATTCTGGCGGATCAGCCTGTCACTTGTGAACCTGCTGTTCTTCTGCCTCGCAACCGGCATGGCCACTTCCGCCGCCTGCCGCCAGGCCAACGTCTCCATGGCCCTGACGGGTGTGATACTGGTGATCGTCTGCTACTTGCTGCCCGTCCTTCAATCCCTGCTCGACCGGTTTGGAGGCGGTGAGTGGACGCGTTGGAGTGCGTGGTTGAGCCCCGCCTCGGCTTACAACTACGCCAACGCCGCCATGTCCGCGTTGCACCCAGACTGGTTCTGGCGCGCGCTGGGCTGGTCGCACCTCGGAGCGTGGATGCTGATTCTCTTTGCTTGCTGGCGCTTGCCCCACGCATGGCAGGACAAGCCCGTGAAGGAACGAAAGGCAGGACTCCTGGAGCGCTTCAACCTCGGACAAGGTCGCGTCCAACGCCGACGTGAATTACTCGCGCACGATCCGATCCGCTGGCTCGTCGGCGAACAATGGTCCACCCGCATCATCACGTGGATCTTCGCCATCGGTTGGGCCATCGGCATGCTGGCGATCGCCATCATCGGCCAGTTGGAAATGCTCTTCATTGCGGCCGTCTACGGTTTGTATCTGCTGTTCCCCATCAAATTACTCTTCGCCGCCCAAGCGACCCGTTTCTTCGTGGAGACGCGGCGAACGGGCGCCTTTGAATTATTGCTCGCCACGCCCATCACCAGCCAGGCGCTCGTCTCCGCGGAATGGACGATGCTCCGCCGCATTTTCCTGCCTCCCGCAATCCTGGTCGCCGCCAGCACTGCGGCCGCATTCCTCTGGCTGTTGCTGGCCACTGACAAGAAAGACCTGACGTTGTATCTCGGTCTTGGCGTTGGTGGCGTGTTTGGCGGAATGTATTTGACCGGGTGGATCCTCGACTTCTTCGCGATGGGCGCGCTGGGCATGTGGCTCGCACTGACCATGCGCAAACCGCATCTCGCGACCGGCGCAACTATCCTCTTCACGTTGATCCTCCCTTCGCTGCTCTGCTATTTCAGCTTCGCTGTGGACATCATCCTCATCGCCGTCTTCCTCAGCAAACTCAGGTCGGATTTCCGGACCATCGTGCTGGAACAGAACCGCACCCTGGCCGGCCGGTGACTTGCCAGAAGTTCCTTGTCTTCGTCAGCATCACGCGCCAGAGTTTTCGCCAACAACTCGGAAACAGGCTAATCCTCCGACATGAAAAATCTCACCATTTGGCAACGGCTCAACTTGACCGTCGCGCTCCTCATCCTGCTGCTGGCCATCGGCGGCGGCCTCGCGTTCTGGATGGAACGCACCCAGTCGGACGCCCTCCGCACCGCCGACAAATTCCGCAGCATGCCTGCCTTCATCGCCTTGGAATCCGTCCGCTACCAGTCCGCCTTGCGCGCCTGCGTCATCAACAACGGCGACGCCGAGCGCCGCAACCTCGCCGATGCACGCACCAATCTGGAGAAGGCCGTCGATGATGCGCGCTGGCGCCTGGCCACCGCCGACGCCCTCCGCCTGGAGCTTAAAGCCATCGAACGCGCCGCCGAATCCGCCAACACACTCAGCGCCTACTACGGCAACAATTACGACATGCTCAAGACCAAGCTCAAAAGCCTAGAGGACGAGATCTCCGGAAAGGCCAAAGACGCTTCGGACGCGGCGGTTGAATCGTCAAAGATGGTTTCCTACGTCGCGGTCGGCGGCATCGTGGTTGTTTTGTTCGCCGCCTTGCTCGTGGCCCGCTCTCTCTCGCGCAGCGTCACGGCCCCGATGGGTGCCATCGTTGAAGGTTTGGAGGCATTGCAACGCGGCGACTTCACCAAACGCATCCAGATCGAGCGGCAGGATGAATTCGGCGTGGTCGCCAACGGCCTAAACAAGCTGGGCGAAGAACTCTCCGGCCTCGTCGGGCAGGTCCAACGCTCCGGCATCCAGGTCAACAGCACCGCCACCGAGATCGCCGCCACCGCCCGCGAACAACAGAGCACTGCTAACGAAATCGCCGCCACCACCGCCGAAATCGGCGCGACCTCGAAGGAAATTTCCGCCACGTCGAAAGAACTCGTCAAGACGATGAACGAGGTCAGCCGCGTCTCCGAGGAAACCGCCGAACTCGCCGGCTCCGGCCAGAACGCCATCGGCAAGATGGAATCCACCATGCGCCAGATCATGGACGCGTCCGGCTCCATCACCGCCAAGCTCGCCGTGTTGAGCGAAAAGACCGCCAACATCAACACCGTCGTCACCACCATCACCAAGGTTGCAGACCAGACCAACCTGCTCTCCTTGAACGCCGCCATCGAAGCGGAGAAAGCCGGCGAATACGGCCTCGGTTTCGCCGTCGTCGCCATGGAAATCCGCCGCCTCGCCGACCAGACCGCCGTCGCCACCTACGACATCGAGAAGATGGTCAAAGAGATGCAATCCGCCGTCGCCGCCGGCGTGATGGGCATGGATAAATTCTCTGAGGAAGTCCGCCGCGGCGTCGAGGAAGTCCGCACCGTCGGCACCCAACTCGCGCAGATCATCCATCAAGTCCAGACCCTCACCCCCCGCTTCCAGACCGTCAACGAAGGCATGCACGCGCAAGCCACCGGTGGCCAGCAGATCAGCGAAACGCTAACGCAGTTGAACGAAGCCGCGCAACTCACCGCAGAGTCCCTGCGGCAATCCAATCAAGCCATCGAACAACTCAACGAAGCCGCCCACGGCCTCCAAACCGCCGTCACCCGCTTCAAGCTGAAAGCTTGAGATGCTTTTCCTGCAATTCCAAATCGGCGCGGATCGTTATGCGCTGGAAGCCAGCCGGGTGGTGGAGGTGATTCCGTTGCTCGGCTTGAAGAAGATTCCGCACGCGCCGCGCGGGGTCGCCGGGATGTTCAATTATCGCGGTGAAATCGTTCCCGCGCTCGATCTCACTGCACTGACCACCGGCCAGCCTGCAGCCGAACGGCTCAGCACCCGCGTCCTAGTGGTGCGCACGAGTGTCACGGGACGGGGCACACGTCTGCTCGGGCTGATCGCAGAACACGCCACCTCCACCCTGCGCAAGGACGAGCATGACTTTGTGGACCCTCACCTGACCCCCGGTTCGGCGTCTTATCTGGGCCCGGTGCTGTTGGACGACCAGGGGGTCATCCAATGGATTCAGGAGCAGAAATTGCTACCTGAGAACCTGCGTCAGCTGCTGTTTTCGTCTGACGCGCTGATTGAAGATGCAACGCATTGAACATCGCCTGCGCAACGTGATGGGTCTCGACGCCGAAACCATCGGCTCGTCATCCATCCACCGCACCGTGCGCCTGCGCATGAAGGCGTTGGGCGTGGCACAAGTCGAGGACTACGAACGCATCCTCAACACGAACGCGACCGAGTGGAATCAACTGGTCGAAGCGGTCGTGATCACCGAAACGTGGTTCTTCCGCGACCGGCAGGCTTTTGCAGCGCTGGCCAACATCATCCTGCAGGAGGTGCTGCCCAAGAAGCCCACGGGGCGCATCCAGATTCTCAGCCTTCCCTGCTCTTCCGGCGAGGAACCTTATTCCATCGCGATGGCCCTGCTCGACGCCGGAATCCCGGCGGGCCGCTTTACAGTGGATGGCGTGGACCTCAGCCAGCGGGCGCTCGCCAAAGCGGTGGCGGGCATTTACGGGAAGAATTCATTTCGCGGCAAGGATCTGGCCTATCGCGACCGCCACTTCAAACCCGAGGGCGACCATTTCGTCATCGCGCAAAAGATCCGCGATAGCGTGACGTTCCAGCAAACCAATCTTTTGAGCGATAGCTTCAACCTCAGCGCGGCGAGCTACGCTTTCATCTTCTGTCGCAACCTGCTGATCTATTTTGATCGCGAGACGCAACGCCAGGCGTTCCGCAAACTGGATGCCTTGCTCGCGCGCGGCGGCACGCTGTTCGTCGGCCCCGCCGAAGTCCCGCTGGCCATGGAAAATGGTTTCTCCGCCATCAATGCCCCGATGGCTTTTGCGTGTCACCGGGTGCGCGAAGGCGCGAGCGCCAGGCTCACCCCGGTGGCGTCCAGCAAGCCGCCCCGCCCATTACCGCCTCTCCCCTTGTCCGTTGCGAAAGCGAAATCCACAAAAGCGGCACCCACGGTCGAGGATCTGCAAACCGCCCGGCAACTGGCCGACAGCGGCAAGCTTGATGATGCGGCACGCATCTGCCACGCGCACCTGGAGAAAAGCGGCGCCTGCCCGCATGCCTTCTACCTGCTCGGCGTCATCCACGATGCGAAGGGCAGTCCGGACGCGCGCGAGTTCTATCGCAAGGCGCTGTATCTCGACCCCAACCACGAGGACTCCCTGTTACAGATGGCATTGCTCGCGGAAAAACATGGCGACGCCACAACCGCACGAAATCTCCGCCGCCGGGCGCAACGACTGCAAACTCAGGAGTAAAGAACGGTGAACGATTCGCCCGAGCCAACCAATCCGGCCCGAACCGGGACATCGGACAACTCTGACTTGCAAGTCTCCGTCAACGACTGCTGGAGCCGCATTGGCGTCAGTGGCGACGGCTCCTGCCCGGAGTTGCAGCACCACTTTCATTGCCGCAACTGCCCGGTGTATTCTGCGGCTGGCGCGCAGTTGCTCGAGCGTTCGCTGCTGCCGGATTACCGCCGTGACTGGGCGCTTCATTTTGCGCGTCCCAAGCAAACGATCACCGCCGGCGAAATCTCTGTGGTGCTCTTCCGCCTCGGCACCGAATGGCTTGGCCTGCCGACGGATTCGTTCCAGGAAGTCGCGGAGATGCGGAAGATCCACACGATCCCGCACCGGCGTAAGGGCGTGCTCCTGGGTATCGTGAACGTCCGCGGCAAACTCGTCCTTTGTGTGGCGCTCGATAAAATCCTCGGCCTCAGCCGCACCACCGAGAAGTCCGGCGACCGGGCAGTGTATGAACGATTGCTCGTGGCTTCTGCGGAGTCGCGGCGCATCGCGTTTCCGGTGGATGAAGTGCACGGCGTGCACCGGTTCAATGCGGATGCGTTGCGTGATCCGCCAGCCACGTTGTCCAAGTCCGGCGCGAGTTACACGCTCGGCGTGCTGCCGTGGAACGGCAAGCTCACCATCTGCCTGGACGCGGAACTGTTGTTCCCCGCCTTGAACGAAAGCATCGCATGAGCCGCCGTCCCCAAGACGATTTGAGCAACCTGTCGATGTTCGACCTGTTCCGGGCCGAGGCGGAGGCGCAATGCGCCTCGCTCACGGCCGGCCTGCTGGAACTGGAGCGCGGCAATACCACGCCGTCAGTGCTCGAGAGCCTCATGCGCGCGGCGCACTCGATCAAGGGCGCCGCTCGCATCATCAATCTGCCCGCAGGCGTCCGCGTCGCGCATGCGATGGAGGATTGCTTCGTCGCGGCGCAGCGCGGCAACATCAAGATTGGCCGGAGCGAAATCGATCACCTGCTCAAGGGGGTTGATTTGCTCAGCCAGATTTCCAAGACCGCCGAATCGCAAATCTCCTCGTGGACCCAAGCACACGCGGCGGAAGTCGAGTCATTCCTGGGCACACCTCAAAGCACCCCGGCGCCGCAACTGGTCCCGGCCGAAAAGCCGCAACTACAGCCGCTCCCACCCCAGCCACCGGTTCACCAAACGACACCGACACTCGTCAGTTCAGTTGAACCGCGAACGAAAGTGCAGCCCAGCGAACCGGACATCGTCGAGGCGCGACCCGTTCCCGGAGCCCCGGGCCACGACGACCACGAGCGCGTTCTACGACTCAATGCGGAGAATTTGAATCGCCTGCTCGGTCTGGCCGGCGAATCGCTCGTGGAGGCCCGCAACATCCGGGGCTTTACCGAATCGCTGACGCGCCTGAAGCGCATGCAGTCGGACTTGTATTCCTCACTGCAGTCCGTGCGCGACTCGTTGGCTGATCATCCGCTACCGCCGCGCACCGCCGACCGCCTGCACACGGCCATTTCGCAAGTCACCGAATGCCGCACTTTTCTGGGCGAACGTTTGCTCGAGATCGACATGTTCGACCGGCGTTGCACACAACTGACGCATCGTCTCTATCTCGAAGCCCTGCGCACGCGCATGCGACCGTTCGCCGACGGCGTCAGCCGTTTTCCGCGCATGGTCCGCGACATCGCGCGTAGCCTCGGCAAGGAAGTGCGTTTTGAGATCGTCGGCGAAACGACGCAGGTGGACCGTGATATCCTTGAACGGCTCGAAACTCCGCTGGCCCATCTGCTGCGTAACGCCATCGATCACGGTTGTGAAACACCGGAGGCGCGCGCCGCCGCCGACAAGTCGCGCGAATGCAATATCCGGGTGGAGGCCCGGCACGCCGCCGGCATGCTGCTCATCACGGTCAGCGACGACGGCGCAGGCATCAATGCCGAGCGCATTCGCGAGGTGGTGGTGCGGCGCAAGTTGCTGCCGGCACCAGCAGCCGCACGCCTGACGGAATTCGAGCTGCTGCAATTTCTTTTCCTCCCCGGCTTCACAATGAAGGAGGCGGTGACGGAAATCTCCGGGCGCGGCGTCGGCCTCGACGTCGTGCAAAACATGGTGCGCAGCGTGCGCGGCAGCATCCGCGTCCACACGCAGGCCGGAAGCGGCACCCGCTTCATCCTGCAACTGCCCATCACCCTGTCGGTGCTGCGCACTCTGCTGGTGGAGATTGCAGGGGAACCTTATGCCCTGCCACTCGCGCAAATCGTCCGCACGCACCGGTTGAGCCGCCAGCAAGTCGAGACCATCGAGGGGCATGTGTCTTTCCGTTTCAATGACGAATCCATCGGTTTGCTTGCGGCACAGCAAGTCCTCGATTGCGGCAACAGCGGGCCGCTCTCCGGCGAGATCAACGTGGTAATCCTCGGCGAACGCAAATCTCGCTACGGTCTCGTGGTTGAAAAATTCCTCGGGGAACGGGAGCTGGTCGTGCAGCCGCTCGATCCGCGCCTTGGCAAGGTCAAGGACATCAGCGCGGCGTCATTGATGGAAGACGGTTCGCCCGTGCTCATCATCGACGTGGATGACTTGATCCGTTCGATTGAAAAACTGATCTCGACCGGCCGCCTTAGCAGTGTGCGGCGCGAAGCGTTGATGACCGCCGACCGGCCGCGCAAACATGTGCTGGTGGTGGATGATTCGCTGACCGTGCGCGAACTGGAACGCAAACTTCTGCTCGCGCGCGGTTACGCGGTGGACGTGGCTGTTGATGGGATGGACGGCTGGAACGCATTGCGCGCCGGTAAATACGACCTGGTCCTGACCGACGTGGACATGCCGCGCCTCGATGGCATCGGACTCACGCAGATGATCAAGAAGGACCCCCAACTGAAGGCCATACCCGTGATGATCGTCTCCTACAAAGACCGTGAAGAGGACCGGATGCGCGGGTTGGAGGCGGGCGCGGATTACTACCTTACCAAAGGGAGTTTTCACGATGAAACACTTCTGAACGCCGTGACAGACTTGATCGGAGGACCAGAGGAATGAGAATTGGCATCGTCAACGATCTGAGCATCGCCGCCGAAGCACAACGCCGCATCATTCAGGGCGGCAGCGACCACGAGGTGATCTGGTCCGTGCGCTCAGGCGAGGAAGCCATAAATCGTTGCTTGAAGGAATTGCCCGACGCCATCCTCATGGATCTGGTGATGCCCGGAATGGACGGCGTGGAAGCCACGCGCCACATCATGGCCACAACGCCCTGCATCATCATCATTGTGAGCAGCAATCTGCGTGATCAGTCCGCACAAGTCTTCGAGGCCATGGGCGCGGGCGCACTTGATGTGGTCGATGCGCCCATGATGAACGGCTCGGGGGCGGGCGATAGTGCGAAGCTTTTTCTGCGCAAGCTAGAACAGATCAGCAAGCTGGTAAGCCGCGCAGATTCCACCGGCAAGATCATTGATGACAAGCGGGGGAACCGCAGTCGTCTGGTTGCCATCGGCGCCTCCGCAGGCGGACCGGCGGCACTCGCCACCGTGTTGACGACGTTGCCCAAAAACTTCAACGCTGCCGTGGTCATCATCCAGCACGTGGACCCGCAATTCTCCGGCGGCCTGGCAGCTTGGTTGAATCACCACAGCCATCTCCCGGTGCGGCTGGCTGAGGAAGGTGACCGCCCGCGCCCCGGCGAAGTGCTGGTGGCTGCCCGCGAGGAGCATCTGGTATTCACCAGTCCCAATCGACTGGGTTACACACGCGTGCCGGTGGAAACCTCCTATCGCCCCTCAGTGGACGTGTTTCTCAAAAGCGTGGCGCATTACTGGAAAGGCGAGGTCATCGGCGTGCTATTGACCGGCATGGGCCGCGACGGAGCGGAAGGCTTGCGTGTCTTGCGCGACAGTGGTCACCGCACCATCGCCCAGGACCGACGGACGAGCGCCGTGTTTGGCATGCCCAAGGCCGCTGCCGATTTGAACGCCGCCAGCGAGATTTTGGCGCTGGACAAGATTGGGCCGCGTCTGGCGAATATATTCCCTGCTGGATAACAAAATGAGCGACCATCTTCCTGAATCACACGATACGCCCGCCACGATCCGCAGCAGCGCCATCGGTCCCGACTACCACGTCATGGTGCTGCTGGTGGACGATCAAGCGATGGTTTGCGAAGCCGTGCGCCGCGCCCTTGCCAGCGAGACGGACATCGATTTTCACTATGTCGCGAACGCGCGCGAAGCGATCCCCACCGCCGTTCAGATCAAACCCACGGTCATCCTCCAGGATCTGATCATGCCGGGCACGGACGGCCTCACGCTCGTCAGCCAATACCGTTCCAATCCGGCCACGAAAGACATCCCCATCATCGTTCTTTCCACGAACGAAAATCCCCAGGTGAAGGCGCAATCGTTTTCCGTCGGGGCGGACGATTACATCGTGAAGCTGCCGGACAAAGTGGAACTCGTCGCGCGCATCCGCCATCACTCGAAGGGCTTTCTCAACCAGATCCAGCGTGACACCGCCTACCGTGCGTTGCGTGAGAGCCAGCAGCAGTTGATCGAAAGCAATGCCCAACTACGCTCACTGAACCAGCGGCTCGAAGAAGCGACCGTCGCCAAGTCGAGCTTCCTCGCCAACATGAGCCACGAAATCCGCACGCCGATGAACGGCGTCATCGGCATGACGGCGCTCCTGCTGGACACAGAACTCAACGATGAGCAACGTGAGTATGTCGAGGCCACGCGAAGCAGTGCGGAGGCTTTGCTTACGATCATCAACGACATCCTCGACTTCTCGAAGATCGAATCCGGCAAGCTCGAACTGGAGCATCACCCCTTCGAACTGCACGGCGCAATTGAAGAAGTGCTCGACCTGCTCTCCGCCAAGGCCACCGAGAAGAATCTCGACCTCTGCTACGCCATCGACGACAGCATCCCGAAGATTCTCGTCAGCGACGTCACACGGCTACGTCAGATCCTGGTCAACCTCGTGAGCAACGCCGTCAAATTCACGAACTCGGGCGAGGTTTATGTCGAAGTGAAGCCCGCCGCGCACGGCCTGCGTCGCATCGAGCCCGGCCGCGAACCGGACACCGATTTCATCCGGCACCCGCAGCAATGGCTGTTGCACTTCTCCGTGCGCGACACCGGCATCGGCATCCCGCTCGACAAGCAAAGCCGCCTGTTCAAGTCTTTCCAGCAAGTGGACGCCTCCACGACGCGGCACTACGGCGGCACCGGCCTTGGTCTCGCCATCTGCAAACGTCTCGCAGAACTCATGGGCGGCAGCATTTGGGTGGAAAGCGACGCCGGAAAAGGAGCGACGTTCCACTTCACCATCCTGGCCAACGCCGCAGCTTCCGCAGGTCAGGCGCCATGGCAACTGCCTCAACCGCAGCTTGCCGGCAAACGGCTCCTAGTCATCGAAGACAGCCCCACGAATCAACGCCTGCTAGAACATCGCGTTAAACAGTGGGGCATGGAGATCGAAGCAGCGACGAACGCGCGCGAAGCCATGTCCGCGCTTTCCTCGGGCAGGGAATTTCACGCCGCCATCCTCGATCTTCAACTTCCCAACACGGACGGCATGGCGCTCGTGGGTGAGATTCGAGCCACCCCGACGGGTCGGTTCCTGCCCATCCTGCTGCTTTCCGCCACGCGCGTCCGCAGCGATGACCCACGTCCACACCGCGCCGGCATTTCCGTCATTCTCCACAAACCAATCCGCCCGCAACAGTTGCTCGAGGGACTGGCCCAAGCTTTGAATGTGCAGTTCCATCGCGACAAGAAATCGCCGACCTCTCCGACACTCGATGCGAACCTAGCG